>DASSQE010000141.1:0-6940 GCA_035702645.1 Gaiellaceae bacterium
AGGTCGCCCGGAGGCAGGCGCTCGACGAGGTACCGCGCACCGTCGGGATTGTGCGCGCCGTCCCGGATCTCCGCGCCACGCCGCTCGAAGCGTCCGGGCAGCGAGACGTCGACCTCCGCCTCGATCGTATGCCGGACGAACGCCTCCGCCGCCTCGCGCGCTCGGCCTGTGCGAACGTCGCGGCCGGGAACGAGGTGTGCGAACGTGTCGTCGGGGAGGAGGACGACGCAACCCGGCGGCGCGACCGCGAGCTTCTCCCGCGCGATCGCCTCGACCGTGTCGCCCAGGACGTCGGTGTGCTCGAGCCCGACGTTCGTGAGCAGGACAACGCGTGTCCGGAGCACGTTCGTCGCGTCGAGCCGTCCACCGAGCCCGGCCTCGACAACGGCGACGTCGACGCCGACGTCGGCGAACGCGGCCAGCGCGGCAGCGGTGACGATCTCGAACTGGGTCGCGTCGAGCGCCTCGGCGGCTCGGCGGACACGCGCGATCGCCGTCTCGAAGTCGGCCTCGGCGCCGTCGAGGCGGATGCGCTCCGTCCAATTCGCGACGTGCGGCGAGATCGTCGAGCCGACCGACAACCCCTCGGCGAGGAGAAGCTGCTCGATTGTGATCGTCGCGGTCGACTTCCCGTTCGTCCCGACGACGTGGATCGCCGGGTATGCGTCCTGCGGATCGTCGAGGGCGGCGAGCAGCTCGCGCATGCGGTCGAGCCCGAAGCCGTCACGGGGCCACGGGGAGAGCTCGTCGAGCCACTCGCCGGCGGTCATGCGGCGCATCGTAGGGGCCGGACCCGTCCCGCCGGCCCCGTGCGTCAGACGGGAATCTGCCCGGCAGAGTTCCGTCGCGCGCAGGCCCTGAAGCGCGGCCGCCGGCGGCCGCGGGCTCAGGACCCTTCGAGCGCGGCCAGCTCCCGACGGTAGCGCTCGAGCTTCTCCTGCTCGGCTTCGACGACCTCCGCAGGCGCGTTCGCGACGAAGCGCTCGTTCGCGAGCATCCCCTCGGCTCGTGCGACCTCGCTCCGGAGGCGCGCGATCTCGGCGTCCGCGTTGCCGTCCGCGCGCGTTCGCTCCGGTCGCACGACCGCCGCGAAGATGCGGCGCTCGTCGTCCGAGCCGAGCTCGACCTGGACGGCACTCCGACGGAAGATCTGCGCGGCTTCCTGCACGCGGTCGAGCGCGTGCTCGTCGGCTGAGAAGCGTTCGTCCGGCTCCGGCCAGGGCGAGACGATCAGCCGCGCCTCGCGGACCGGAAGCTGCGTCCAGATCTCCTCCGTGACGTGCGGCATGACGGGATGGAGCAGCGCGAGGAGACGCTCGAGCGCGGCGAGCGCGGTCGCCCGCGCGTCCCCGTCTCCGCCGTACAGCCGCGGCTTGACCGCCTCGGCGTACCAGTCGCAGAAGTCGTCGAACGTCAGGTGGTAGAGCACGGCGGTCACCGGCGCGAGCTCGAGGCGGGCGAGGTGCTCATCGGCCTCGGCGCGCGCGGCGTCGATGCGCGCGAGGATCCAGCGCTCCTCGAGATCTCGGGGGGCGACCTCCGGCCGTGCGTCACCCGCATTGGCAAGGATCAGCCGAGCGACGTTCCAGAGCTTGATCGCGAGCCGGCGTCCCTCTTCGATCGAGTCGAACGAGAAGCGCGCGTCCTGTGTGGAGGTGACCTTGAGCAGGCCGTAGCGCGTCGCGTCGGCCCCGTACGGCTCGAGGGCGTCCTCGGGATCGATGCCCGTCCCGAGCGTGCGCGACATCCGCCTGCCCTCGGGATTGAGGAGCGTCGAGTGGATGAGGACGTCGCCGAACGGTTTCTCGCCGAGCAACTCGAGCCCGGAGAACACCATCCGCGCGACCCAGAGGAAGATGATGTCCCGCGCGGTCGCGAGCACGGAGCCCGGGTAGTAGGACGCAAGCTCAGGCGTCTCGTCCGGCCAGCCGAGCGTAGCGAACGGGTAGAGCGCGGAGGAGAACCACGTGTCGAGGACGTCCTCCTCCTGGCGCAGCTCGGCAGAGCCGCACTCGGCGCACGCTGCGGGCGCATCCTCCTCGACCGTCAGATGCCCGTCCGGGCAGTACCAGACCGGGATGCGGTGGCCCCACCAGATCTGGCGCGAGATGCACCACGGACGCACGTTTCGCATCCAGTCGAGGTAGACACGCGCGAAGCGCTCGGGCGTGAACCGGACACCGCCGTCCTCGACCGCCGCGATCGCGGGCGCCGCCAGCTCGTCCATGGCGCACCACCACTGGAGCATGATCAGCGGCTCCACTCGCGAGTGGCAGCGCTCACAGGTCGGGACGGCGTGACGGTACGGCTCCTGCCGCTCGATCAGCCCCCTCTCACGCGCCCACTCGATGACGCGCTCGCCGGCTTCCTGCTGGGTCAAGCCGGCGAGCTCGCCCGCCTCTGCGCTCATGCGCCCGTCCAGGCCTATCACGACGAGCTCGTCGAGACCGTGCGCCCGCCCGATCTCGAAGTCGAGCGGGTCGTGGCCCGGCGTCACCTTCAGGGCGCCCGTGCCGAACTCACGATCGACCTGCTCGTCGGCCACGATCGGAACGCGCCGCTCGACGTACGGGACGACCACCTCCCTTCCGACAAGGTCGCGGTAGCGCTCGTCGTCCGGGTGGACGGCGACCGCGGTGTCCGCGAGGATCGTGGCAGGTCGCACCGTCGCGATCGTCACGTGACCCGAGCCGTCCGCGAGCGGGTAGCCGATGAAGAAGAGAGTGTCGTCGACCTCCTCCGGCTCGAGCTCGAGGTCGGACAGCGCGGTGCGGTCGCGCGGGCACCAGTTCGAGATTCGGTTGTCCCGGTAGATCCAGCCGCGCCGATACAGGTGGACGAACCAGCGGATGACCGCGCGGTAGTAGCCGTCGTCCATCGTGAAGCGTGTGCGCCCGTAGTCGAGCGAGGCGCCGACCCAGCGGAACTGCGACATGATCGTGCCGCCGTAGCGTGCGAGCCATTCCTGGACGTAGGCGTCGAACCCTTCGCGTCCGAGGTCGCGCTGACTCTTCCCCTCCTTCGCGAGCGTCCGTCCGATGGCCGCCCAGGTAGAGATCCCCGCGTGGTCGTACCCCGGCTGGAAGAGCGTGTCGTAGCCGCGCATCCGCGACCAGCGCACGAGCGTGTCCTCGATCGACAGCTGGAGGACGTGGCCGATCGTCAGCGAGCCCGAGATGTTGGGCGGCGGGTGCATGACGACGAACGTGTCGGGCCGGTGGGCCCCCGCGCCCGCGGCGTAGAGACCCTCTTCCTCCCAGGTCGTCTGCCAGCGTTGCTCGACAGCGCTGGGGTCGTAGCGCGGGTCCATGGGCGGTGAGTCTAGGGAGGCGGGGTCGCGGCGTCCGCGCGCTAGCGTCGGCGCCGCGGGGCTACCGGGGACTGCATCGCTGCCTCGTGCTCGCGGCGCATGTGCTCAGGCTAGCGCCTGTCTCCGCGTCCGTCGAGGACGAGGATCGTGCTCGTTCCGTGCGCGTACAGCAGTCCCTGCTCGTCCTCGAGCCGCGCTTCCGTGGTCGCCACGGTGCGACCCGGGTGCACGACGGTACCCGTGCAGCGGACGAGGCCGGTGTCGACCGTGAGCGGCCGGGTGAAGTTGGCCTTCAGCTCGAGCGTCGTCCAGCCGACCAGGTGCTCGAGCGTCGTCACGAATGCGCACCCCATCGCCGAGTCGAGGAGCGTCGAGGCGAGGCCGGCGTGCACGGTCCCGATCGGGTTGTAGTGGAACTCCGCAGGCTCGCACTCGAACACGGCCTTTCCCTCTTCGGCCGAGACGAGCCGGAAGCCGAGAGTCGCCGCGATCGGCGGCTGCGGAAGCTCACCGGATGCGACCTGCCGGATCGCTTCGAGGCCCGATAGGTCCGCAGTGTCGGCGAGGGTCGCGAGGGGGTCCTCCCAGCCATAGGATCGCGAGCGTTCGTCGGACACGGCGACACGCTATCGAGGCTCGGCTGCATACCCCGTGCGTCAAGCGGGCGCGACCGGCTGCCGATCTACAGGGCATGCGGCGTAGTTCACTCGAGCGCGCGATCAGACGACGCTTCCTCCCCTTCGGAGCGATGGGCGCGCTCGCACTCGTCGCGATTGCTATTCCGCCGAAGCCGACCGCGCCCGGTATGGCCCTCGCAGCCATCGTCCTCACCGTGCTGATCGCGATCGCGGGTCTGACCGTGCCCTGGTCGCGCCTGCCCCGCTACACGTACGTCCTCCCCCCGCTCGCGTACTTCGTCGTGATCGGGCTGCTCCGCGAATCGCAGGGAGGATCGTCGTCCGGCTACGCGCCGCTCGCAATCCTGCCGATCCTCTGGATCGCCCTCACCCTCGGCCCGTGGGAGGTGGCGATCGGCACCCTCGCAGGAGCGACGCTCTTCCTTGCCCCGCTCGTGTACGGAAGCAGCACGTTCAGCGAAGCGGAATGGCGCCGGGCGATCCTCTGGACCGGGGTCTCGCTTGTCGTCGGCTTCTCGGTCGAGGCACTCATGCACGACGCCCGGGAGAAGGCTCGCCAGGCGGAGCAGCGGGCGGCGGAGCTCGAGGAGAGCGAGCGCACGATGGCGAGGATCGCGCAGGTCGTCCGCGAAGCGTCGACGTCCCCGAACGTCCGGCAACTCGTGTGCGATGCGGCGCTCGAGGTCGCGGGCGGCGTCGCGGCCACGGTCGTCGAGCGTGATGGCGACTGGCTCGTCGTGACCGCGTCGGCCGGGCTCGAGAGCGAGCCGATCCGCGTTCACGTCGTCGACGAGCCGGCAGGAAGCGCGACCGTGCTCATGACCGGTGATTCGCTCTTCGTGCCCGATGCCGCGACCGACCCCCAGGCGCGGCGGATGCGCGCTTCGGCGCCCGCGGTCGTCTCGGCGCTGTTCGAGCCGATCCTCCAGGGCGAGCGAGCCGTCGGCGCCCTCGCCGTCGGTTGGGCCGAGCGAATCGAGGAGCCGAGCCATCGCCACGCACAGGCGCTCTCCGTGCTGGCGCTCGAGGCGGGCGCTGCGATCGAGCGCGCCGACCTGCTCGCCCAGCTGAGCCGGCAATCGTTGACGGACGAGCTCACGGGCCTCCCGAACCGGCGCGCCTGGGAGCACGAGCTTCCACGGGCTCTCGCCCGGGCGACCCGCACCGCGTCACCACTCTCGATCGCGCTCCTCGACCTCGACCGCTTCAAGCTGTTCAACGACCGCGAGGGGCACCAGGCGGGCGACGACCTTCTGCGCGAGGCCGCGCGCGCCTGGGCAGGGACGCTGCGCTCGGGCGACATGCTCACGCGCTACGGCGGCGAGGAACTGGCTGTGCTCCTGCCCGACTGCGACACGATGCCCGCTTTCACCGTCGCCGAGCGGATGCGCCGGGCGACCCCCGGCGGGCAGACCTGCTCGATCGGCATCGCGACGTGGGACGGGACGGAGAGCGCAGCCGAGTTCGTGCGGCGGGCCGACGAGGCTCTCTACGCGGCGAAGCGCAACGGTCGAGATCGGGTCGAGACGGCCGGCCCGCCCGAGCTGTCGTTGGCCTAGCGACCGACGGCGTACCCCTGCATCCCGCGTGCGTTCGCGCCCGCGCGAAAAAGGCCGTCCGGCTCCCGGGCCACGGCGCTGACGCGGCCGAGGGACCAGTCCGGCCACAGGGCGATCTCGTGCCCGCGCCGCGTCAGGTCGGCAATCGTCCTCGCGCCGAAGCGCGACTCGAGTGAGAGCGACCTCGGCTCGATCCCGCGCGGGTAGAACGACGAGACGAGGTGGTCGGTGTGGAACTCGGGCGCGTCGATCGCCGCCTGCAGATCCAGGCCGAGATCGACGTGCCGCAGGAAGACGTGCAGCGCCCACTGCTCCTGCTGATCTCCGCCCGGAGTTCCCCAGGCGAGGTACGGCTTGCCCTCGCGGAGCGCGAGGCCCGGCGAGAGCGTCGTCCGCGGGCGGGTGCCGGGGCGCAACGACGACGGCAGGCCCTCCTCGAGCCAGAACATCTGCGCTCGCGTCCCCAGCGGCCAGCCGAAGGACGGAATCACCGGCGAGCTCGACAGCCACCCGCCGCTCGGCGTTGCCGAGACCATGTTCCCGAACCGGTCGGCGACGTCGAGATGGACGGTGTCGCCGCGCGTCGGCTCGCCCGAGCCGGCGGTCGCGGCGAGGTCGACCAGCGTCGGCAACCGGCCCATCCCGGGCTCGCAGGCCTCGGCTGCCTCGCCGGAGACGAGCGCACGCCGCTCGTCGTTGTACTCACGCGAGAGGAGGAGGTCGAGCGGGACGTCCGCATCCCCGTAGAGAGCGTCCCGGTCGGCGAGAGCGAGCTTGGCGCACTCGGTGACCACGTGCACGAACTCGGCTTCCGAGAGCTCCGCGAGGTCGAAACCCTCGAGAAGCGCGAGCTGCTGCAGTCCGACTGGCCCGGCTCCCCAGGGAAGCGTCTTGCACACGGTGAGGCCCCGGTAGTCGAAGGTGGCGACCGGCTCGATCGTGGCCCGCCAGGCCGCCAGGTCGGCGCCTGTGAGAAAGCCACCTTCGGCGGCCACGAAGCGATCGATCTCCTCACCGACGAACCCCTCGTAGAACGCGGCCCGCGCACGCTCGATCTCCTCCTCGCGCGAGCCTCCGCGGCTCTCCTCGACGATCCGGCGATAGGTCGCGGCGAGCGCCGGATTGCGAAAGAGCGCTCCCGGCTTCGGGGGAGGCAGGTAGAGCTCCGCCGACCCCTCCCACCCCGAGAGCAGCTCCCGATGGAGCTCGATCGTGGCCGCGATCCGTTGATGCAGCGGGTAGCCGTGGTCCGCGTAGCCGATCGCGAACGCGAGCACCTCCTCGAGCCGCCACGTGCCGAAGTCGCGGAGGAGGGCGAGCCAACCGCCGAAGGCCCCGGGGACGACCGCGGCCAGCGGGCCTGTCCCAGGGACGAGTCGCAGCCCCAGTTCGTCGCGGTAGCGGGCGATGGTCGCTGCCCCGGGAGCCGGGCC
>DASSQE010000142.1:0-25302 GCA_035702645.1 Gaiellaceae bacterium
TTCTGGCAACCCCATGCGTTGCGCGATGTCGCGCGAGTAGATCGCGACGGCCGCGGAATGGCCGGCCGTGTATTGATCCCGCGCATCGAGAGTCGCGATCAGCGCAGCCGCGAACTGCAGGTTCGCACGTTCGAGCGTCTCGTTCGCTCTGGACAGATCGGCCGCCAAGCGACGTTCGTCCTGATAGAGGCCGTAAAGTCGCTCGATTGCAAGCGCAGGTACGAGGAAGAGGACGAGCGTCCAAGGCGAGACCTCGATGTAGATGAGAGCAAGCAAGGCGACAATCGGTGCATAAATGGGTGCTGCAAGCAGTAGCAGCGGAGTAAAGATGCCGACGTCGCGCAGTCGATAGCCTCGGACTCGTGCTGTCGACGCTACAAAGATCAAGTTAACCAACTCGCCGACTGCCGCTGCCAATAGCGATGCGGCGACAAGCCCACCGAAATCAGTGGAGAGGACGCCCAACACCGCGGTGGCCACTAGCCCTGTTGCGGCACCCCCGATGAACCGGGCGCAGGTATAGGTCGCCCACTTCAGTCGAGGCGCTCGATCGGGATCTCGAGCCGAGAAGAGTTCGGGTTCGCCGAGCATTGACGCTGCGCCGACTAACCCCGCTGCCAGCGGCCCGAACAGCACCGCGGCGAACAACGTGGGGACGAGCGAGATCGACTGCTCGGTGGTCGTCGAAAGCTGTACGTCTCCCCGCTCCGCGAGAGCGGCGGCACCAGCTAAGACGAGAACGGTAACCGGGTCCTCGAGCGTGTAGCCAGCAGCGATCAGGCCGGTTGCGATCAGCAGAGTCGCAGCGACAAGGACAGCGACGTACGCCATCGTGGCGCCGTCAACTCGCCGAACTCTTGCACCCATGCCTTGCACCATCCCTCGAATGGGGTATACGATGCGGTTGCCGTCAGTTCCCAACCTAGGAGTCATGCGTATGCGGAGGGGCTCGAAGATCTGGTAGAGCCGTCTCATCCTCGGTTCTCCACTGGGGGTGGGCATCCCTCTTTCGGGGGAAGCATCGGGGGAACGGCCCGGATGGAGAAAGGATGCTGACGGCTGCAGTTACGCAATGAGCCCACGCCGGAAGCCAACGGCTACGGCGTGGGCTCTGCTGCGCGCTTGAAGCTTCGCGAGCAGGTGCCTGACGTGTGACTTCACTGTCTCTTCCGACAGGAAGAGGCGCTCGCCGATCTCGCGGTTGACGAGGCCGTCCGCGACGAGCTGGAGCACCTCGATCTCGCGGGCAGTCGGGTCCTGACCGATCTCCCGCGCCGTCGGTGGCGTGAACGGGATGACCGAGCCGTGCCGGCTCGTGCTCCGGCGGGCAGCAGCTGCCTCGAAGCGGCGGCTGTGATCGCGGTAACGGCTCAGGATCTCCTTGCGCTCAGCGGCGTCCACAACCGCGGTATCGGCGGGCTTGAGGCACCGCTTTAGGTCACCCGGCGTGCTTTCGCTCGAACGAGGGATGCGACATCGGGCTCAACTCGGCGGCCTGTGGAGCGTCTCAATCCAGACACAGACGAATCCGCGGCCCGGTAAGGTGCCAGGGCTCACCGGACGGGAGAACGGATGGAGAAAGGGGAATCGATGAAACAACGCTTGCTGAGCTGGCGAGTGGGTGCACTTGCCGCCCTCGTCGTCCTCGTTGTCGGCGTCGTCGGCGCAGGTGTGGGCGAATCCGCCTTCTCGGGCGGGACCTCGGCCTCGGCCAGCACGCTCGTCGACGGCACGACGGACTCGGTCACGAACATCGATCCGGCGGGAACGTACGACTACGGCACGTTCACGCTCGACTTCCAGGTGTTCGAGCACCTGATGCAGTACCGGAACAACACGAAGCTCGAGCCCGAGCTCGCGACGAAGTGCTTCTCGGTCGGAACGCTCCGGACGTGGCGCTGCAACCTGAGGAAGGGCGTCACCTTCCAGGACGGCTCGCCCTTCGACTCGGCGGACGTGAAGTTCTCGATCGACCGGGTCACGAACAAACAGGTCGAGAAGCAGGCCGCGGCTAACTCGCCGTCGCCTCTCCTCGGCAACCTCAAGAGCGTGACGACGAACGGCAAGTACGCCGTCACGTTCCACCTCAAGTCACCGCAGGTCACGTGGCCCGCGATTCTCGCGACTCAGTGCTGCAACATCGTTCCGAGCAGCGGCCCGTACAAGGCGGACAGCCTGCTCTCGAACACGGCGCAGCAGGTCGGCACCGGTCCGTACAAGCTCGTCAAGTACACGCCCGGCCAGCAGGCGGTCTTCCAGGCGAACCCCAACTACTGGGGGCCGAAGCCGCGCAACAGCACGCTGATCATCAACTACTACTCGAAGTCGTCGACCATGAAGCTCGCTCTGCAGAAGGGCGAGATCGACATGGCGTACCAGACCTTCACGCCCACGGAGCTGCAGTCGCTCCAGCACACGAAGGGAGTCAAGGTCTACCTCGGCGCGGGCGGAACGATCCGCTACTTGACGTTCAACGTCACGCGGCAGCCGACGAACAACATCGCCGTTCGCAAGGCGGTCGCGTACCTGATGCCGCGGCAGACGATCGCGACCCGCGTGTATCACGGCTTCGTCACGCCGCTGTACTCGATGCCGCCCGCCGGCTATCCCTCGCACGTCGACTCGTTCGCCACGACCTATGGTCGGGTGCCGAGCGTCGCGAAGGCGAAGGCTGCCTTGACGGCAGCGGGCTTGCAGATGCCGTTCCCGCTCGAGATCTGGTGGACGCCGACTCACTACGGTGACTCGTCGGCCGACGAGTACGCCGAGATCAAGCGCGGTCTCGAAAAGGGTGGCGTGTTCAAGGTCACGCTGAAGTCGGCCGAGTGGGCGCAGTACAGCGCTGCTCTCGGCACGCAGTACAACGCGTTCCAGCTCGGCTGGTTCCCGGACTATCCGGATGCTGAGGACTACCTCGTGCCGTTCTACCGCAACGACACGTTCACGGAGAGCGGCTACAACGATCCGAAGATGCAGGCGTTGATCAAGCTCGAGCTCGCCTCGAAGTCGTTCGCGGCGAGGAACGCCGTCATGCGCAGGATCCAGGCGCTCGCGGCCAAGGACGTGCCGATCGTGCCGGTCTGGCAGGGCAGGATGATCGCGGTCGGCCGCACGAACGTGCACGGGATCCCGACCACGCTCAACCCGACCGTGTACATGCGGTTCTGGAAGCTGTCGAAGTCCTAAGGCACGACAAGACGGAGCAGAGGGGCGCTGACCGCGTCCCTTCTGCTCTTCTACGCAGGACGCTTCGGCTCATCGGCCGGGTGCGGCAGGCTCGTCAGGGCTACCTTTTCGTTTCTGCGCTGACGAGCGTGGCTCGGACGTCGTGAACCAGAGATGAGCGGTCAGGGAACATCACTTCGGCGCTACGCCATCACGCGCCTCCTGCTCGTGATCCCGACGATCTTCATCCTCCTGACGTTCGTCTTCTTCCTCATGCGCGTCGCGCCGGGTGACCCGATCTCGGCTGCGCTCGGTGGACACGCGCCTCCGAGCGTCATCGAAGAGATCAAGCACGAGCTCGGGTACGACAAGCCGATCTACCAGCAGTACTGGGAGTACCTCAGCCAGATCGCGCACGGCAACCTCGGCACGACCATCACCGACCGGCGACCCGTCACGGACATCGTCAAGACGAACGGCGCCGCGACTCTCGAGCTCACGTTCTTCGCGATGATCGTCGCGATCGTCGTCGGCGTCGTCGTCGGCCTGTTCGCGGGCCGCTTCAGAGACAGCCCCATCGACGCCGGCGGTCGTCTCTTCGGGATCATCATCTACGCGACCCCGGTGTTCTTCCTCGGCCTCATGGCCCAGCTCTTCTTCGGTTCCTACCTGGGTTGGCTCCCGACCTCCGACCGAGCGAGCCCGATCACCCAGGCGACGCTCGTGACCCACACGAACATCTACACGATCGACGCGATTTGGGACCGGAACTGGAGCGCGCTCGGAGACATCATCAGGCATCTGATCCTTCCGGCGGTCACGCTCGGGCTCGTCACAGCGGGCGTCTTCATCCGGCTCATCCGCGTGAACGTCATGCGGACGATGAAGGACGACTACATCGAGGCCGCACGCGCTCGCGGGGTCAGCGAGCGGTCGGTCGTCTACGACCATGCATTTCGAAATGCCCTCGTCCCCGTGATCACGATCGTGGGGCTGACGATGGCGTTGCTCCTCGGCGGCGCTGTGTTGACGGAGACGACGTTCAACTGGCCCGGAATGGGCCACGAACTCGTCACGTATCTGGCCAACCGCGACTACGCCGCCGTGCAGGGGATCGTCGTCGTCTTCGCGGTCGTCGTCGTGATCGTCAGCGTGATCATCGACTTCATCAACGCGTACATCGACCCGAGGATTCGGTACTAATGGCCACACCGGCCGAAGTCGCTCCGATCGCGCAGTCCTCGGGCTCCACCCGTCTCCTCGGAGTGCGCCGGGCGTTCGCTCCCATCCGCGAGGTCCGCGGGACCGGCCGTGTGATGCTCTGGGCCGGGGTGCTGATCACTCTTGGGTTCATCCTGATGGCGATCTTCGCCCCGCTGATCTCCCCGTACGCGTTCGACCAGTTCCAGGCGAACGGCCATCGGTTCCCTCAGCTCGCCAAACCTTCGAGCGAGCACTGGATGGGGACCACCGTCCAGTCGACCGACGTGCTGTCGCGAGTCATCTGGGGCGCGCGGACCGAGCTCAAGGTCGTTCTCGTCTCGCTCGCCATGTCGCTCTCCATCGGAATCCCGATCGGGCTCGTCTCGGGGTACTTCGGCGGGAAGCTCGATCGCATCCTCGTTCTCGTCATGGACGCGATGCTCGCATTCCCCTTCCTCTTGCTCGCGATCGTGATCGCGTTCCTCCTCTCGGGAAGCATCGGGCAGGGGATCCTCACCGCCGCGATCGCCATCACGGTCGCGTACATCCCGCTCTACTTCCGCGTCGTCCGCAACCACACGATCAGCATCCGCGAGGAGCCGTACGTCGAAGCTGCCCGCGCGCTCGGTGCGAGGCCGTTCACCGTCATTCGCAAGTACGTCTTCTTCAACGTCGTCCAGAACGTGCCGCCGCTCGCGACGCTGAACGCGGCGGACGCGATCCTCACGCTCGCGGCGCTCGGATTCCTCGGGTACGGGATCCAGCCGACGCAGGCAGCCGAGTGGGGGTACGACATCCAGCGCGCCGTGTCGGATGCCTCGTCCGGCATCTGGTGGACGGCGCTCTTCCCCGGCCTTGCGATCGTGCTCCTCGTGACGGGTCTCACCCTGCTCGGCGAAGGGCTCAACGAGACGATCAACCCGGTCCTCCGCCAGCGTCCCAAGGTGAAGGTCGACTTCGCCGAGATCGACGCCGCGGAGTCCGAGACGGCGCTTTGACCGCAGCGGTTGTCTCGGTGCGCGACCTGCGCGTCTACTACGGGACGCCGCGGGGGCCGGTGCGGGCGGTGGACCGCGTCTCCCTCGACATCGACGCGGGCGAGGTCGTCGGGCTCGTCGGCGAGTCTGGGTGCGGGAAGTCGACGCTCGGCCGTGGGATCATCGGTCTCCTGCCCGAGGGCGCCGTCTCGGACGGCGAGGTGATCTACGGAAATCGAAACCTCGTCGGGATGTCCGACAAGGAGCTACGGAGGCTCCGCGGCCCAGATCTCGGGCTCATCTTCCAGGAGCCCATGACGAGGCTGAACCCGGTCATGCGGATCGAAGATCACTTCCGGGAGACGCTCGAGCAGCACGAGTCGAGCCTCACCGACCGCGAGATCCGGGATCGGTCGCTCGAGACGCTCGGGCGGATGGGGATTCCACCGACGAGGTTCCGCCAGTACCCGCACGAGTTCTCGGGCGGTATGCGGCAGCGCATCATGATCGCCCTCGCGCTGGTCTTGCGCCCCCGGCTCCTGATCGCAGACGAGCCGACGACGTCTCTGGACGTCATCGTCGAGGCGCAGATCCTGAGCATCCTCGCCGACCTCCGCAAGAACTTCGGGACGGCGCTTCTCCTCATCACACACAACCTCGGGATCGTCGCGGAGGCCTGCGATCGCGTCGCCGTGATGTACGCGGGGAAGATCGTCGAGGAGGGCCTCGCGCGAGAGGTCTTCACCGAGCCGGCTCACCCCTACACGCGTGAGCTGCTCCGATCGACGATCTCTCTGGAGACGTCGACGCTCCACTCGATTCCCGGCGCGCCGCCGAATCTCATCGACCCGCCGCACGGATGTCGCTTCCACCCGCGCTGCCCGGATGCGATGGTGGTCTGCGCGGCTCGGAACCCGGTCGAAGTTCGTCTGCAGGACGCGCGCCGTGTGAGCTGCTGGCTCCACGGCCCCGACGAGGCTATTCCCGCAGGCGGGACATCGGAGCTCGAGCGCGAGGAGATCGCCGTGGCCGAGGAGGCGTGAGATGGAAGCGGAGCTGGCACCGGCCGGCGCCCTGGTCGAGGGGGAATCGCCTCTCGTCTCCGTACGGCATCTGAAGACCTACTACCCGATTCGTGGGTCGTTCGGGCAGCGACTGCTCGGCCGCGAGGCCGGCTACGTCAAGGCCGTCGACGACGTCTCCCTCGATCTCCGCAAAGGCGAGGTCCTCGGTCTCGTCGGTGAGTCCGGCAGCGGGAAGACCACGCTCGGACGCACGCTGCTCGGGCTCGTCAAGGCCACCGAGGGAAGCGTGGTGTTCGACGGGCGAGACATCACGCAGATGAGCTCTCGAGAGCTCCGGAGGCTCCGCCGCGGTGTCCAGATTGTCTTCCAGGACCCACACGCCTCGCTGAACCCGGCGATGACGATCGAGCAGTCCGTTGGTCACCCGCTGCAGATCCATCGGATCGCGTCCGGCGACGAGCTGCGACTCCGCGTGGCGGAGACGCTGGAGACCGTCGGGCTCTCCCCCGCGGAGCAGTTCATGGCCAAGTATCCGTCCGACCTCTCGGGAGGGCAGAAGCAGCGGGCGGTGATCGCGCGCGCGATCATCCTCAACCCGCTCCTCCTCGTGGCGGATGAACCTGTCTCGATGCTTGACATGAGCGTCCGGGCGAAGATCCTGGAGCTCATGCTCCGCCTGAAGTCGGAGCTCGACCTCACGTACCTCTACATCACCCACGATCTCGCGACCGCCAAGTTCTTCTGCGACCGCATCGCGATCCTGTACCTCGGCCGAATCGTCGAGATCGGTCCATCGGAGGCGATCTACGAGGATCCGAAGCATCCGTACACGAAAGCGCTGCTGCGCGCGATTCCCGAGCCCGATCCGCGGAAGACGGTGCCGCGGGACCTCCCGCGCGGAGAAGTTCCGGACGCAGCGCGGCCGCCGCTCGGGTGCTCGTTCCATCCGCGATGCCCGGCGGCGTTCGAGGTGTGCGGCTGGGAGACCAGAGATCTTCGCGACCTCCTCGAAGCGCGCTGGGCAGCGCAGGGCCCGGAGCAGTACGAGGCGGAGCAGGCGCTGTTCCAGTCGGACACGACTCTCGCCGAGCCTGGCTCCAAGGTGCGGCTCGGGGCGGCCAAGAACACATCGGGACACCAGATCCACGAGCTTCTCGCCGCGCTACGAACCGACGATCCCGAGGATCCTTTCTGGCGCGGCGTGCGGCGGATCACGGCTGACGAGCGGGGCGTGGACGTCGAATGGCACGAGCCGATCGAGCCACGGCTTCTGCCGGCGGGAGACGTCGACGTCGAGTGTCATCTCTACGACGAGCAGGCGTTGGGCGAAGCGGCCAGGAGGCGAGCCGAAACGCAGCCTGGAAACACGACGGGCGGGCAAAGCCCGCCCGTCGATTCATCCTCCGGCTGAGCTCACGCCTGCGCTGCGAGCCCGGCGAGGCGGCTTCAGGCCGCGAGGCTTGCCAGATCGTGTCAGGCCGCTAGGCCTGCAAGGTCGCGTCAGGCCGCGAGGCCTGCCAGGTCGCGGAGCGCCTCGAGCCGCTTCAGCGCCTGGCCCTCGAGCTGACGAACCCGCTCGCGGGTCAGATCGAGCTCGTGCCCGATCGCCTCGAGTGTCCACGGCTCCCCCTCGAACCCGAAGCGAAGCTCGAGGATTCGCCGCTCGCGCTCGGGGAGCGCGTCGAGCGCCCGCCGAATGCTCTGCCGGCGGAGGGACTCCTCAGCCTCGTCGAACGGATCCGCAGCCTCGCGATCGGCGAAGAGATCGCCGAGCTCGCCCTCGTCGTCCGCGCCGACGGTCTGATTCAGCGAGACGGACGCATGGGCCGCGCCGAGTGCCTCGTCCACGTGCTGGATCGGCAGCCCGGTCGCCTCGGCGAGCTCCTGCTTCGTCGCCTCGCGGCCGAGCTCGACCTCGAGCCGTCGCGCGGCGCGGGACAGCTTCTGCTGCCGCTCGACGACGTGCACGGGCACGCGAATCGTCCGCGCGTGGTTTGCGACGGCGCGCTGCACGGACTGGCGAATCCACCATGTCGCGTACGTCGAGAACTTGAATCCGCGCCGCCAGTCGAACTTTTCGACCGCGCGGTTGAGCCCGAGCGTGCCCTCCTGGATGAGGTCGAGGAACGGGACGCCGAGACCGCGATAGCCCTTGGCGATCGATACGACGAGTCGAAGGTTCGACTCGATCATCGTCCGCTTGGCGACCGGGTCTCCGCGCTCGATCCGCTTCGCCAGCGCGACTTCCTCGGATGCCGTCAGGAGCTTGTGGCGACCGACGTCTGCGAGGAACAGCTGCAGGCTGTCCGCTGCGCCGGACACGGCGTCGGCCTCGTACTTCGCGGCCTCTGCCGTCTCCTTCTCCGCATCGGCGTCGGCCTGCGCGATCTCGATCGAGTGGGCCTCGAGCTCCCGCTGGAGAAGCTCGGCCTCCTCCTCGCCGAGGTCGTGCTCGACGACGAACGCCTCGAGCTCGGCGGCCTCGAGATGGCCTCCGCGCTCCTCGCCGCGCTCGATCAGGGCCTTCAGGTGCTCGGACTCGAGCAGTTCGATGAGCTGGTTCTGCGTCAAGTTGGTGTTCAGTCCTTTCGCGACGGTTGGTCCGGGGAAGCAACAAACTTACGGAGTGTATGGGCGGTTTCCTTTTCTTTCCACGCTTCGAGCGCCTTGCGAGGCGTCACAAGCTCGTCAACGTCTGCGTCCTACCGTGGTATTCCGCTGCTAGCGCTTCGACGGTTCACGGCGCGCACACTGTCAGAGCCGGCGGGCCCATCACCTGAGACGCTCGCGCCCCAGGCGAGTTAGATCATCGCCGATCTCCCGGACGGTGCAAACCACTCCTAACACCCCGTTAACCGGCGGTCTTCGCGCGCCTCTCGGCGAGGAGCTCGGTCGCTCTTTCCGGTGTGATCGCCTCGACGCTGTCGCCGCGCCGCAGGCTCGCGTTCGTCTCGCCGTCGGTCACGTACGGTCCGAAGCGCCCATCCTTGACGACGATCGGGCGTCCCGTCGCCGGATCAGGCCCGAGCTCTTTGAGCGGCGCGCGTGAAGCGCCGCGACCCCGCCGCCGTGGAGGCTGCGCGAGGAGCGCGATCGCGTCCTCCAGGGTGACGGTGAAGAGCTGCTCCTCGGTCTCGAGCGAGCGCGACTCGTCGCCCTTCTTCACGTACGGCCCATACCGCCCGTTCTGTGCGGTCACGTCCTCGCCGTCGACGGTTCCGACGACTCGTGGGAGAGAAAGCAGCCGCCGGGCGTCCTCGAGCGTCACCGTCTCCGGTGACATGGACTTGAGCAGCGATCCCGTCCGCGGCTTCGTCCCGTCGCCCTCGGGGAGGATTTCGGTGACATAGGGGCCGTAGCGGCCGGAGCGGACGACGATCTCGTGGCCGGAGTCGGGATCAGTCCCGAGCACGCGGCCGTCGGGTTGAGCGAGGATCTCGTCCGCGCGGGCCGCGGTGAGCTCGTCCGGTGCGAGGTCCACGGGAAGGCTCGCGCGCTCTTCGCCTCGCTCGAGGTAGGGGCCGTAGCGGCCAACCCTGACGACGATGTCGCTCCCGACGATCGGGATCGAGTTGACGGCACGAGCGTCGATCTCGTCGAGGTGCTCGGTCGCGAGGTCGTGTAGGCCTGGATCGTCCCCGCCGCCGAAGTAGAAGCGGCTGAGCCAGTCCACGCGCTCCTCGGCTCCGGCTGCGATCCGGTCGAGGTCGCCCTCCATACGCGCCGTGAAGTCGTAGTCCACGAGCTGCCGGAAGTGGCGCTCGAGCAGGTTCACGACGGAGAACGCGAGGAACGTCGGGACGAGGGCCGTTCCGCGCTTGAAGACGTAGCCCCGGTCGACGATGGTCGCGAGGATCGCGGCGTACGTCGACGGGCGGCCGATACCGCGGTCCTCGAGCGCTTTCACGAGCGTCGGCTCTGTGTAGCGCGGGGGAGGAGTGGTCGTGTGCTCCTCGGGCTCGATCGCGAGCGCTGTCACCTCGTCTCCGACCGCGAGCTGTGGAAGGCGCCGTTCCTGGTCGTCGTCAGAGGGCTCGTCGCGGCCGGGCTCGTATGCGGCGAGGAAGCCGCGGAACGTGATCACCGTGCCCGAGGCGGAGAACTCGACGTCCTCGCCCGCAGACGATCGGGCGCCGAGGCGCAGCGAGACCGTCTGGCCGCGCGCGTCCTCCATCTGCGATGCGAGGGTGCGCTTCCAGATCAGATCGTAGAGCGCGAGCTCGTCCCGAGAGACTTCCTTCGCGAGCTCGTCGGGCGAGCGAAAGGTGTCGCCTGCCGGCCGAATCGCCTCGTGCGCCTCCTGCGCGTTCGCCACCGCGTGCTGGTAGCGCCGTGGCTTCTCGGGGACGTACTCGTCTCCGAAGAGCGCTCGGACCTGCGCACGCGCGGCCTCGAGCGCCGACTCGGACAGCGTGGTCGAGTCGGTCCGCATGTACGTGATGTGGCCGGACTCGTAGAGTCGCTGGGCGACGCGCATCGTCGTCTGAGCGGAGAAGCGGAGCTTGCGGCTCGCTTCCTGCTGGAGGGTCGCGGTCCGGAACGGGGCGGCGGGCTTGCGACGATACGGCTTCTCGTCGGACGAACGGACCGTGAAGGACGCCCCCGCGAGGTCGGCGGCGAGCCCGCGTGCGCGCGCTTCGTCGAGTCGCACGAGGCCTCCGTCGTGAAGGTCGCCCGTCGAGCCGAAGTCCCGGCCCTGCGCGACGCGGTGCCCACCGATCGCTGCGAGCCGTGCCTCGAACGCGCCGGGGTCGAAGCTGCCGAGCAGGTCCCAGTACTCGGCGGCGACGAATGCGATCCGCTCGCGCTCTCGGTCGACGACGAGTCGCGTGGCCACCGATTGCACGCGGCCCGCGCTGAGCCCGCGGGTGACCTTCTTCCACAGCACGGGCGAGACCTCGTAGCCGTAGAGCCGGTCGAGGATGCGGCGTGTCTCCTGCGCATCGACGAGGCGCTGGTCGATCTCGCGCGTCTCGTCGAGCGCACGTGCGATTGCGTCCCGGGTGATCTCGTGGAAGACCATTCGCCGGACCGGGACCTTGGGCTTCAGCACTTCGACGAGGTGCCAGGCGATCGCCTCGCCTTCACGGTCTTCGTCCGTCGCGAGCAGGAGCACGTCCGCGTCCTGGAGGCGCTTCTTCAAGTCGGTCACGATCTTCTTCTTGCCCGGGTCGACGACGTAGAACGGCTCGAAGCCCCGCTCGACGTCGACGCCGAGGGCGCCGAACCGCTTGCGCTTTGCCTCGGGTACCTCGGATGCCTTGTCCGGAAGGTCACGAATGTGACCCACGCTCGACTCGACCGAGTACTCGCGGCCGAGGTAGCCGGCGATCGTACGCGCCTTCGCCGGCGATTCGACGATGACCAGGGACTTCGGCATCGGCGGGACACCTTAGCGACGCCGTCCCAGTGCGCACTCCCGCGATACTCCGCGCGTGCGCACCGCCCCGCGACCGAGTTGGGTCTATTCGTTCGTCGCCGTGCTGAGCTGGCCGCTGGTGAGGCTGCTCTTCCGGCTGCGGGCTCGCGGAGTCGAGAACGTTCCGGCGGAGGGCGGCCTCGTCCTCGCGGCGAATCACTGGTCGAACCTCGACCCTTGGCCGCTCGGGTTGCCGCTTTTCCCTCGCCGTTTCCTGCGGTTCATGGCGAAGGCGGAGCTCTTCTGGTTTCCGCTGGGACCGCTTATCTCGGCGGGAGGAGCCTTTCCCGTCCGCCGGGGCGAAGGGGACCGCGCAGCGCTCGCGACGGCAGTCGAGCTCTGCCGCGACGGTCATGCCGTCGTCATGTTTCCGGAGGGGACGCGGCGGCAGAAGGGGCTTCGAAAGTCGCGATCGGCTCAGTGGCACACAGGTGCGGCTCGGATCGCCCTCGAGGCGGATGTGCCGCTCGTTCCGGCGGGGATCAGGGGGACCGAACGACTCGCGCGGCTCGGTCCACTTCGAGTTGTTTACGGGGCGCCGCTCGCCCTCGACGACCTGCGCGACAGTCCGCCTGCGGACGCAGCGCGAGCGGCGACGGATCGTCTCGCCGAGGCGATCGGCGAGCTCGAGGGCTCGCTCGGATGAGCCGGAAGCCGCTCCTCGTCGTCGACGGCGACTCGTTCGCGCACCGCGCGTACCACGCGCTTCCGAGCTCGATCCGGCGCGAGAACGGCTCGCCGGGGAACGCGCTCACCGGCTTCACCGACATGCTCGTCCGGCTCTGGCAACGAGAGCGTCCCCGTGCGGTGGTCGTCGGCTGGGACACGCTGGACGTGCCGACCTACCGGCACACGTCGTTCTCGGGCTACCAGTCGGGGCGGGAGTTCGACGAGGAGCTGCTCGAGCAGCTCGATCTCCTGCCGGGGCTCATCGCGACCAGTGGGATCGTGTGCGGCAAAGCTCCCGGGTACGAGGCGGACGACTTTCTCGCTACGGCGGTGGCCGCGGAGGAGGAGGCCGGCGGATCGGCCCTCGTCGCGACGTCGGATCGAGACGCGTTCCAGCTCGCCAGCGACCGGACGACGATCCTCCAGCCGGCCCGGGGCGGTGAGCCCGTGCGGATCGGGCCCGCGCAGGTCCGGGAGCGCTACGGCGTCGATCCCGAGCAGGTCCCCGACTTCATCGCCCTGCGCGGCGATCCGTCGGACAGGATCCCCGGCGCGCGCGGGATCGGTGAGAAGCGCGCAGCGGAGCTGCTGACCGCGTACGGCTCGCTCGACGCGATGCTCGAGGAAGGTCGCTTCGGTGCCGAGGCTGAGTCGCTCCGGCTGTACCTGCGGCTCGCCACGCTCGATCGCTCCGCTCCGCTTTCGCCGGTTCCCGACATCGCGCCCGATTGGGGCGCGACGGCGGCGCAGGCGCGGAAGCTCGGGCTCGCTGGCCTTGCGGGGAGGCTCGAGCAGGCCGCATGAGGATCGTCAGCCATCCCGCGATGGCACACCTCCATCCGTCCGGGCACCACCTCCATCCGGAGAGTCCCCTGCGCCTCGAGCGTCTGCTCGACCGCTTCCCGGACTACGACGAGGGCGTTCCGGCGACACGTGAGCAGATCGAGCTCGTCCACGCGACGGAGTACGTCGAGGCCGTGGATTCGCTCACAGCGGAGACCTGGCTCGACGGCGACACGGTCGCGGGAGCGACGACGTGGGAGGCAGCGCGGCTCGCAGCGGGCTGCGCGATCCGTGCCGTCGAGCTCGGTGGATTCGCGTTCGTGCGGCCGCCCGGCCATCACGCCCTCGCGGCGTCCGCGATGGGCTTCTGCATCTTCGACAACGTCGCCGTCGCAGCGCGGTTCGCCCAGCGGGAGCTCGGCGTGGGACGGGTTGCGATCGTCGACTTCGACGTCCACCACGGCAATGGAACGGAGGCGATCTTTCGTGACGACGAGACCGTCTTCTTCGCGTCACTACATCAATGGCCGTTCTATCCGGGGACCGGCGGTCCCGGGACGAGCGACGACACGACCCTGAACCTCCCGCTGCCCGCCGGATCAGGCGACGACGAGTACCGCGCGGCTTTCGAGGAGCACGTCGAGCCCCTCGTGCGAGCGTTCGAGCCCGATCTCGTCCTCGTCTCCGCGGGGTTCGACGCCCATGTCCACGATCCGCTCGCCGGGATGGAGGTGACGATGGACGGGTTCCGCGAGCTGTCGCGACGCTCAGCCGCGCTCGCTCCACGAGTAGCGGCCGTCCTCGAGGGCGGCTACAACCTCGACACCCTGCCCGATCTCGTCGGCGCGGCGCTCGACGGCTTCTCGGGCTCGAGCGGTCTCCAATGAAAAACCCCCGCGTGTGCGGGGGTTTTCCGTAGCAGGCCTGTAAGCCGGATTCTGTCGAAGGTGACCATCTCTCTCGGCGGCGTACCCGGTCCCTCGGCGGGCCGCGTCATCGGGACCTGCTTCGCCTTGCACCGGACGGGGTTTGGCGAGCCGGCCGTGTCGCCACGACCGCTGGTGGGCTCTTACCCCACCGTTTCACCCTTACCGGCCAATGCCGTTTCCGAAACCGGCCGGCGGTCTCCTTTCTGTTCCACTTTCCGTCGGCTTTCGCCGCCTGGGTAGCCCCAGCGTCCTTGCCCTGCGGTGTCCGGACTTTCCTCGAGCTCCGATCCTGGGATCGAGGCCCGCGGTCACCCGGCCTGCACGACGGATGGTAACGCCAACTCGGGGAGGTCTCGTCCCTCGGCGAGGATCGATCCGCACTCCGGGCACGCGATGAGACCGTTCAGCTGGAGGACGAACTCACCGCAGACAAGGCACTCGAGGCTAATGCCACGCACGAGCGCGGTGAGCTCCTGGTCGAGCGTTCGGCTGATCGGCGCGACGTTCATCCGAGGCTCCTGAAGACGCCCGTCACCCTGCCGAGGATCTGTACGTGCTCGGGGTAGAGGGGCTCGAGTGCGCTGTTCTCCGGCTGCAGACGGATGCGGCCGTGGTCACGATGGAAGGTCTTGACCGTCGCCTCGTCTGCCGTTTCGTCGTCGCCGACGAGGGCGACGACGACGTCTCCGTTACGTGCGTCGTCCTGCTTGTGGACCACGACGACGTCGCCGTCGAGGATGCCGGCCTCGATCATCGAGTCGCCGGTCACGCGGAGGAGGAAGTCGGCGTTCCGGCCGAGCGGCTCCGGGACGGCGATCGTGTCCTCGATCGTCTCCTCGGCGAGGAGCGGCCCGCCGGCGGCGATGCGGCCGAGGAGCGGCAGCCCGCGGGGCTCGTGTTCCGGCGTCGCCGTGGGTTCGGTGCGGCGCCTGCCGGTGAGCTCGAGCGCACGCGGCTTGGTCGGATCGCGCTTCAGGAGCCCGGTCCGCTCGAGGTTCGCGAGGTGCGCATGAACCGTCGACGGCGAGGCGAGCCCGACCGCGTCTCCGATCTCGCGTACGGTCGGTGGATACCCGTGCTCGTCCACGTACTGGACGAGGTACTGCCAGATCTCCTGCTGTCGTGCGGTCAGCTCGGGGTGCGTGGTCAGCATGTCGTCTCCAGTCGGTGGCGGTCGTGGACGAACATATGTTCGTCGTGAAGGGTAGACCTCCTTCCGGATGGACGTCAAGCTGGTCCAACGGAAACGGGCCCGTGAAGGCCCGTTTCGCATGCGCTGGAGAGGACTTGAACCTCCACGGCCTAAGTGGCCACTAGGCCCTCAACCTAGCGCGTCTACCAATTCCGCCACCAGCGCGCGGGAAAAAGTCTAGAGGAGGTGGAAGAGCAGGATCGTGTTCAGCCCGAAGAAGGCTGCGACGACGACCGTGAGGCGCGTCAGGTTCTTCTCCACGATGTGCGTTCCACCTTGCGAGGCGGGCGTGAAGCCCATCCCGCCGAAGCCCGCGTCCCGTCCCGAGTGCATGAGGATGAGCGTGATGAGAGCGGCAGACGCGGCCACCTGGAAGATCGCCGAGAGCTGGAGGAGACCGAAGGAGTAGGCAAGGACCATGGACGCGCGAGGATAGCAGCGCGGGTAGTTTCTCCCGGTGGACGAGGCGGGGAGCGCGCGGACGCGGATCCAGAAGCTCCTGGTGACGGGCGACAATCGCCTGAAGCAGGGCGTGGACGTCGAGAAGGTGCGCGCCACGTACGAGGAGGCGCTCGAGGTCGCACGCGAGGCAGGCCTCGAGGACGCAGTGCGACCGCTCGTCGAGGTCCGGCTCGCGGACCTCGAACGCCTCTCTGGTGACCGCTGACGCGCGACTGCGAAAGTCAGTCGCCTGATGGGTTTCGCGCGATCGGGATCCGGCGGATTCGAGATGCGATCGCTAGCTCGAGAAGCGCCTCCACCCGAGCCGCTTGCGTCCTGACGTCGTGCGCCTCGGCCGCCGCGCGGGCGGCGAGGTTCGGGCTCGGGAGCGCGACTGCTGCCCCGAGGGCCCCGAGGAGCGCGTCGTCGTCCTCCGGGTCGACGAGGACCCCCGCGTCCGCGGTCACGAACTCCGGCGGCCCACCGACGCGTGTCGCGATCACCGAGCGGGCCGACGCCATGGCCTCGAGCGTCGCGAGACCGAAGGGCTCGGCAAGGCTCGGCTGGCACACGACGTCGCTCGCGGCGATCCAGGCCGGGACGACGTCGTGCGCGACGCGACCGGCGAGGGTGATGCGCGGCCGCCCGTCGAGCGCGGAGCGAAGAGGCCCGTCCCCCACGAACGTCAGCTCCCCCTCGGCATGTCGTTCGAACGCACGAGCGAGGCGGAGGACGTTCTTCCGCTCGGAGAGCGACCCGAGACAGAGAAACGCGGTTCCTCTCGGGCTCCAGCCGACCTCGCGACGCGCGTCCTCGGTCGGGCGTGGAGCGAAGCGCACGAGATCGACGCCGCAGTCGATTACGTACGTCTTTCCGACAGCCGCGGGAATCTCGCGCTCAAGCCTCGCCCGGAGCCACTCGGAGACGGCGATCACGGCCGCCGAACGGCGGACGACGTAGCGCGTCGCGGCGCGGACGCCCGGCATCGCGCCGAGGTTGGCGACGTCCTGGCCGTGCGCAGTGACGACGAGCGGCGCCCGTGATCCGAGCGCCGCGGCGAGCCCTGCGGGGACGAGGAAGTGGGCGTACGCGACGTCCGGCCGAAAGCGGCGGGCGGTCTCGAACACCTCGCGTGCAAGCGCCAGATGACGGCCGCGCCCGCCCGTCCGCCGGTCGACGACCGCTCGCTCGAGCTCGTGGCCGCGCTCGGCGAGCGCGCGCTCGAGGTTTGCGACGAAGACACCGAGGTCGGGGTCTTCCGGGCTCGGGTACATCTGCGAGACGAGGAGGATCCGCAGCGCGCTACCCGCTCGTGACCTGGAGGATCCCGAGGCACATCTCGTCGGTTGTCCCCTCGCCCCAGAGCACGTAGCGCGGCGTGGTCGGGACCGGGCCGCCGAGCTGTCGCGCGCGAACGCGCTTGGAGACGTCGTAGCGACAGGTGACGCGGACGACGTCCCCGGGCCTCGTCTCGACCGGCTTGGCGAGCGTGTACGCGTTCTGCCAGTGGAAGTTCCAGCTCGGGATGTCGAGCAGGACGCGCGCACGGGGTGTCCCCGGGTCGAGCTCCAGCTTGATCGACTGCCCGAGCAGGTGCATGTGCCCGGCGACGGCCAGGATCCTCGTGGGCTGGTCGATGTGCCGGTCGCACGTGCTCACGGCGCTCGGGCGTGGGCTCGCGGCGTTCTTCCCGCACAGGAGGAGGAGCCCGGCGGGCACGAACGCGGCGTCGTTCCCGTACTTCCGTGTGAGGTCGAGGAGCGCCTCGGTGCGATTGCAGAGCCGCCCGTGCTCCGACTTCGCGCACGCGAGCTCGACGGGCGCTGGGAGCAGCATCGTCCGCACCGGCGTCAGCTTCGTCGTCCCCGGAGCGACCGTGAGGACGGCGCGGGAGCGATCGGCGGCTCGTCCGTTCAGAAGGTTGTAGTGCACCTGCATCACGATCTGGCTTCCCGCCGGGAGCGGGATGCCGTTCCCGTCCGGCAGCCTGTCGCCGCCCCAACCGGGCGCCCAGGCCGCGATCCAGTTCGCGTCGTTCAGGAAGTCCTGCACCGAGCCGGAGCCCGCGCCCGCCGAGATCCCCGTTCCTCCGAAGCAGGTCCAACCCGGCCCGGGCGACGCGGCATCGAGCTTCTTCGCCTCCGCGACCTGTGTCGAATCCTCGCGGTAGAGGATGACGTGGTGGACCTCCCTCGTCGCGCCGGGCACGATCCGCGCGGACGTGACGAAACCGCTCTGCGCGAGCTTCGGGTCGAGGAGGAAGCAGCGGTAGTCGTCCGTCCCGCCGTTCGGCGCCTTCGGCTTGTACCGGGACGGCATCGCCACCTGCACGATCGACTCGCCGGGCCGGACGGGGACCGGGGCCGGCGGCTTCGCCTTCAGTGCCGCGCCGTCGACCTTCCCGCCCGACTTGGCCCAGGCAAGGATCGTCTGGCGCTCTGCTGCCGTGAGGATCCGCCGACTCTGACCCACGTAGGCCGGCGAGTCCGAGCCCGGTGGCCAAGGTGGCATCAGGCGGGCCTTCACGGCGGCGGAGATCACCTGTGACCAGGTCTTGGCGGCGTGGGCGCTCTCGAGCGAGAAGGGCGCGATCCCACCGAGCCGGTGGCAGCCCTCGCACTTCGCCTGCAGGATCGGTGCGACGTCGCGCCGGTAGCTCGGCGCTGCAGAGGCTTCCTTCCCGCGTGTCGCCGCGAGCGCGGCGATCGGGACGGCGAACGCGAGCAGCACCGCGCCCGCGACGACGAGCTTCGAGCGTCTACGCACGCTGCGCATCGTAGGTCCCCCAGAGCTCGCGCAGTCGGCCGCAGATCTCGCCGATCGTGCAACGAGCGCGCAGCGCCTCCCGCATCGGCGGAAGGAGATTCCCGTCCGTCTCGGCGACGCGCGCTACCTCGTCGAGAGCGGCGGCGGCGTCATGCGCGTCGCGCTCCACCCGCACACGCGCCGTGCGCTCCCGCTGGCGTCGCTCGCTCTCCGGATCGACGTGCAGGAGCTCGACCGTCTCCCTCTCGGCCTCCGTGAACCGGTTGACGCCCACCACGACCTGCACGCCCGACTCGACCCCGGACTGGTAGCGAAACGCGGAGGCTTCGATCTCGGACTGGACGAAGCCCTGCTCGATCGCAGCGACCGCGCCGCCGAGCTCGTCGACGCGGTCGATCAGCTCCTCGGCCCTCTGCTCGAGCTCCGCCGTCAGCGCTTCGACGAAGTAGGCCCCTCCGAGCGGGTCGGCGGTGTCGGTCCCGCCTGCCTCGTGCGCGAGGATCTGCTGCGTCCGGAGCGCGATCCGAGCGGCGTGCTCGGTCGGGAGGGCGAGCGCTTCGTCGAACGAGTTCGTGTGCAGCGACTGCGCGCCGCCGCACACGGCGGAGAGCGCCTGGATCGCGACGCGCACGACGTTGTTCTCCGGCTGCTGCGCGGTGAGCGTCGAGCCGCCCGTCTGCGCGTGGAACCGGAGCGCCGTCGCCTGCGCGCTCGTCGCGCCGAACCGCTCGCTCATGATCCGCGACCACAGGCGACGCGCCGCCCGGAACTTCGCGACCTCCTGGAAGAAGTGGTTGTGCGCATTGAAGAAGAAGGACAGGCGCGCGCCGAACGCGTCGGGCGCGAGGCCCGCGGCGATCGCGCTCTCGCAGTACGCGATCCCGTTCGCGAGCGTGAACGCGAGCTCTTGGGCCGCGCTCGAGCCGGCCTCGCGGATGTGGTAGCCGGAGATCGAGATCGTGTTCCAGAGCGGCAGGCGCTCCGCGCAGTACGCGAAGAGGTCGGTCGTCAGCCGCATCGAGGGCCGCGGGGGGAAGATGTAGTTCCCGCGCGCGATGTACTCCTTGAGGATGTCGTTCTGAACCGTGCCGCGAAGACGCTCGCCGGAAACGCCCTGAGCCTCGGCGACGAGCTCGTACAGGAGGAGCAGCAGCGCCGCGGGCGCGTTGATCGTCATCGAAGTCGAGACCTCGCCGAGCGGGATCCCGTCGAGGAGCTCCTCCATGTCGGCGATCGAGTCGATCGCCACCCCAGTACGGCCGACCTCTCCGGCGGCAAGCGGGTCGTCCGAGTCGTAGCCGAGCTGCGTCGGCAGGTCGAACGCCACCGAGAGCCCCGTCTGTCCGCGCTCGAGCAGGTAGCGGAACCTGGCGTTGGTCTCGTCCGCGGAGCCGTAGCCCGCGTACTGGCGGATCGTCCACGGGCGGCCGCGGTACATCGTGGAGTACGGGCCGCGCGTGAACGGCGGCTCGCCGGGGAGCTCGAGCGTGCCGGGGGGCGCGTCTTCGGCGGTGTACACCGGCTTGACCTCGATCCCGGAGTCCGTCAGCCGGCGTTCCTCGGTGGTCGCCATGGGCGGATCGTACGGTCTGGGACGCGCTGAACGGTGTGGCTCAGATGACGCCGCCGGCCCGCTCGATCGCGTCGAGCGCGATCGTGCGGCCGGATTCGATGTGCTCACGGATCGCGGTGCGCGCCGCGTCGCTGTCGCTCGCCTCGAAGGCCTCGACGATCCGACGGTGCTCCGTCACGAGGTCGGCGTGGCCCTCGACGTGCCCGCTCCGGATGACCTGCATGAGCAGGTTGACGGACAGCTCGCGATAGACGTGCGAGAGGAGCCCGTTGCCCGCGAGGTCGATCTGGTACTCGTGGAACGCCGCGTTGGCGGTGTCCCACTCCTCGTGCGAGATCGCCTCGGCGGTGGCGTCGAGCAGGGTGCGGAAGGTCTCCAGCTGCAGGTCGTCGAGCACGCCGACCGTCAGCTCTGCGGCGTGGAGCTCGAGCGCCAGCCGGACGTCGTAGCTTTCGGCGCAGACGGTCGCGGTCACGGGGGCGACGTAGTACCCCCGCCGGGAGCGCACGGTGAGGAGTCCTTCGGAGACGAGCCTCGTGAGGGCGTGGTGCACGGGGCTCCGGGAGACGCCGAGCTCGGAGGCGAGCCCGTGCAGGCTGAGCTTCGCACCGGGGGCGTGTCGCCGCGTGAGGACGCGCGTCCGCAGCTCCTCGTAGACGCGGTCGTTGAGGTTCGTGCGCGGGACGGTCACCGCCATATCTCTCTCCTAACATGTCACGGGCGACGAGGCAACCGGCGGATACCCTCTCCCCGTGAAGGTCCGCGTGAGGCTGTTCGCGGCGCTCCGTGAGCGCGTCGGCTCCGGAAGCGTCGACGTCGATTTGCCTGACGGCGCGGTCGTCGGCGACGTCTGGAGCGCGCTCGACCTCGGGGACGAGCCGAGCGGCCTGCTCTTCGCCGTGAACCGTGCCTACGCGGAGCGGGCGCTGGTGCTCGGCCCGGGGGACGAGGTGGCGGTGATCCCACCCGTCTCCGGCGGCGACTTCCGGCTCTCCGAAGCCGAACTGTCGCTCGACGATGCCGTCTCCGAGGTTCGCTCGAGCGACGCAGGCGCGATCGCGACGTTCGTCGGCACGACCCGCGCCCGCTCGCGCGACCGAGACGTCGTCCATCTCGAGTACGAGGCCTACGAGGGCATGGCTGAGCAGGTGATGTCCGAGCTCGCCGACGAGCTGAAACGCCAGCACGATCTGTGCGAGGTCGCGATCCACCACCGCGTCGGTCGTGTCGACATCGGCGGAACGAGCGTCGTCATCGCAGTCTCGGCGCCGCACCGAGAGGACGCGCTCGCTGCGTGCAAGGAGGCGATCGACCGGCTGAAGGTCTCGGTCCCGCTCTGGAAGAAGGAGATCTACGTGGGCGGTGAGGAATGGATCGGCCGGGGCTCGTGAGCCCGGAGCCGGGCCGGGAGCTCGAGCCGGTCGAGGCACCCGAGCCCGAGACGCTCCCGGACCCGCACGGCTCCGAGGAGGGCGCGCGCGGCTACGAGCCGATGCATCCGCAGTCGAGCCTACGCCAGCTCCTCCGCAAGATCGCCGCGCCGTTCGTCGGGCTCGGCGTCCTGCTGCTCAAGTTCGGGGGGCTCCTGCTCAAGCTCAAGGTGCTCACGACCGCCGGCTCGATGCTCGTCTCCATCGCCGCCTACGCCTGGATCTGGGGGTGGCAGTTCGCGGTCGGTTTCGTGCTCCTGATCTTCGTCCACGAGCTCGGACACGTGCTCGAGCTGCGGAGGCAGGGGGTGCCCGCGAGCGCGCCGCTCTTCATCCCCTTCCTCGGTGCGGTCGTGGGGATGCGGGAGCTTCCCGACGACGCGTGGAAGGAGGCCAGGGTCGCGCTTGCCGGTCCCATTCTCGGATCGCTCGGTGCCGCCGCGGTCTGGGTCGCGGCCGAGGCGACCGGCTCGGAGTTCCTGCTCGCGCTCGCTTTCGTGGGTTTCTTCCTCAACCTCTTCAACTTGATCCCGATCGTGCCGCTCGACGGCGGGCGGGCGGCGGCGGCGCTGCATCCTGCGATCTGGCTCGTCGGGCTCCTGCTGATGGTGGGGTTGGCGGTCGTGCGCCCGAACCCGATCCTCATCCTGATCGTCGTCGTCGGCGGGCTCGAGCTCTGGAAGCGCTGGCGCGATCGAGGCGAGAATGCCGAGTACTACCGCCTCGCCGCGTCGCAGAGAGCGGCTGTCGCGGTCGTCTACCTCGGGCTGATCGTGGCGCTCGGCGTCGCGGTCGCCGAGACGCACGTTCCCCGCCACTTCTGATGGCGCAGCGTCAACCGCTCGACCGCCGTGTCCTGCGGCGGACACAGCAAGGGCTGGCGAGCGACGTCGCCCTCATCGCGTCGGAGTTCCTCGCCGGGTTCGAGCTCGTCGCGAAGATCGACCGCCCGGCCGTGTCGATCTTCGGCTCCGCGCGCGTCGTCGAGGGAACGCCGACGTACGAGCTCGCGCGAGCGACCGGCCACGCGTTCGCCGAAGCCGGGTTCGCGGTCGTCACCGGCGGGGGACCGGGGTTGATGGAGGCGGCGAACCGGGGCTGCAAGGAGGGGGGCGGACTCTCGGTCGGGCTCAACATCGCGCTGCCGCACGAGCAGGGGTTGAACGCGTGGTGCGACCTCTCGCTGACGTTCAAGCACTTCTACGCGCGCAAGGTCATGTTCGTGAAGGCAGCCGAGGGGTTCGTGATCCTTCCCGGCGGGTTCGGGACGCAGGACGAGCTGTGGGAGTCGCTCACCCTCATCCAGACGGGGAAGATCGGCAACTTCCCGGTCGTGCTCGTCGACTCCGACTACTGGGGCGAGATGCTCGACTGGGTCCGGGGCGAGATGCTGGACGACGGCATGATCTCGGCCGACGACCTCGCACGCATTCACGTGACCGACGAGCCACGAGCAGCGGTCGAGCTCGTGGTCTCGCAGTACGACCTCCGCGTCGCCGAGGGCTCGGTCTGAGCGCGTCCGACCTGGACGACGCGGTCCGCCGGATCCGGCAGGAGACCGCTCTCGAGCCGCGTGTGGGCGTGGTGCTCGGGAGCGGCCTCGGCGGTCTTGCCGACGCGCTCGAGGACGCGGTCGAGGTTCCGTATGCCGATATTCCGGGCTGGCCCACCTCCACTGCGGTCGGTCACGCGGGCGTCCTGTGCCTCGGCTCGGTGGACGCCGTCCCCGTCGCGGCCATGCGCGGCCGTGCGCACCTCTACGAAGGCATCGCTGCGGAACGCGTCGTCTTCGGCGTTCGCGTGCTCGGGCATCTCGGCATCAGCACGCTCGTGGTGACCAACGCAGCGGGCGCGATCACCGAGGAGTACGGGCCGGGGCAGCTCGTGCTCGTCTCGGACCACGTCAACCTCATGGGGACGTCGCCTCTCGTGGGGCCGAACGACGACGAGCTCGGTCCGCGGTTCCCGGACCTCCACGACGCGTACGACCCGGAGCTCCGCCGGCAGGCGCACGATGCAGCGGAGCGGCTCGGTATCGACCTCGCCGAAGGCGTGTACGGCGGCTGGCTCGGACCGCAGTTCGAGACGCCGGCGGAGATCCGGTTCATGCGGGCGGCCGGGTGCGATCTCGCGGGCATGTCGACCGTGCCCGAGGTCATCGCTGCTCGTCATCTCGGTTTGCGCTGCCTCGGAATCTCGGTAGTGACGAACATGGCCGCCGGAATCGGGGGCCGGATCGACCACGAGAGCGTGCTCGAGGTGGCTGCAGGCGCCGGGGCCGACGTCACACGGCTTCTGCGCGAGCTCCTCCCCGTGCTTGCGGCATAGCGGCCGCACGGACACACTGGTCGCGATGTCCGAGGCACGCTCGCTGCGCGACCTTCCCTCCGTCGACCGGCTCCTCCTGGACGAGCGGCTGGCAGACGAGCCGCACGACGAAGCCGTGGCGGCCGCCCGCGTCGTCCTCCAGCGGGCGCGTGACGCGCTGAGGGATGGCAAGACTCCCGGCCCACTGGTCGAGGCAGTGCTCCGCCAGCTCGAGGACGGGCGGCGTCCTCGGCTCCGCCGGGTCGTGAACGCGACCGGCATCCTCGTCCACACGAACCTCGGGCGGGCTCCGCTCCCACCTGCCGCGCTCGCGCGGGTGGCGGAGGTCGGCGGCGGGTACTCGAACCTCGAGTACGACCTCCTGCGAGGCTCCCGTGGATCGCGGCAGGATCACCTGGGCTCGTTGCTCTCGAGGCTCACCGGCGGCGAGGCGGCGCTCGTCGTGAACAACAACGCGGCCGCCGTCCTCCTTGCGCTGGCGGCGCTCGCGGAGGGTCGTGAGGTCGTCGTCTCGCGCGGAGAGCTGATCGAGATCGGCGACGGCTTTCGGATCCCGGACGTGCTCGCCCGCTCGGGCGCGCGCCTGGTGGAAGTGGGGACCACCAACCGAACACGTGCCCTTGACTACGAGCGTGCGGTGACGCCGGACACCGGGGCGATCCTCCGCGTGCACCAGTCGAACTTCCGCCTGGTCGGCTTCACCGAGCGACCGTCGCTGTCCGAGCTCGCCGAGATCGCGAAGCGCTCGAGCCTGCCGCTCGTGGACGACCTCGGATCTGGGGCGCTGGCCGCAGTCGGCGACGAGCCGACGCCCGCCGAGAGCCTGCGCGCGGGAGCGGATCTCGTCTGCTTCTCCGGTGACAAGCTCCTCGGCGGCCCGCAGGCGGGTGTCGTCGTCGGCCGGAGCGAGCTCGTGGAGAAGCTCCGAGATCATCCGTTGCAGCGCGCCCTCCGTGCTGACAAGCTCAGCCTCGCCGCGCTCGAGGGGACGCTCCTCGCGACCCTCGGGCCGGGCACGGAGAACGAGATCCCCGTGCTCCGCATGCTCCACGAGCCCGTCGCGGCGGTGCGTGCCCGGGCCGAGCGGCTGGCCGCGCTCGTCGGCGGAGAGCTCGAGGAGACGGTCGCTCGCGTCGGCGGCGGGGCGCTCCCACTCGTCGAGCTCCCCAGTGCAGCGTGCGCGGTCGAGGAGGACCTGGCGAAGCGGCTGCGTCTCGGCGAGCCGCCCGTCGTCGCGGTCGTGCGCGATGGGCGCACGCTCCTGGACTGCCGCACGATCGCCGACGCCGAGGTGGACGAAGTGGCTGCGGCTGTCGCGAGCGCTCGGGGATGAGCGGGCGCGAACCGGAAGCGGTCCTCTGGGACCTCCTGCGCGGGGCCATGACGACGAGGGCACTCGCCG
>DASSQE010000143.1:0-22142 GCA_035702645.1 Gaiellaceae bacterium
GAGCCATCCGGGCGTCGACAAGGTCGCCTTCACGGGCTCGACGAGGACCGGCGCCGAGATCATGCGCCTCGCGGCGGAGCCGCTGAAGCGCGTGACGCTCGAGCTCGGCGGGAAGAGCCCGAACCTCGTGTTTGCGGACGCCGACCTCGCGAGCGCGGTCCCGAGCTCCGCGTGGGCGATCTTCTACGCCGCCGGCCAGAGCTGCGAGGCGCGCTCCCGGCTCCTCGTCGAGAAGCCGCTGTACGACGAGGTCGTGTCGAAGATGAGCGACTTCGCCACTGCCATCGCCGTCGGTGATCCGCTGGACGCCGAGACGCAGATGGGCTCGCTGATCTCGAGGAGCCACCGCGACAAGGTGCACGGCTTCGTCGAGCGGGGCTCGGACGCGGGCGCCGAAATCGTGACCGGCGGCGCCGTGCCCGACGGCGCGGGCGCGTTCTACCCGGCGACCGTGGTGGCTGTCGAGAACACGGCCGAGATCGCCCAGGAGGAGGTCTTCGGCCCGGTCGTCACGGTGATTCCGTTCGAGGACGAGGCCGACGCGATCCGGATCGCGAACGACGTCCGCTACGGGCTGATGGCGACCGTGTGGACGGGCGACCCGGCGCGCGGCCATCGCGTCGCCGCGCGGATCAAGGCCGGCACGGTCGGGATCAACATGCCGTACACCGCCTTCCCGGGCATTCCGTTCGGCGGCTACAAGCAGTCCGGCTTCGGGCGCGAGCTCGGGCTCGAGACGCTCGAGCTGTACCTCGAGACGAAGAGCGTGATCGTCTCCACCGGCTCGAAGCCGGTCAACCCGTTCGGGCTCTGAGGCCGGAGTGCGCTCCGGGATGCTCGGTGCGATCGGCGGGACTCCGGTCGTTCGCGTCGAGAAGCTCGTGGAGCCGGGAGTGGCGGAAGTGTGGGTCAAGGTCGAGTCGGCCAACCCGACCGGCTCCTACAAGGACCGGATGGCGCTCGCGATGATCGAGGGCGCGGAGCGCGACGGCCGGCTCAACCCCGGGCAGACCGTCGTCGAGTACACGGGCGGGAGCACGGGCACGTCGCTCGCCTACGTCTGCGCGCTCAAGGGTTATCCGCTCCGGATCGTCTCGTCGGACGCGTTCGCGCACGAGAAGCTCCGGACGATGGAGGTGTTCGGGGCCCATGTCGAGGTGATCCCGAGCCCCGACGGGATCACGCCCGATCTCATCCCGCGGATGATCGAGCGCTCGCGCGAGATCGTCGAGGAGACGGGAGGCTTCGCGACCGACCAGTTCCGGAACGCCGACATGGTCGACGGCTACGCGAGCCTCGGCCGTGAGCTCGTGGAGCAGCTCGACGGCCGGCTCGACGCCTACTGCGGTTACGTCGGAACGGCGGGTTGCTTCCTCGGCGTCACGCGCGAGCTCCGCCGTGCGCTGCCTGAGCTCCTGCGTGTCGCCGTGGAGCCCGCCGAGTCGCCCGTGCTCTCGGGCGGAGAGGCGGGAACGCATCGCATCGAGGGCGGAGGCACCGGGTTCTGGCCGCCGTTGCTCGAGCGGGACGACTTCGACGACGTGGCGGCCGTCTCGACGGAGGACGCCTTTGCGATGGCGCGCCGAGCGGCGCTCGAGGAGGGTCTCTGGTCGGGGCCTTCGACCGGCGCGAATCTCACCGTGGCCCTCGACCTCGCCCGGAGGCTGGGGGAGGGAAAGCGCGTCGCGACCGCGCTCGTCGACTCGGGCATGAAGTACCTCGCCGGCGACCTCTACGCCTGAGGTGCGCTACCGGTGGGTCGTGCTCGCCGCGGGGACTGTCGCCGTCGCGAGCGGCGCGGCGCTGTTCGTCACGGGTCTGCCGGTGCTCGCGCCCACGCTCCAGAGCGAGCTCGACCTGTCGCTCGGCGAGATCGGTGTGCTTCTCGCCGCGGCGTGGGTCGGGTCGACACTCGCATTGCTTCCGTGGGGCCTCGCCGCAGACCGGTTCGGTGAGCGGATCGCGCTCTCGCTCGGGCTCGGCATGTGCTCGTGCTTCCTCGTGGCGGCAGCGTTCGCGACGAGCTTCTGGCCGCTCTTCCTGCTCCTCGCGCTGGCGGGCGCGGCCGGGTCGAGCGTCAACTCCGCCAGCGGGCGGGCCGTGATGCAATGGTTCGCGCCGAGCGAGCGCGGTCTCGCGCTCGGCATCCGGCAATCCGCCATCCCGGCCGGAGGTCTGATCGGCGCCCTCGTCGTTCCGGCGCTTGCGGCGGCGGATGGGTCGAAGGCGGCGTTCCTCTTCCTCGCCGGCTTCTGCGCCTTCGGCGCCCTGATCGGCGCAATCTTCCTGCGGCGCGGAAGCGCCGGGGAGGAGCTCGACTCGACGTCGGTCGTGCGCACGCTCGCGGACGCGAAGCTCTGGCGACTCTGCCTCGGGAGCGGCGTGTACCTGTACGCGCAGCTCGCGTTGATCGGGTTCGCGGTCGTGTTCCTCCACGAGGAGCACGGCGTCTCCGCGAGTCGCGCGGCCCTCGTCGTTGCGGTCGCGCAGGTCTTCGCAGCCGGTCTCCGCATCGCGATCGGTCGCTGGTCGGATCTCCTCGGGTCGCGCGTCCGTCCGCTTCGGCTCGTGGGCCTCGCCGTCGCCGCGAGCCTCACCGTGATCGCGGCGCTCGCCGACGGGCCGCTCTGGCTGCTCGTCGCGGGCCTCGCGATCGCGGGCGGCCTCTCGATGGCGTGGAACGGGCTCTCCTTCGCCGCCGCCGCCGAGCTCGCGGGCCTGCGCCGGAGCGGCGCGGCGATCGGGTTCCAGCAGACCGTCCTCTCGGGCATCGGCGTCGTCGCGCCCCCGCTCTTCGCCGCGACCGTCACGCTTCTGTCGTGGCCGGCCGCGTTCCTGCTCGCGGCGCTCTTCCCGGCCGCCGGTTGGCTCGCCCTGCGCCCGCTCGAGGCGCATTAGGCTCTGCGCGTGCGGGTCTTCGAGCGGCTCGACGAGCTGTACGCGATCGGTGGCGGGCCTGGAGCGAACCGGCTACACCTCTCCCCGGAGGAGGATGCGGCGCACTCGCTCGCGGCGGGGTGGATGGAGATAGCCGGGCTCCGGGTCGAGGTCGATCCGGAGGGCAATCTGCTCGGCCGCTCGGGCGAGCGCGACGACGTGTGGGTCGGCTCGCATCTCGACACAGTCCCGCAGGGCGGCCGGTTCGACGGGGCGCTCGGCGTCGTCGCGGCGATCGAAGCAGTCGAGCGCGAGCGCTGCGGCTCGGTCGTCGTTTTCCGCGGGGAGGAGGTCGGGTGCATCGGAAGCCACGACCGGGTGCGGCGGGGAGATCTCCCAACCGCCTTTCTCGAGCTCCACGTCGAGCAAGGGCCTGCGCTCGCTGCGGCTGGAGTCCCGCTCGGCGTCGTCACCGGGATCGTGGGCTACGTGCGCGGCGAGCTCGTCTTCGAAGGGGCCGCGGGCCACGCCGGGACCACGCCGATGGTCGGGCGCGAGGATGCGCTGGTCGCCGCGGCTGACGCTGTGCTCCGGATCCGCGATGCCGCGCTGAACCGCGACGGCGCCGTGGCGACCGTCGGGCAGGTCGACGTCGAGCCGGGCGGGATCAACGTCGTCCCCGGTCGCGTCCGGCTGTCCGTAGACGCCAGGGCCCCGGATGCTGCGACACTCGATCATCTCGTCGCCGCGATCGACTCGGGCTTCGAGCCGTCACAGCGGACGGAGCCGGTCGCGATGAGCGATCGGTGCGTCGGTTTCCTGCAGGCAGAGATCGAGTCGCGCGGTCTCCCCGTGGCCCAGCTCGCGTCGGGTGCCGGGCACGACGCCGGGATCCTCGCTGCAGCGGGCGTGGACGCGGGCATGCTCTTCGTCCGCAGCCTGAACGGCGGTATCAGCCACTCGCCCGACGAGCTCTCGTCGGATGAGGATGTCACGCTCGCCGTCGACGTCCTCGCGGGCGCGCTGCGCAGGCTCACGTCGTAAGTGACGCTTGTCACGGAGCCTTTCGCGTCCTAGGCTGGCGCCGTGAAGGTGGTCGGCGGGATCGTAGGAGCGGTCGTCGGGTTCGCCGTCGGGGCCTGTTCACCGAGGTGATCTTCGCGAACAACCAGAGCTGGCCGGACGTGGTGCCGTTCGCGCTCGAGGTGCTCGGTGCGCTCGTCGGGTCGACGCTCGGCAGGCGCTACTCGGACGCGCGGGCCGCTCCTAGCTCTCGCTGACAGGTTGTCACGCCCACGCGCGCGGCCTACGCTGGCTCGCGATGAAGGTCGTGGGCGTGGTAGCGGGCGCCGTCGTCGGCTTCGTCCTCGGGATCATCCTCGAGGTGACCTTCGCGAACGACAAGGGCGGCTGGGCCGACGTGGTGCCGTTCGCGCTCGCGGTGCTCGGTGCGCTGGTCGGGTCGTCGCTCGCGCGCAGGCGAAGCGCCCGCCGCGCGATGCCCTCCTAGCGCTCGACGAACGCGATGCTTTGGACGCCGTCCCAGAGCATCCGGCGCCCGAGCTCGCGGAGGTTCTCCCCGCCCTCCACGATCGTCGCGAAGTGGTTGCCCGCGAGCGCGCCCGCCTTGCTCGCGAAGGCGACGTACCCGTAGGCGAGCAGGAGCTCCGTCTCGCTGACCCCGCCGGGGTAGAAGATCAGCTCTCCCGGGCTCGGATACCGGGTCGCGTTCTCGGGGCCGATGCCGACGTCGAGGTCGCCCATCGGGATCCAGCCGCCCTCTCCCGACCAGCGCACGTGGATGATCCGCGACTCGAGCGGGAGCATCTCCCGGAAGGCGGCGACGGTTGCGGGCGCGGCGTCCTCCTCGAACGTCGCCCGGAACTCGAACCCCCCGGCGCGGATCTCGAGCATCGCGCGATCCTACTTTCCGGCCACTGAGGAGACGTACGCGGCCACGTCCTGGATCTGCGTCTCGCTCAGTTTCGCCTTGAACGAGGGCATGCCGCCCTCGCCGTTCGTCACCCGCTCGACGACGAGCGCGGCCGACGGCTTCACCGCATCGAGGTTCGGACCGACCGTGCCGTTCGCACCCGCGTCGTCGAGCGTGTGGCAGGCGGTGCAGCCGGCGGACGTGAAGACTGCCTTCCCCGCGGAGGCATCGCCCGCCGTCGCCGACGCGCTATCGCCGCTCGGCTTGATCGCAACCGCGATCGCGACGACCGCGGCCGCCGCGACGACGGGCATCCACCAGTGCGTCCGCCCGGCGTGGCGCAGGTTGTAGAAGAGCCGAATCCAGGCGCCGAGCACCATCAGGCCGACGAGAACGAGCCACGGGCGGCCGGCGGTGTACAGCACCGAGAAGTGCCCCGCGAGCATCGTCAGCAGGACGGGGAGCGTGAGGTAGTTGTTGTGCACCGAGCGCTGCTTGGCGGCGATCGCCGGCGCGGCGTCGGGCTCGCGGCCGTCCTCCTTCGCGTGGATCAGCTCCCAGTGCGCGGGGATGATGACGAAGAGGACGTTCGCGGCCATGATCGTCCCGAGCATCGCGCCCACCTGGAGGAACGCCGCGCGCTGGGCGAAGAGCTGGCTCGTCCCCCAGGCGGCGATCCCGGTCAGGACGAGGATGCAGGCACCGAGCACCACCTCGCGATGCGGGAGGAGGCGGCAGAGGAGGTCGTAGACGATCCAAGCCGCGGCGAGGAGGCCGACGCTGATCGCGATCGCCTCCCACGTCGAGAGGTCGGCGACGGTCGGGTCGATCAGGTTCGCGTGCGCGTCGAGGTAGAAGAGGACGACGAGGAGCCCGAAGCCGGAGAGCCAGGTCGTGTACGCCTCCCACTTGAACCACGCCAGGTGGTCGGGAAGGGCGGGCGGCGCGACCTGGTATTTCTGGACGTGGTAGAAGCCGCCGCCGTGCACCTCCCAGAGCTCGCCGCCGACCCCTGCCTCCGAGTCCTCTCGCTTCTTCGGCAGGCGGAGCGACTGGTCGAGGAGGACGAAGTAGAACGACGTCCCGATCCACGCGATCGCCGCGATGACGTGCAGCCAGCGGAGGAGCAGGTCGAGCCAGTCCCGCCAGTAGGCGGCGAGCGCGAGCACCCCGAGCGCCCCGCTCATCCCTTCTCCCAGCGGTCGCGCGCGATCGCGACGAGCTCGCGGCAGCCCGTGTCGAGCTCCTGCTCCTCGGTGTTGCCGATCCGCCCGCGGAGCACCTCCAGGATCTCGCGTTTCGGGCGGCCGGCGACGAAGACGACGAAGCGGAAGCCGAACTTCTCCTCGTAGACCTGGTTCAGGTACGAGAGCTCCGAGAGGATTGCGGGCTCGGCGTCCTCGCCCTGCTCGGCGGTCGAGCGGGCCGAGAGCCCGCTGCGAGCGCCGATCGCGGGGTGTGCGTTCAGTGCCTCGACCTTGTCCTCATGGGTCAGCGTCTCGAGGACGTCGTCGGCCCGCTCGAGCGGGTTCTCGGTTGCCGCGAGCTCCTCGACGAGGCGGTTGTGTCCCTCGAAGAGCTCCTCGAGCTCCTCGACGCTCAGCTCCCGCGGTAGATCACGCACGCGTATGGCGACAGGAGGAGAGGCACGTGGTAGTGGCCGTCGGGGTCGGGGACGGCGATCGTCACCTCGACCTTCTCGAAGAACCCGCTGTCGGCGTAGAACACGATCCGGTACTCGCCCGGCCCGGGGAGCGCTCCGCTGGACAGGTCGCGGATGCGGCCGTCCTCGTCGGTCTCCTGGAGCGAGACGAGGTCATTGCCTCGAAAGAGGCCGACCTTGATCCCGGCGCCCGGCTCGCCCAGCTCCGTGTCGAGTACGTGGGTGGAGATCACGTCGCGAATCTTCGCGCCTGCGCCCGCTGGTCGCGAGCGATGGTGGACTCGTCGGCGTTTACGAGCGCGCCGTCCCGTACGACCTCCTCGCCACCGACGATGAGCCGGTCGACGCGGTGGGGCGCCGAGAGGACGAGACCGGCGACGGGATCCTCGGCTCCGGCGAGCTCGAGCACGTCCGTCCGCCAGACTGCGAGGTCGGCCTGCTTCCCCGGCTCGATCGAGCCGATGTCGTCGCGGCCGAGCACCGCCGCGCTGCCGCGCGTCCCGAGGCGGAGCGCTTCGCGTGCGGTCATAGCGGCCGAGCCGCCCCGCCCGCGCGCGACGAGGAGCGCCTGCTTCACGTCGAAGAGCAGGTCGCCGCGCTCGTTGGACGCACTCCCGTCGACGCCGAGCCCGACGCGGACGCCGGCGTGGAGCATCTCCCGCACCGGCGCGATTCCTGCGCCGAGCCGGAGATTCGATGTCGGGCAGTGCGCGACGCCGGTCCCGGTCGAGGCAAAGTCGGCGACGTCGCTCTCCGAGAGATGGACGCAGTGCGCGCACCAGACGTCGTCTCCGAGCCAGCCGAGATCGGTCAGGTACTCGACCGGCGTGCAGCCGTAGAGCTCCCGGCAGTAGGCGTCCTCCTCGATCGTCTCGGCGAGATGCGTGTGGAGTGGGAGGCTGAGCCTGCGCGCGAGCGCGGCCGACTCCTCCATCAGCTTCCGCGTCACCGAGAACGGGGAGCAGGGCGCAACGGCGATCTGGATCCGCGCGCCGGGGCCGGGCTCGTGGAGCTCGCCGACCACGCGCTCGGTGTCCGCGAGGACGGCGTCGAGCTCCTCGACGAGGTCGTCGGGCGGGAGCCCGCCGTCGGTAGCGCCGAGGTCCATCGAGCCGCGCGAAGCGACCAGCCGCACGCCGAGCTCGCGTGCCGCGGTGACTTCCGCCTCGATCAAGCCGCCCTCCCCGCGCGGGAAGACGTAGTGGTGGTCGAACAACGTCGTGCACCCCGAGAGGGCGAGCTCGGCGAGGCCGGTGCGGGCGGCGGCGTACTCTGCCTCCGCGTCGAGCCGCGCCCAGACCGGATAGAGCTCGCGGAGCCAGGTGAAGAGGTCGGCCTCCTGCGCGCGAGCCCGGGTCAGGGTCTGGAACAGGTGGTGGTGCGTGTTGACGAGACCGGGGGTGACGAGCGCGCCAGCGAGGTCGATGCGCTCGGCGGCTTGCGGTTCCTCTCCCGAGCCGACCGCGGACACCACGCCGTCCTCGATCAGCACCCAGCCGTCCGCGTGCTCGGACCCCGCGTCGTCCATGGTGACGACGTATCCGTTGGTGAAGAGTCGGCTCGTCTGGCTCATCGCTCATGGAGGGACGAGGGGTCGGGTCTCGCATCGCGGGACAGATGGGGGCAAGGTCCCGCGATACGAGACCTGACCCCTCGTCCCGGGCTCATACCGTCCACCTGACTCGACGGCCGCTCAACTCCGACTTCATGCGCGCAGCGGGACGATCTCGAAGCGGTCGACGTCCACCAGCCCGCGGTCGGTGATCTTGAGCGCCGGGATCACGGAGAGTGCCAGGAACGCGAGCGTGAGAAACGGCGTCGCGCCCGCCCAGCCGAGCTCGTGTGCGGCCTCGTTGCAGGCGCGGCTCTGGGCGATCACGTCCTCGAGCGGGGCGTCCGAAAGGAGCCCGGCGATCGGGAGCGGGCACTCGGCGAGCACGCGCTCTCCGGCGACGGCGACGATCCCGCCGCCCACCTCGGCCAGGCGCCCGACCGCGAACGCCATGTCGTCGTCGTTCATGCCCACGACGACGAGGTTGTGCGCGTCGTGCGCGACCGTCGAGGCAAGCGCGCCGCGCCTGAGCCCTGAGCCGGAGACGAAGCCGAGCCCGATGCGACCCGTCCCGAGGTGGCGTTCGACGACGGCGATCTTCGCCAGGTCGCGGGCCTCGTCGGCGACGGCGAGCCCATCGTCGACCGACGGCTCGCGCACGAGCGACTCGGTGACGATCTGCTCCTCGACGAGCCCGATCGCGCGCGCCTCCCCACCCTCCCACGGGATCGCGAAGCTCGCCGGTGTCACCGGCTGGATGCGGACGGTCTCGCGTACCCAGTCGGGCACCTCGACCCGTGGCGGGTCGGCGAGCGGCAGCCCCCGCTTCAGGACGCGCTCGGGCACGTAGGTCTCGAGGTCGCCGAGGATCACGAGGTCGGCCTGGTAACCGGGTGCGATCGCGCCGTGTCGAGCGAGGCCGTGCCAGAGAGCGGGGTGGAGCGAGGCCATGACGAGCGCGTCCTCCGGCGCGATGCCCGCGGCGACCGCCTTCCGGACCATGCCGTTCAGGTGCCCGTCGTCGACGATGTCCTCCGGGTCTCGGTCGTCGGTGCAGAACGCGATCCGGTTCGGCCCGTACTCCTCGACGAGCGGCAGGAGCGAGAGGAGGTTCCGCGCCATCGACGCCTCGCGGATCAGGAGCCACATGCCTGCACGCAGGCGCTCGCGGCCCTCCTCGACCGTGAGCGCCTCGTGGTCGGACGCGATGCCCGACGCGGCGTAGGCCTGCAGCTCCTTGCCGAGGACGCCGGGCGCGTGACCGTCGACGTGGTCGGCGCCCTCGAGCTCGAGCTTCACGAGCTCGGCGGGCGAGCCGCCGATCACCCCCGGGAAGTTCATCATCTCCGCCAGCCCGAGCACGCGGCGGCGGCGCATGAGCGACTCGAGGTCGCCCGGGCCGAGCGGCCGGCGCGGCGATTCGAACGACGACGCCGGGACGCAGGACGGCGCCATGAAGAAGACGTCGAGCTGAAGCTTCGAGGACGCATCGAGGAGCCAATGCACGCCGTCGACGCCGAGCACGTTTGCGATCTCGTGCGGGTCGGCGACGACCGCGGTCGTCCCGAGGGGGAGCACGAGCCGGGCGAACTCGTCGACCATGAGCTTCACCGACTCGAGGTGCATGTGCGCGTCGACGAATCCGGGGGCGACCCACTTCCCGGACGCGTCGAGCGTCTCTCGACCCTCGTACGAACCGAGGCCCGCGACGGTGCCGTCGGCCACCGCGACGTCGACCTCGAGCCACTCTTTCGTGAACACCGAGAGCACGCGTCCGCCGCGGACGACGAGGTCGGCGGGCTCGTCGCCGCGGGCGACGGCGAGCCTGCGGCGGAGCTCCTCCACGCGGCCTAGCCTACTGCCCTCCTCGCCCGAATTACGCAACTGTCGGGCACCTCCGAGTGTCATATAGTCGCCCCGTCATTCGCGCGGGCCACTAGGAGGAGCAGATGAGAAGGAAGTACGTGTGGGGTGTGCTCGTCGTCTCGCTCGCGGTAGGGGCGCTGGCTCTCGCCGGCGGCAGCGCGGCGAAGCCGCAGGCGGCGTTCAAGGTCGCCTGGATCTACCCGGGGCCGCACAACGACCACGGCTGGTCGCAGGCGCACGACGCGGGGCGCCTGTACGTCCAGAGGATGCTCGGGTCGAAGGTCCAGACGACCTACAAGGAGAACATCACCTCGAACGCGCAGATCCCGCAGGTGGTCGCCGGTCTCGTGCGCCAGGGCTACCAGATGATCTTCGGCTGCTCGTTCGGGAACTTCTCGATTGGCGCGAACGCGCAGCTCTACAAGAAGTACCCGAAGGTCCTCTTCGAGGAGGCGACCGGGACCCAGCTCAAGAAAAATCAGGCCCAGTACTTCGGTGCCGGCGAGGACACGATCTACCTCTCGGGGATGGCCGCGGGAGCGGCGTCCAAGAAGGGCCTGATCGGCTACGTGGTGCCCTACGGCACTCCCGAGGTCGTCAGGCACATCAACGCCTTCACGCTCGGTGCACAGGCCACGCATCCGGGCGCCAAGGTGAAGATCGTCTGGACGACCTCGTGGTACTCGCCGACCAAGGAGACGCAGGCGGCCGCGAGCCTCGTCGCCGCAGGTGTCGACGTGCTCGGCCAGAACGTGGACAGCGACGCGACGGGTGTCTACGCAGAGCAGCACGGGATCCCGTGGGCTGGGTACGACTCGAACGCGGAGTCGTCTGCCCCCAAGCAGTGGCTGACGGCCTCGGTCTACAACTGGGGCCCGTACTACCTGAAGCGGGTCAAGGCCGCGATCAACGGCACCTGGAAGTCGGGCTTCTACTACGGCTCGATCAAGGACGGCTTCACGAAGCTCGCGCCGTTCGGGCCGAAGGTGAGCGCGAAGACCCGGAAGCTGATCCTCGCCCGGCAGAAGGCGATCGAGTCGGGCAAGTTCTACGAGTTCGAGGGGCCGCTCTACGACCAGAAGGGCAAGCTGATGGTCCCGAAGGGCAAGCGGCTCAAGGTCCTCCCGGACCTGTACTCGATGCAGTGGCTCGTGAAGGGCGTCGTCGGGAACATCTCGAAGGTCACGCCCCCGTAGCTTCGTGGGGGAGCGAGCTCCCGGTAGCGACGTGATGGAGAGAGGCGCCGGTCCGGCCGGCGCCTCTCCGGTCCCGGCGGTCCGGATGACGGGGATCGGCAAGCGGTTCCCCGGTGTGGTCGCCAACGAAGGCGTCGACTTCGAGGCGGCGGCCGGCGAGGTGCACGCCCTCCTCGGGGAGAACGGTGCCGGCAAGACGACGCTCTCGAACATCCTCACCGGCCTGTACCGGCCGGACGAGGGCTCGATCGAGCTGTACGGCGAGCCCGTCGACTTCCATTCGCCGCGCGATGCGCTCGACGCTGGCATATGCATGGTCCACCAGCACTTCCGGCTCGTGGAGCCGTTCACGGTCGCCGAGAACGTCGTGCTCGGCGACCACCGGGGAGAGGGACGCCGCTTCCTCGTCCATCCGGCCTCGACCGAGCGGAGGGTCGCGGAGCTGGGCAAGCAGTACGGCCTGGCCGTCCATCCGCGCGCCCGCATCTGGCAGCTCTCGGTCGGAGAGCAGCAGCGGGTCGAGATACTGAAGGCCCTCTACCGCGACGCGCGGATCCTGATCATGGACGAGCCGACCGCGGTGCTCACGCCGCAGGAAGCCGACGCCCTGTTCGGGACGCTGCGGGCGATGGCCGAGGAGGGGAAGACGGTCGTGTTCATCTCGCACAAGCTGCACGAGGTGAAGGCGGTCGCCGATCGCGTCACGGTGCTGCGCGCGGGCCGCAAGGTCGAGACGGTGACGGCTGCCGACGCAACGCCGCACTCGCTGGCCGCGCTCATGGTCGGACGCGAGATCGCGGAGTCGCAGCCGCTCGAGCAGGCGAGAGATCTGTCCGAGGTCCGCGCGCTCGAGGTCGACGGACTGACCGTCCCGGGCGATCGCGGCCGGTCGGCGGTCAGGGACGTCACGTTCTCGATCCGGGAGGGCGAGATCGTCGGCGTCGCGGGAGTTGCGGGGAACGGGCAGCGCGAGCTCGCGGAGGCGCTCTCCGGGATGCGCTCCCCTTCCTTCGGGACGATCCGTGTCGGCGGCCGCGTGCTCAGGGGCGGAGACCCGCGCGAGGCGATCCGCGCGGGGATCGCGCACGTTCCCGAGGACCGGCTCGGGACCGGCCTCGCGCCGAGCCTGAGCGTCACGAGCAACGCGGTCATGAAGACGTATCGCACGCGCTCGTTCTCGCGCGGCCCGCTGCTCGCGCTGCGCCGGATGCGCGAGGCGGCGCTTCGGATCATCCAACGCTACGACGTGAAGACCCCCGGCCCGGCGACCCCGGTGCGGAACCTCTCGGGCGGCAACATCCAGAAGCTCGTGCTCGGCCGCGAGTTCGAGGACGATCCCCTCGTCCTCATCGTCGCCCAGCCGACGCGCGGCCTCGACGTCGGCGCGATCGAGACGGTCCACAGCTACCTTCGCGAGGCGGCCGGCCGTGGCGTCGCGATCCTCCTCGTGAGCGAGGACCTGGACGAGATCCGCGCGCTCGCGGACCGGATCCTCGTCGTGTACGAGGGCGAGATCGTCGGCGAGCTCCGGACCGAGACCGCGACGATCGAGGAGATCGGCTTCCTCATGGCCGGGGGCGAGAACGCGTGATCCGTCTCGAGCGACGCCTCGATCGTCCGTGGTGGCTCAACGTGGCCGTCCCCGCCGGATCGCTGGCAGTGGCGCTCGCGATCATGGGAGTCGTCCTTCTCGCCAGCGGCCATGCCGTCTGGAGCACCTACCGCCAGCTCTGGGAAGCGGGCTTCACGGGCAACGGGGCCTTCTCCGCGACGCTCATCTCGGCGACCCCGATCCTCTTCACGGGTCTCGCGGCGGCAGTCGCCTTCCGCATGCAGCTCTTCAACATCGGCGCCGAGGGCCAGCTCTACTTCGGCGCGGTCGGCGCGTCGTGGATCGCGCTCCAGCTCGGCGGCCACGGGGCGACCTCGACTCCGCTCTACGTCGTCGCGATGTGCCTCGGAGGCGGCCTGCTCGGAGCATTCTGGGCGCTCGTCCCGGGCGTCCTGCGTGCGTTCGCGCACACGAACGAGATCCTGACCTCGCTCATGCTGAACTACGTCGCCGGCTACTTCCTGACGTACCTCATCTTCGACAGCTCGTCGTACTGGAGGGACATCTCCTCGCTGTCCGGGCAGACGTTCCCGCAGGGGAAGCCGATGCCGTCGGGCGCCGAGTGGCCGACGATCGGCACGAGCGTCGTCGTGCCGCTCGGGTTCCTCGTCGGGCTCGCCGTCGCGGCCGGAGCGTGGTTCCTGTACTCGCGAACCCGCTTCGGGTTCGAGGTGAGCGTGATCGCCGACTCGCCCCGTGCCGCGCGCTACGCGGGCATGCGGACGCGGCGCAAGATCCTCGCGGTGATGGCCCTGTCCGGGCTGATCGCGGGCATCGGCGGCGCGAGCCAGATCGGCGACTTCACCCATACGCTCGACCCGACCGGCCTGCAGGCTGCCGCCTTCGGGTACACGGGGATCGTCGTCGCGGCGCTCGCCCGCTACAACCCGATCGCCGTGTGCTTCGTCGCCGTGCTGATCGGCGGCCTCCAGAACGCGGGCTTCACGCTCCAGGGCGTCGACTTCCCCTCGGGCCTCGTCGGCGTGATGCAGGGGATCATCCTCTTCTGCGCCCTCGGTGGTGAGCTCTTCCTTCGCTACCGGCTACGAATCACGCGCCGCGCGCGCCCGCAAGCGGGCTCGACTCCGGCGACCGAGGCGGCCTCGTGAACATCAACGACACCCTGCTCGTGATCGTCCTCGCGCAGGCCGTCCTGTACGGAACACCCCTTCTCTTCGCGGCTCTCGGGGAGCTCCTCGCCGAGCGCTCGGGAGTCCTCAACCTCGGGGTCGAGGGGATGATGCTGTTCGGCGCCGCGGTCGGGTACTGGGTCACGCAGGAGGTGCACGGAGGGGATCCGGAGGTGCTCGCGCTCGCCGTGCTCGCTGCAGGCATCTCGGGGGCGGCCATGGCCGCGATCCACGCCTTTCTCACGATCACCATGCGTGCGAGCCAGATCGTCTCCGGCCTCGCCCTGACGATCTTCGCCGGCGGCCTCGGGCTCTCTGCCTACTTCGGGACGGAGCTCAATCTCGCCGACGAGCCTTCGACGCACCACTTCGGATCGATCGACGTCCTCGGGCTGAAGGACGTTCCCGTGCTCGGCCCGGTGCTCCTCCATCAGTCGGTGCTCGTCTACGCGTCGTGGGTGTTGACGCTCGCCGTCGCCCTCTACCTGACGCGGACTCGGTGGGGGCTGAACGTGCGGGCGGTGGGCGAGGCTCCGGCGTCCGCGGACGCGATGGGGATCGGGGTTGCGACCTATCGCTACGTCCACGTGCTCGTCGGCGGGGCGCTCGCCGGTATCGGCGGCGCGTGCTACAGCCTCTCGATCACCCCCGGCTGGGTGGCCGGCGACACGCTCGTGAACGGTGCGGGCTGGATCGCGATCGCGCTCGTCATCTTCTCGTTCTGGCGTGCCGAGCTGTGTCTCACCGGTGCATACCTCTTCGGAGCCCTGGCCGCGCTCCCGTTCGCGCTCCAGGCAAAGGGCACGCTCGATCGTCTACCCGCAGGCGCCTTGCGCGCGCCCGAGCTCTACCAGGCTCTGCCGTACGCCCTGACGGTGGTCGTGCTCGTCGTGATCTCGACCGCATTCGCCAAGCGGAGGCTCGGCGCTCCGGCTGCGCTCGGCGTGCCATACGTGCGCGAAGAGCGGTAGAACCTCGCACGTGGACGTCCTGACCCCCCGCTCGCTCGCCGAGGCGCTCGAGCTCAAGGCCACTCATCCCGACGCGCTGCCGATCCAGGGCGGGACGGACGTCATGGTCGCGCTCAACTTCGATCGCGCGCGTCCCGAGGTCCTGCTCAACCTCAACGAGGTGGAGGAGCTCCGCGGCTGGTCGCGCGAGAACGGAAGGCTGCGTCTAGGCGCCGGCTTGACGTATGCGGAGGCGCTGTCGGGAGAGCTCGCGGACGCGTTTCCGTCGCTCGCCGAGGCCTCGCGGACGGTCGGATCGCCGCAGATCCGGAATCGCGGGACGATCGGCGGGAACCTCGGGACGGCATCGCCGGCAGGGGACGCGCTGCCGCCGCTCTTGGCGGAGCGCGCCGAGATCGAGGCCGCGAGCGTTCGGGGCGCACGCCGCCTGCCGCTCTCGGAGTTTCTCGTCGGGCCGAAGCGGAACGCGCTCGCCGAGGACGAGCTGATCGTCTCGGTGCACGTCGAGCCGAGCGGCGCACCGCAGACGTTCATGAAGGTCGGGCCGCGGAACGCGATGGTGATCGCCGTGTGCTCGCTCGCGCTCGTCGTCGATCGGGAGCGGGGCGAGGTGCGAGCGGCGTACGGCTCGGCGGGGCCGGTCACCGGGCTCGTCACTGCTGATCTCGCGGACGTGGACGAGCTCCCCCGGCGGGTCGCCGCTGCGGCGAGCCCGATCGACGACGTCCGCGGGACCGCTCGGTATCGACGCCACGCGCTCGGGGTGCTGACGCGGCGTGCTCTCGACCGGTGCGGCGGATGAGGATCGCGCTGAAGGTCAACGGCGAGCGCAGTGAGGCCGACGTCTGGGCGGGCGAGAGCCTGCTGTCTGCGCTTCGCGGCCGGCTCGGGCTGCCTGGGTCGAAGAACGCGTGCGAGCAGGGCGAGTGTGGATCGTGCTCCGTGTTCCTCGACGGCACACTCGTGTGCTCGTGCCTCGTCCTCGCCGCGCAGGCAGACGGGCACGAGGTCGCGACGGTGGAGGGGCTTGCGGGGGACGGGGAGCTGCACCCCGTGCAAGCCGCCTTCGTGGAGGCAGGGGCGGTGCAGTGCGGCTTCTGCACGCCGGGGCTGGTCGTCGCGACGGAGGACCTCCTGCGCCGCAACCCGGACCCGAGCGATGACGAGATCCGCGAGGCGCTGTCCGGGAACCTCTGCCGCTGCACCGGGTACCAGAAGATCCTCGACGCGGTGAAGCTGGCGATGGCTCGATGAGACGGCTCTCTGGGGCCACCCCGCGCCACCACCCGATTTCGATCGTATCGGGGAAGGCGTCGTGGATGGGTGACGGGCTCGTGCCATGAGTGCGACGGCGACCGAGAGCGCCACCCTCGAGCGCGGCCACATCGGGGAAGCCGTTCGCCGCCACGACGCGATCCCGAAGGTCACGGGCGAGTTCGCGTACTCGAGCGACCTCCATGCGGCCGGGATGCTCTGGGGACACACCGTCCGCAGCCCGCACGCGCACGCCCGTGTCCTCGCCCTCGACACCTCCGAGGCACGCGCGATGCCTGGGGTCCACGCCGTCCTCACGCACGAGGACGTCCCCGGGCAGAAGACGTACGGTCTCGAGTTCCCGGATCAGCCGGTGCTCGCGTCCGACCGCGTCCGGTACTTCGGCGAAGCGGTCGCGATCGTCGCGGCGGAAGAGCCGGAGCAGGCGCGCCGTGCAGCCGCCGCGGTTCGGGTCGAGTACGAGCCTCTCGAGCCCGTCGTCGATCCGGAGCGCGCCACCGAGCAGCCGCCGCTTCATCCCGACCGTCCGACGATGGGGCACGGCTACCGGGACGACCCGCGGCCCAACGTCGTCCGCTCGATCGTCATCCGCCGGGGCGACCCCGATGCCGAAGGAGACGTGACCGTCTCCGGCGAGTACGAGATCGGCCAGCAGGACCAGGCGTTCCTCGGGCCGGAGTCCGGGCTCGCCGTGCCGGACGGAGAGGGCGGCGTCGACGTCTATGTCGCGACCCAGTGGCTCCACGTCGACCGCGACCAGGTCGCGCCGTGTCTCGCCCTCGAGCCGGAGCAGGTGCGGATCCACCTAGCGGGCGTCGGCGGCGCGTTCGGGGGGCGCGAGGATCTCTCGATTCAGGTCCACGCGGCCATGCTCGCGCTCCACACGGTGCGGCCGGTGAAGATGTCGTACAGCCGCGAGGAGTCCTTCGTCGGCCACATCCACCGGCATCCAGCGAGAATCTGGGCCGAGCATCGCGCGGAGCGGACCGGCGAGCTCGTCTCCGTGCGGATGCGGATCCTGCTCGACGGCGGTGCGTACGCCTCGAGCTCGACCGCCGTCATCTCGAACGCCTGCACGTTCGCAGTCGGCCCCTACGCGGTCGAGAACGTCCTCGTCGACGGGCTCGTCGTCTACACGAACAACCCGCCGTGCGGGGCGATGCGCGGGTTCGGAGCAGTGCAATCGTGCATCGCGGCCGAGGCGCAGATGGACAGGCTCGCGGCCGCGCTCGCCATCGACCCGGTCGAGTTGCGGCTCCTGAACGCGCTCGAGCCCGGCGGACGGCTTCCGACCGGTCAGGTGATCAGCGGCTCGCTGCCGACGCGTGAGGTGATACGGCGTGCGGCTGCGATCCCGATCCCCCAGGCCGAGGAGCTCCCGCGCGATGTCATTCGCCTCCCGGGGGGCGCCGGGAACACGACGCGCGGCGACGGCGTCAGGCGCGGCATCGGATTCGCGGTGGGCTTCAAGAACATCTGCTACTCGGAGGGGTTCGACGACTCCTGCGCAGCGCGCGTGCTGATCGCTGCCGACGGGAGGAGTGCGACGATCCACTGCGCTGCCGCGGAAGTCGGGCAGGGCGTCACGGACGTCGTCCTGCAAGTGGCGAGGACCGAGCTCGAGATCGACGACGTCGTGCTCGCGAGCGGCTCGACCGCTGCCGTGGGCTCGGCCGGCTCGTCGTCGGCCTCGCGGATGACGTGGATGGCGGCGGGCGCCGTTCAGCTCGCGTGTCGCGCCGCTCTCGACGAGCGGGAGCGCACCGGCGTCGCGGTCGACGTCGAGCGCGTGTACCGCCACCCGCGCACGTTCGAGCTCGACCCCGAGACGGGTCAGGTTGCGGGCGAGCGCGCGCACGTCGCTTTCGCGGTGTCGGCGATGCGCGTCGTCGTGGAGGTGGACGTCGACCTCGGCTTGACCCGCGTCGCCTGGATCGGCACGGCGCAGGATGTCGGACGCGCCGTCAACCCGCTCGCCGTCGCCGGTCAGATCGAGGGAGGCACTGCACAGGGCCTCGGGCTCGCGCTGATGGAGGAGATCCAGGTGCGTGACGGCGCGATCGCCAACGCGAGCTTCACCGACTACCTGATCCCGACGTTCCTCGACATGCCTCCCGTCGTCTCCGAGCTGATCGAGGACCCCGAGCCCGATGCGCCCTACGGCGTGAAGGGCGTCGGCGAGCCGCCGACGGTCGTCTCGACTGCGGCGATCGTCTCCGCCTTGCGCGACGCGACGGGCCGCGAGCTCTCGCGCGTCCCCGTTCGGCCCGACGACATCGTCGGCCTCTAGCGCTCTCGCCCGACCCGGGCAGAGAAGAGGGGCCTTGCGGCCCCTCTCTGCTCACCCGGATGGAGGGTGATCTACAGACCGTGCACGCGGACGACCTGGATCGACTGACCGCGCCAGATCGCCGTCCGGAAGACCGCCGTCTTGAACACCGCCGTCTTGAAGACCGCAGTCCGGAAGACCGCCGTCTTGAAGACCTGCTGCCTCACGACCTGCTGCTTGGCGACCGCCGGCTTTGCGACCTGCGCGCGGTCGGCTCCGCTCGCGACCGCAGGTACGACTCCGAGCGCTCCTGCTACGACTGCAAAGGTGATCGCCAGGCGCTTCATCGTGTGCTCCTTTCGCGTGCTTCCGGTCATGGACTGAGCGTAGGAGCAGGCCCGAGCGGCGTCGTTCACGCACGCGACGTTGCGAATGTCACCGTCGTTACACAGACTTCGGCGACATGGACTGGCCGCTGCTCGTGGATCTCCCGGCAGAGGACGTTCGGCAGCTGCTCTCGATTGCACGCCGGCGGACGTTCGAGAAGGGTGAGGTCGTGTTCCATCGCGACGATCCCGCCGAGTCGCTGCACCTCGTCGTGCGAGGACGCTTCGGTGTGCGGGTGGCGACATCCCTCGGCGACACGGTCCTGCTCGACGTGCTCGGGCCGGGCGCCTCGTTCGGCGAGCTGGCGCTACTCCTCCCCGGCTCGCGCCGCTCGGCGACGGTCTCGGCGCTCGAGGCCGGCGAGACGCGATCCGTCTTCCGGGACGACTTCACGCGGCTCCAGCGCGAGCATCCCGGGGTGAAGGACGTCCTGCTCCGCCTGCTCGCCGACGAGCTGCGCCGGGCGAGCGACCGGATCGTCGAGGCCCACTACGTCGACGCCGAGACGCGGGTTCGCCGCCGGCTGGTCGACCTGGCGGTGCTCTACGGCGGCGAGGAGGAGGGCGCCGCGATCCCGCTCACGCAGGAGGATCTCGCGGCCATGGCCGGTACCTCGCGCGCCACCGTGAACCGCGTGCTCCGGAGTGAGCAGCGTGAGGAGGCGGTCGCCCTGCGCCGAGGGCTCGTCACCGTTCTCGACGCCGACGCGCTCCGGCGCCGGTGCCACTTCGGGCGCGGCTGAATCTAGGCGGGCCGGCGCTCGGGAAAGCGCTCGATGCCGTCGTCCGGGATCGGCTCCCACGGCGCCGCGTAGGCGACGAACTGGCGGTACGAGGGACGCACCCCCGGGTCCTCGTCGAAGGCGCCAAGCCTCACGACGAGCACGTCGGGATCGTCACCGGGCCGGCTCCAGAGGGCGCTGCCGCAGACCGAGCAGAAGAGCTTCGCCGCGCCGTCCGGCGGTTCGAACGCCCGGATCAGCTCCTCTCCGCTCAGGACGCGGAGCGATCCCGGCACGATCTCGGCGTTCACCGAGGCGGCGGTTCCGGTGCGGCGCTGGCAGCGGGTGCAGTGGCAGTAGCGCGCGGAGACGAGCGGCTCGGTCACCTCGAAGCGCACGGCTCCGCACATGCAGCCCCCGGTCAGCGGTAGTTCCGACACGACCACAGGCTACTCCGACGACGGACGCGAGAGATCGTGGAGGAGGGCGCCGAGGAGTCGGTAGAAGCGCTGCGTGCTGGCGACGCCGAGACGCTCGCCCGGCGCATGCGGGCCGCGGATGTCGGGGCCGATCGAGATCATCTCGATGTCGGGGATCCGCTCCCCGATGACCGCGCACTCGAGCCCGCCGTGCACGACCTTCAGGCCGGGGGCCTCCCCGAAGACGCGCTCGTGTGTCCGCTGCGCGGCGGCGAGGAGGCCGGACCCGAGGTCGGGCACCCAGGGCGGGTACGAGCGACGCACCTCGAGCTCCGCACCCGCGAGTCGGGCGGCCGCCGCGATCGTCGCCTCGACGTCGTCGAGTGCCCGTGCGTTCGCGCTCCTCGTCATCGAGCCCAGCGTCAGCACGCCGTCGACCGTCTCGGCAACCGTGACGCTCGAGCTCGTCTCCACGGCGCCCGGGAGCGACGGCGTCATCGCGATCACGCCGCTCGGCAGGGTCGCCAGGAGGTCGAGCGCCCGCACAGAGGTTTCGTCCTCCGCGGCCACGTCTGCCTCGGTCGACGCGAACGTCAGCGTCAGGGCGTCGTCCGTGCCGGCGAACTGACGCCGGAGCGCGGCGAGCTCGCGCTCCGCCGCGGCACGGAAGTTCGGCTCGCTCTCCGCGGCGAGCGAGAAGACCGCACGAGCCTGCCTCGGGAGCGCGTTGCGGCTGACGCCGCCATCGAGAAGGGCGAGCCGAAACGGCGCCTCCGCGCGGGCGCGGGAGAGCACGCGACCGAGCCCCTTGATCGCGTTGACCCGCCCGGCCGCGATGTCGGCGCCCGAATGGCCGCCGCGCGCTCCCGCGAGCGTGACCTCGAGCGCGACGCTCTCCGGAACGGCCGGCTCTGGGTGCAGAGCGAGCCGCGTGAACGTGTGGATGCTCCCCGCGCACCCGACGGTGATCGTCCCCTCCTCGTCGCCGCCGTCGAGGTTCACGAGCAGCCGCCCGGTGACGAAATCAGGGTCGAGCGCCTTGGCGCCTTCCAGGCCCTGCTCCTCGGAGACGGTGAAGAGGAGCTCGAGCGGGCCGTGCTCGAGCGTGTCGTCCTCGCCGATCGCCATCGCCGCCGCGACCCCGATGCCGTTGTCCGCGCCGAGCGTCGTCCCGTTCGCGGCGACCCAGCCGTCCTCGAGGAGGACCTCGATCGGGCCGGTCCGGGGGTCGAACGGGCTCTCCGGGTCGCGCTCGCAGACCATGTCCAGGTGCGACTGGAGGACGACCGTCGGCGCCGCCTCCCGACCTGCCGAGGCCGGGATCCGTACGACGACGTTGCCCTCGCCGTCGACCTCGCTCGCATACCCGAGACGCCGCGACCACGCCAGGACGTGCTCACGCGCTCGCTCCTCCTCCTTCGGCGGCCGTGGGATCCGCGTCAGGGCGAGGAAGTGCGTCCAGACGAGGGCCGGCTCGAGGTCGGCGAGAGCGCCGACCGCGGTCACGCCGAGGGACGTTCCGCCGCGACCGCGTCCGGACGCTCGAGCGCGTCTCGAAGCCGATTCACGGCGGGCACGCTATACGCTCACCTCCTCCGAGACGAAGGGAGCGAGCGTTGATCAGAGTGTTCGTCGTCTACGAAGGCGAGCCCGACCCGGAGCGGTACGCGGAGCACGTCGCGCTCTGCAAGAAGGTCGAGGGAGCGACGTTTCGCCACGGAAAGGTCTTCGGTGCGCCTCCCGGGAGTGAGAAGGCGTGGGAGTACTACGCCGAGTTCGAGTTCCCGGACATGGACGCCTTCAAGGCGGCCGCCCGGACGCCCGAGTTCACGGCGACCGGGGTCGACGCGATGGCGATGGGCATCCCGACGCAGGTCCACTTCGCCGACGTCTCCTGATGGCGGAGCCGACCCATCCGCGGCCGCGGGATCCCGCCGAGCTCGGCTTCGAGACGATCGTCTACGAGAAGACGCCGCCGCGAGCGACGATCCGGCTGAACAGGCCGGACGTCCTGAACGCGTTCGACTTCCAGATGCTGCGCGAGATCGCGGGAGCGTGCGAGGACGCGTCCTGGGACGACGACGTGCGCGTGGTTGTCGTCACCGGGACCGGGCGCGCGTTCTGCTCCGGCGCGGATCTTCGCTCCTGGGACGAGGACTACCTCGGGCGGCCGAAGGAGTACTGGAAGTGGTTCGGCGCCTTCAAGGACATGCACGACCGGCTTCGCGAGCTCGGCAAGCCGACGATCGCGCGCGTCAACGGGATCGCCGT
>DASSQE010000144.1:0-4217 GCA_035702645.1 Gaiellaceae bacterium
GCGACCAGCTCCGGCTTGACGATCCCGCCGAACCCGAGCCCGCGTGACGAGAAGGTGGCGATCGAGCTGCCTTCGCCGTTCGCGGCGACCCCGACCGCCCCGATCGACACCGTCACGGGGATCCCGGCCGCGAGGAGCGCCTCCACCGTCTGCCCGAGACCGTCTGGAAGGCCCACGACGGGAACTCCCGCCGGCACGTCGAGGCTGAATGCACCGGCCGGGATCGGGCCGTCCCCGAGCACCGCGACGGCCCCGGCCGTGGTCGCCTCCCCGACGGTCTCTTCCGAGAGAGCGCCGCTCGCCAGGAGAGCCGCCCTCCCGGCCACCGTGCTCACTCCGCCGTCGAAGAGGGCTGAGATGCCCTTCTGCGAGGCCTGACGCGACACGGACGCGATCGGCGCGGTCACGGTCTCTCCAGGCGCTCCCCCGAGAGGCAGCAGGCCGTCGTAGAGCACGCGGAGCCCGGCGCGCATGAAGACGCGAACCGTCGGCGTTGCCGGCCGTCCGTCGGCCGCACCCACCGTGAGCGCGTCCGGCGATCCCCCGGGGCCTCCGATGTTTCCGAAGCTCGGGCCTGCGCTCCCGTCGTTCCCGGCGGGCGCGATCACGAGCATGTCGAGTGCCGTCGCCCCTTCGATCGCGCGTGCCAGGGGGCCGTCGGGGAACGACGCGTACGGCTCGGCGACGCCGACGAGCGCAATCCGGGCCGCGTCGTGCGCGTCCCCGTCGCCATTCGGGTCGACGGCCCCCTCGAGCCCGGCGAGGATCTGGTCGGTTCGCGAGTAGACCGCATAGCTGCCCTCCGCATCGGGTTGCCAGCCCGCGATGCGAACCGGGAGGATGGACGCACCCGGCGCGACGCCGTGCAGCCCGTTCGGGCCGCCGAAGCCGCTGATGATCCCGGCGAGCTCCGTCCCGTGGCGCTCGGGTCGGCCGGGCACCGATGGGTTCGGCTGGGCGATTCCGCCGCTTCCCGGGTCGATGACGTCGAGACCCGTCAGGACGCTGTCCCGCAGGTAGGGATGCGAGGGGTCGACGCCCGTGTCGAGGAGCGCGACCGTGACTCCGCTGCCGTCGAGGCCCGGGACGTCGTTGCCCGGAGCCGCCTCGGCGTCGAGCGACGCCGAGCGCTCGTCGGCGGCCGGATACGCGATCCGCACCGGGTACACACCGGCGACCTCGTGGTCGCGCTCGAGCAGCTCGAGGGTCGTCGGGTCGACCCGGGACGAGAAGCCGTTCAGCAGACGGACGTAGCGATATTCGCGCGTGAGACGTGCTCCGCTCGCGGCCATCCGGGCCAGGAACTGGTCCTGCGCGCTGGTCGCCGCCGCGGTCCAGCGCTGCATGTCCGCCTCGGTTGCCGCCCCGCCCGCGGCCTCGACCTTCGACGCGAGCGAGGGCGCCCGGAGCAGGACGATGTACCGCTGCCCGGTCGAGACTGGCGGGCGGGCCCCGAGCACGCCCTGCCAACCCGCCTCGTCGACAGCGCCCAGGACCTGCGTCCGGGCGCTGGCGCCCGCTGTCCCGAGCGCAACCGCGGCCACCACGGCTACGAGCGCCCAGAGGCTCGGCTTACGCGATGGACGCATAGGCGTCGAGCTCCAGGTAGGCGGGATACGGGAGGGCGGCGGTGAAGCGGCTGGCCGAGGCGATCATCGCCCCGTTGTCGGTGCAGAGGTCGAGCGGCGCAAGGCGTGCCTCTTGGAGCTCCTCCCGCAGCGCGGTGTTCGCCGCGACGCCGCCGACGACGGCGAGCCGGTCGACGCCGGTCTGCTCGACAGCCTCGCGGGCACGGCCGGCGAGCGCGCGGACGACCGCGAGCTCGTACGAGGCCGCCAGGTCCGCGCGGCGCCGTTCGGTCTCGGCCTCTCCGAGCTCACGCACGGCGTACAGGAGCGCCGTCTTCAGGCCAGAGAACGAGAAGTCGAGACCCGGGACCCGCGCGATGGGGAACGAGAACGCCTCCGGGTCGCCGGTCCGCGCAAGACGGTCGAGAGCGACGCCGCCGGGATAGCCGAGGCCGAGAAGCCTCGCGCCCTTGTCGAACGCCTCGCCGGCGGCGTCGTCGAGGGTCGTGCCGAGCCGCTCCGAGCGGCCGCGCTCCGGCACCAGGAGCAGGAGCGTGTGGCCGCCGCTCGCGAGCAGGCAGACGAAGGGCGGCTCGAGCGGATCGGGTCCGAGGTAGAGCGCGGATACGTGTCCGTCCAGGTGGTCGACGGGCACGAGCTGCGCCCCGGCGCGCCAGGCGATGGCCTTCGCCGCCGAGATGCCGACGAGAAGAGCCCCCACGAGCCCCGGTCCCTGGGTGACGGCGACCCGGTCGACGTCGTCGAACGTGACCTGTGCGCGCTCGAGCGCCTCGCGTACGACCGGGGCGACGAGCTCGAGGTGGCGTCGCGATGCGATCTCCGGGACGACGCCGCCGTAGCGATCGTGCAGCTCCGCCTGGGAGGAGACCACCGACGAGTGGACCTTGCCGTCGTCGGAGACGACCGCCGCCGCGGTCTCGTCGCAGGAGGTCTCGAGTGCGAGGATCACGACGCCGCCTCGTGCCCGTCGGCGACCGACGGCTCGCGCCACATGATCAGCGCGTCCTCGCGGTTGTCGGTGTAGTACCCGCGGCGGATGCCGCGAGCTTCGAAGCCGAGCCGCTCGTACAGCCTGATCGCGTCGGTGTTCGACACCCGGACCTCGAGCGTGTAGCCGCGCCGCGAATCGCCTCCCGTGACTTCGAAGAGCCGCTCGAGCAGCTCGCGCCCGATCCCGCGCCGCCGGTACTCGGGTGCGACCGCGACGTTCATCACGTGCCACGCGTCCACGTACCGGGAGACGACGAGGTAGCCGACGAGCTCGCCCGACTCGCGGTATGCGCCGAGCGAGAGCGACCCCGGCTTCTGGAGCTCCGCCGCGAACATCGCCCGTGACCACGGCGTCGGGTACGACGCCTGCTCGATCTCGTCGACGGCATCGAGATCGTGGATCTCGATGCGCCTCAGCTCCACGTTCATGCGCGCACCTCCGCGTCGGGAGCGCGCACGTACACGGGGAGCAGGGCGTCGACGGTGTCGAACTCGGTCGCGAGCGCCTCGTGCAGTCGAGCATGCGGAAAGTGGATCGGGTCGTCGTCGGCCGGGACGAGCGCCCCCTTGCGCTCGAGCGCATCGCGAAAGCGCACCGCCCCGCTCCCGATGCAGACGGTCCCCGGCTCGAGGGCGAGGTCGTCCGGCGCGAGCGCGAGCGGGCCCGCGACGAACACCTCGCCCCGGCGGGCGTCGATCACGGCGCACGCGTCGGGCGCGGCGGACGCGAGTGCGTCGAGCGTCGAGATTCCCGCGACCGGGAGCTCGTGGACGAGGACGAGCCCACGAGCCACCGCGAGCCCGATCCGCGTGCTCGTGAAGCTCCCGGGCCCCGTCCCGACGACGAGCGCATCCAGGTCGAACGGATCCAGCTCGAGGCTGCCGAGCATCTCGTCGACGTCGGTGAGAAACGATCGGGCGATCGACACGCGCTCGGCCAGCACGAGGCCGTCCTCGACGAGGGCGCTCGTCGCGACGTCGGTGGCGGTGTCGAAGGCGAGGACGAGCACTAATCGAGACCTTCTAGCAGCGCCGCGTCCCGGGACGCGACCTCGATTCGGCGCCGGTCAGCGCCGAGATGCTCGAGGCGCACGGACGCGCGGGGCCCGGGCAGCGTGTCCCGCCCCGCCTCGGGCCATTCGACGAACACTACGGCGTCGTCGAAGTACGGCTCGAGGTCGCCCCACTCCGCGGTCGAGAAGCCTTCGAAGCGGAAGAGGTCGAGGTGCGAGACGTCGACGGCGCCGTGATAGCGGTGCCCGATCGTGAACGTCGGGCTGGTGACGGGCGAGCTCACGCCGAGAGCGCGGGCGGCGCCCCGGACGAACGTCGTCTTCCCCGAGCCCAGCTCGCCGGAGACCTCGACGACGTCTCCCGGCACGAGCTGTGCGCCGATTCGCGCACCCACTGCTTCCGTGTCGACCGCCGACTCCGACACGAGAGCGACCGAGCCCGCGAGGGGCCCCGCGGGGCCCGGGCGCATCAGAACAGGCCGAGCTGGACGGCTTCGGGCTCAGGCTCGACGGCCGGAACGGGCTCGTCGGGCGCGACGGGCTCCACGGCCCGCGCGAGAAGATCCGGGATGCGCGCGAAGTCCTCCTCGAGCACCTTCAGCATCGACGGGGTGTAGAGCGCCGC
>DASSQE010000145.1:0-2506 GCA_035702645.1 Gaiellaceae bacterium
CACGCTGTTCGAGATCGTCGACGCGACGGCGGATTCGGGCGCGATCGTCGGGCAGGTCGTCGTCGAGATCGCAGCCGACGAGACGGCGACGACGCTCTTCGACCGTATCGCCGAGGCGCACGTCGCCCTGATCCGGGAGTACGTGCCCCGGCTGCTCTCGCGCACCGCGCCCCGCATCGCCCAGGATCCGCTCCGCGCCAGCTCGTGGCCGAAGCGGATCCCCACGGACGGGCTGATCGACTGGGAGACCCGGGCGCCGTATCTGTACGACTGGGTGCGCGCCCAGACGCGGCCCTACCCCGGCGCGTTCACGTTCTTGGGCGAGGAGAAGGTCGTCGTCTGGCAGGCGCGGCCGGTCGAGCTGGACGGCGGAGCCCCGGCGGGTACCGTCGTCGCGGAGCGACCCGAAGGGCTCGTCGTCGCCTGCGGCGAGGGCGGCCTCGTGCTCGAGGAGGTCGAGACCGCCGGAGAGCTCGCCGTCGGAGCACTCTTGGGATGAGGGGCGCGCGACTGTGAGCCGCGTTCTGGTCGTGGCGGCGCACCCGGACGACGAGGTGCTCGGGATGGGTGGGACGATCGCCGTGCACGCGGACCGGGGAGACCGGGTCCGAATCCTCGTCGTCACCGACGGAAGCTCGTCGCAATACCCGGGCGACGCCGAGACCCGGTCGCAGAAGGAGGGAGAGGCGCTCGCGGCGGCCGCGGAGCTCGGTGTCGACGACTACGTCCACCTCGACCTCCCCGACATGCGGCTCGACACGCTCGCACACGTCGACGTGAACCGGGTGGTCGAGGAGCACGTGCGCGATCTCGCCGCGGAGCTCGTCTACACACCGCAGCCCGACGTGAACCGGGACCACCGAGCACTCTTCGACTCGGTGGCCGTGGCGACGAGGCCGTCGCCGGGACAGACCGTCCGTCGGCTCCTGACCTACGCGCCGACCTCGAGTACGGAGTGGACGCCCGCGCCTCTCAACTGGTTCGTCCCCAACTGGTACGTGGACATCACGCGCACGCTCGAGCGCAAGGTGGCCGCGTTCGCCCACTACGAGACGGAGCGCCGCGACTACCCGCATCCGCGGAGCGAGCGCGCGATCCGCGCCGCCGCCGAGCTGCACGGCGCGAGCTGTGGCCGCGAGTACGCGGAGCCCTTCGTCCTGGTCCGCGGGCTCGAGCTCGTCTAGACGCCGCTTGTCGCAGCTCGCGAAGATCCTGCTCGTCGTCGGCCTGCTCGGCGCGACGGCCGCCGCGTTCGCGTTGACGGAGCAGCTGAAGCTCGAGCGGAGCCCGATCACGGGCACGCGCGTCGACAAGGTGTTCTCGCCCGTCTGCGAGTGTTCGCGCGACGTCGCAGTGGTCTCGTTCCGCCTCCGCAAGCCGGAGACGGTCACGGTGACGATCATCGACTCTTCCGGGCGGCCCGTCCAGACGCTCGTGCGCCGTCAGCGCGAGAAGGCGGGCCGTGTCTCCTACACGTGGGACGGGCGAGACGACGCGGGTCGCGTCGTCGCCGAGGGCCGCTATCGGCCGAAGGTGGAGCTGAAAGCGCACGGCCGAACGTTCGTCCTCCCGAACCCGATCCGCGTCGACACGACCGATCCCACGATCCGGCTCTCGAGGGTCGCTCCCCGTGTCATCTCACCGGACGGGGACGGGCGCGGCGATCGTGTCACCGCCTCGTACGTGGTGGACGAGCCGGCGCGGGCGACGATGCTGATCGACGACCGGCGACGCGTGATAGGGCGGTTCAGCGCGCTGAAGGGGAAGCTGAACTGGTACGGGATCGTGAACGGGCGACCGGTGCGGCCCGGCGTGTACGAGCTTCGCTTGCGCGCGATCGACCGCGCGGGCAATCGCTCCCTCGCGACGCGGGCGGTGCCGATCCGGGTGCGCTACGTCGAGCTGGCGCGCGATCGGGTGCTGGCCGTCGCCGGCAAGCGGTTCCAGATCGGCGTATCGACGGACGCGCGCTCCTACCGCTGGCTCTTCGCGAAGAAGCGCGGAACGGGGCGCTCGAGGGTGCTCCGCCTCCGCGCACCGGCTCAGCCCGGGACGTACACCGCGTACGTGTCGGTCGACGGCCACGCGGACAAGGCGACCGTGGTCGTGGCCGCAAAGAAGTGACCCCGCCGCTCATCGTGCTCGGCGTCAGCCGGTCGGGCACGACCATGCTCCGGGTCATCCTCGATCGCTCGCCCGGCCTCGCGATTCCGGACGAGTCCTTCTTCGTCCCGCTGCTCGCACGCCGTCACCGCCGCGTCGATCCCGAGCGCTTCCTCGACGACCTCGCCCGGCTCGCGACGCTGCGGGAGTGGGGGCTCCGCCCGAGCGACGTCGCGCCGATGCTCCACCCTGGAATGTCGACCGGAGCGGCGATCGCGGCCGTGTTCGAGGCGTACGCGGCTCGCCAGGGGAAGTCGCGCTGGGGCGACAAGACGCCGATGTACATGCGCCATCTCGGCCTTCTCGACGACCTCTTCCCCGACGCGCAGTACGTGCACCTGAT
>DASSQE010000146.1:0-4170 GCA_035702645.1 Gaiellaceae bacterium
GGCGGACGCGGCGTCGCCGACGAGGCCGGGCTCGAGGCGATCATCGACGACGCCAACCACCGCGTGTGGGAGCGGTCGGTCGCCGATCCGGAGACCGCGGGCATGGGGACGACGGTCACCGTCGCGGTCGTCGATCCGGCCTCGGACCGGGTCCTGTTCGGCCACGTCGGCGACTCCCGCGCGTACCGGCTCCGCGCGGGGACGCTCGAGCAGATCACGACCGATCACTCACTCGTCGCCGAGCTCGTGGAGAGCGGGGTCCTGACTCCCGAGGAGGCGGCGCGTCACCCTCAGCGCTCGGCGATCACGCGCGCCGTCGGCACCGAGCGGGCCATCGAGGCGGACGTGTTCTCGGTACCCGCGCTTCCCGGCGACGTCTTCCTCCTCTGCTCCGACGGCCTGACCGACATGCTTCTCGAGGAGGAGATCGCTTCGTGCATCGTCGACGCGGACGCCGACCCGGAACCAGCAGCACGGGCCCTCGTCGCAGCCGCGAACGCACACGGCGGCGAGGACAACATCACCGTCGTGCTCTTCGAGCTCGTGGAGGGCTCGGAGGAAAGGGCCGCCCAGCACGAGGTGCCGACAGTCCCGACTCAGGCCGCAACGCCGCCCCTCGCTCCGACCGACGACATGACGCCGTCGGGTGACGGGTCCGAAGCCGCGGGCCGAGACGACGAGGAGGCGGAGGCCGCATCCGAGTCGTCGCTCAGACGCCACGGCGCTGGCCCGGGAGGGCGTGCCGCCGCTCTTCTCCTCATCCTCGCGGTCCTCGCCCTCGCCGCGCTCGTCGTCTACTGGAGCCTCAAGCGATGAGCGCGCGCAACCGCGAGCTCGCGGGAATCGTCGCAGCGTCGGTCATCGCGGGAGTGGCGCTCTCGAGCGTGACGATCGCGCGCAGCTCCGAGATTTCGACCAGGGCGGTGGCATACGCCGCTGCCTTCCTCGGCCTCTACCTCGTCGCCCATCTCGTGGCCCGGCGCACCGTGCCGTACGCGGACGGCGCGCTCCTGCCGCTCACGGCAGTCCTCACCGCGTTCGGACTGACGCTCAACTATCGCCTGAACCCGGCGGACGGCGGGAGGCAGGCGACGTGGGTCTTCATCGGCGTCGCCGTCTTCGCGGCTGCCCTCGTCTGGCTGCGTCACGACTACCGCGTGCTCGAGTCGTACCGCTACCTCTTCGGCGTCGCGGCGGTCGTCCTGCTGCTGCTCCCGTCCGCTCCCGTGATCGGCGAGCGCGTCAACGGCGTGCGGCTGTGGGTCCATCTGGGGCCGCTCCAGTTCCAGCCCGGTGAGCTCGCGAAGATCTTCCTCATCCTCTTCCTCGCCGGGTACCTGCGCGAGAAACGCGAGACGCTGGCGCAGGGCCGGCTGAAGGATCTCGGGCCGCTGCTCGCGATCTGGGGCGCGGCGATGCTCGTCATCGTCCAGACGAACGACCTCGGGAGCGCGCTCCTCAACTTCGGGATCTTCCTCGCGATGGTGTACGTCGCGACGGGCAGGGCGCTGTTCGTGCTCGTGGGCAGCGCGCTCTTCGCGGGCGGTGCTGCGCTCCTCTACAACGCGCTCGCGCACGTGCAGGAGCGGGTCACGATCTGGCTGCACCCGTGGACGACCGAGAAGGTCTACTGCGCGGTCAACGGGCAGCTCGAGCTACGCCAGGACTGCGCCTCGTACCAGCTCGTGCGCGGGCTCTACTCGATCGCGAACGGCGGCTTCGGAGGGACGGGCCTCGGTCGAGGGACGTTCACCGATAGCTCCGGCTCGGCGCTCATCCCCTACCTGCGGACCGACTTCATCTACTCCGCGATCGCGCAGGAGCTCGGCCTGGTCGGAGCGGCCGGGCTCCTCCTCGTGTACATGCTCTTCGTCGCCCGCGGGATGCGGATCGCGCTCCGCGCCGAGGACGGCTTCTCGAAACTGCTCGCAGCCGGCCTCACCTTCGGCTTCGCGCTGCAGACCTTCATCATCGTCGGCGGCGTCCTGCGCGTCGTCCCGTTGACGGGAATCACGCTGCCGTTCGTCTCCTACGGCGGGACGAGCATCGTCGCGAACTTCCTCCTCCTCGCGGGCCTCCTCCTCGTCTCGAACCGAGCGAACGAGCCGCGATGAACCGCCAGATCATCCGGCTCACGTACGTCTCCCTGCTCCTCGTCGGCGTCCTCGTGGTGATGACGACGTACTGGCAAACGTGGGCGGCAGCGGGGCTCGCCGACCGCCAGGACAACGCCGTCAAGCGCGTCGCCGAGTTCTCGATCGACCGCGGGCTGATCTTCTCCGGCAACCCCCGCAAGCGGCTCGCCCGAAACCGCCAGCGCAAGGTCGGCGACAAGACACTGTACTTCCGCCGCTACCCGTACGGGCCGCTCGCTCCGCACCTCGTCGGCTACTCGACCCTCGGGCGGGCGCGTACGGGCCTCGAGCGCTCCCTGAACGACTACCTCACGTCCTCGAATGCGCACCTCTCGACGTTCGTCGACCGCGCGCTCGACGAGCTCAAGGGGCAAACCGTGAAGGGGAACGACGTCGTCCTCAACCTGAACCTCGAGGCCCAGAAGGTCGCTGCCGAGCAACTCGGGAGGAAGTGCGGAGCGGTCGTCGCCCTCGATCCACGAGACGGGCGGCTCCTCGTCATGGCCTCGTCGCCGAGCTTCGACCCGAACGATGTGGAGACCAGCTACCAGAAGATCTCGCGCATCACCGCTGATTGCACGCCCGCTTCGCCGCTCTTGAATCGCGCGAGTGCAGGCCTGTTCGTTCCCGGCTCGACCTTCAAGGTCATCACCGCCTCGGCCGCGCTCGAGTCGAAGAAGTTCACGCCCGAGTCCTCCTTCTACGACCCCGGCTACTGCGTCGAGTACGGCAAGCAGGTACACAACTTCGCCGACCAGAACGGCCCCGAAGTGTTCGGCAACATCTCCCTCGCGGACGGGCTCGTCAACTCCGTGAACTCCGTCTACTGCAACATCGGCAAGGCGCTCGGCGCCAAGCGAATCCTGGAGACCGCGAAGCGGTTCGGGTTCTACAAGCGCCCGCCGCTCGAGACACCGGTCGAGGAGCGCCTCCCGAGCGGGCTCTACGACAAAGGCCGCCTCTACTACCCGAAGCGCGACTCCGACGTCGATCCAGGGCGGATGGCGTTCGGCCAGGAGCGGATGCTCGTCACACCGCTGCAGATGGCAATGGTCGCCGGCGCGATCGGGAACGGCGGGAAGCTGATGGAGCCGCACGCCGTGGCGAAGATCGTCTCGCCCGGCGGTCGCGTGATCCTCCGCCAGAAGCCCGTCTTCATTCGCCAAGCGGTGAGCACGAAGACGGCACACGAGGTCGCGGCGATGATGCGGCAGGTCGTCCTCCGCGGGACGGGCACGGCCGCGCAGATCCCCGGGTATTCCGTCGGCGGCAAGACCGGGACCGGCGAAACCGGCGCTCCGGGCTCGAACACCACGTGGTTCATCTGCTTCGTGGGCAAGAACGAGACGAGCCCGCCGAAGCTCGCCGTCGCGGTCGTGCTGCAGAATCAAGCGGGAGTGGGCGGGACGACGGCCGCCCCGATCGCGAGAGCGGTGATGGAGGCACTGCTCCGATCGCCGGCGAATCCCTAACCTCTCTGCCAATGGCCACCCAGGACACCCTCTCCGGAACGCTCTTCGCAGGGCGCTACCGCATCTCGCGGAAGCTCGGCGGCGGGGGCATGGCCGACGTCTACCTGGCCGAGGACCAGGAGCTCGGGCGCCGGGTGGCGATCAAGATGCTGCACGAGCGGTACACGAACGACGAGCAGTTCGTCGAGCGGTTTCGACGCGAGGCCACCCACGCGGCCGGACTCTCCCACCCGAACATCGTCTCGATCTACGACCGGGGGACGAGCGAGGGCTCCTACTACATCGTCATGGAGTACGTCGAGGGCCGCACGCTGAAGGAGCTCATCCGCGGGCGCGGCCCGTGCCCGATCCCGGTGGCGATCGCGTACACGCGCCAGATCCTCGCGGCGCTCCGGTACGCGCACCGGAACGGCGTCGTCCACCGCGACATCAAGCCGCACAACGTGATCGTCGACCCCGAGGGCGTCGTGAAGGTGACGGACTTCGGCATCGCCCGCGCCGGCCCGAGCCAGATGACCGAGGAAGGCGCGATCATCGGGACCGCGCAGTACCTCTCGCCCGAG
>DASSQE010000147.1:0-8131 GCA_035702645.1 Gaiellaceae bacterium
GGAGGCTGCACTCCTCCGCCTCGTCGGCGAGGGCGTGGCCGTGAAGTCGCTGCTCGGGCAGGACGCGATCTGGACGCTCGCGACGCCGATGCAGGCGTCGCGCGATGTCGACTCCGCCGCCGCGGTCGCCTCCTCGTAAGCGCGTCTACGCGTCCGGCCGGGAGTCGGTCGCGATGCCCTTCGTCTCGAACATGGCGGCGACACGTGCCTGGATCTGCTCGGCGAGCGTCTCCGCGCGAGAGGCGATGTCGTCGACGGCCTCGTCGTCGCCGCCCCCGCCCGCAGGTGTCTTCTTGCGCGCGGCCTTCTCCCCCAGGTCTCGCTCGAGCTTCTCGTAGACCTGTCGCTGGATGTCGGCCGCGAGCCGCTGGCCGAAGGACTCGATCTGCTCCGCGATCCCCTGGTCACCGGCTGGGGCGCTCGCGGGCGACGGCGGTGCAGGCTGCTCCGGTGGTTCCTGCGGCTCGGGCGTGACCTCCTCCACGGGTGCCTCTGCCGGGGCGACTCCCTCGATGTCGAGCTCGTACACGCGTTCCGGCTCGTCGATGCCCTTCAGGTGCCGTTCGCCGCGTGGGAACACGGCGACGCCCTCGGGCAGCGTCGTGCCGACGAGCGCGCGGGTCGACTCGGAGAGGAGCACGGTGCCGCCTCGGGCGACGGTGCAGATGCGCGCAGCGCGGACGACGTCGAGCCCGAGGTAGCCCTCCTCGCCGAGCACGGGCTCGCCGGTATGGAGGCCCATCCGAACGCGCACCGCGGCATCGTCCGGCCACGCGTGCGCCGCGTGGGCGCGCTGGCCCTCGACCGCCGCGCCCACCGCGTCGCGTGCGCTCGGGAAGGCGAAGAAGAACGCGTCACCCTGGGTGTCGATCTCGGTCCCGTTCGCCGCGCCGAAGGTCTCGCGGACGATCCGGCGATGCTCGGAGAGGACCTCGCCGTAGCGCTCCCCGAGCCGCTTCAGGAGCTCGGTCGAGCCCTCGATGTCCGTGAAGACGAAGGTGACGGTACCGCTCGGAAGCCCGGCCACCGCTCCATCCTAGGCTGCCTCGTCCGGGCTACGCGACCGGCTACTCGATGCCGACGAACGCCTCGATCTGCGCGATCGCGGACGGGTTCGTCTCTCGCGCGGCGAACGTCCTCCGCCCGAACGCGAGCACTTCAGGCGGCCGACGGCGCCTCGAAGTCCGACGTCTCGGCGAGGTCGGGGACGACCCTCAGCAGACCCCGCTGCGGCGCCAGATGGGACAGGATGCGCGGCCACATCGGGAGGAGCACGAGGTGCCCTGCGCCCGGGACGACCTCGAGTCGCGCGTCGGGCAGCCGCTCTTGCCACCAACGTCCATGAGGCGGCGCGGCGAGCGGGTCGCGTGCTCCGTACAGGAGCAGCGTCTTTGCCGCCACCTCCTCGGGCTCGAAGCCCCACGGTCGCAGGCAGTAGCCGGCGATGTCGGCGGCGAGGCCCGTCGTTCCCTGGGCGAACGCGGAGCGCAGCATCTCGCCCAGCCGGGCGCGAACGTCGCGTCCGGCGAGAGCCGGCTCGTCCGAGGTCAGCGCCGCCAGGAGCCAGAGCGCCTCTCCCGAGAACGGGTCGAGGGGAACCAGGGAACGCAGACGGCTCTCGAGCTCGGCGTGCGCGGCCTCCGGCGCCGACTGGCCCAAACGGTCGAGCACCGCTCGCTGCTCGGGATCGATCCACGGGATCTCGTCGTCGGGCGCCGGTGTCGCGACCACGACGACGCGGTCGACGAGATCGGGCCTCCGCGCAGCCAAGGCAAGGGCGACCCGGCCACCTGCCGACCAGCCCACCACGCCCACCGGGCCGCCGTCGAGCGTGTCGAGGACGGAGGCGATGTCGTCCGCAGCCGACCAGACGGTTGCCCACTGCCCGTTGTGGACGGGGTCGGAGCGCCCGTAGCCCGGCCGGTCGATCGAGAGCAGCGTCACGCCGCGTGCGTCGGTCTCCGACGGGTCGGGATCGAACAGTCCTGCTCCGGGTGCGCTGTGGCAGAAGACGACGGTCCGACCGGACCCGAAGCCGGCGTCGTCGGCGCAGGGTGGGCCGATCGGCGTCCGGGTGAGGTTCACCGCGATGCGCCGACCGGATGCGAGAACGAATCGCATGAGACGACCCTAGTGGCCATTCCCGCCATCTTCTGTCGTGTTTATCGCGTAGGGTCGTTGCGTGCGTGCGAGCCGCCTCGTCTCGTTCCTGCTTCTGCTCCAGACGCGCGGTCAGCTCACCGCGGTGGAGCTCTCCGAGCGGCTCGAGGTGTCGGAGCGGACGGTGCAGCGCGACGCGCAGGCGCTCGCGGCCGCGGGTGTTCCGATCGTGTCCGTTCGAGGCCCGGCCGGCGGCTATCGCCTCGACCGTGGGTACCGCACGAAGCTCACCGGCCTCGATGCGACCGAGGCGGAAGCGCTCTTCGTCGGCCCGGCCGCGGAGCTCGGGCTCGGCAGGGAGCTGGGTGCCGCGCGGCTGAAGCTCCTCGCGTCCCTCCCGGCGGAGCTCCAGGAGCGGGCGAGCCGGGCCTCGCAGCTCTTCCACGTCGATACGCGGGGCTGGTTTCGCGAGGAGGATCGGGTGCCGCACCTCGCCGTGATCGCCGGTGCGCTCTGGCGGGGACGCCGGGTCGACATGCGGTATCGGGAGGGCCCGGCGGTCGTCTCGCGCCGGCTCGACCCGCTCGGCCTAGTCCTCAAGGCGGGTGTCTGGTACCTGCTCGCGCGGCGCCGCGGCGAAGAGCGTGTGTACCGCGTTTCGCGGATCGTTTCCGCGAGGGAGCGCTCGGAGGAATGCGTGCGGGATCCCGAGTTCGATCTCGCCGCGGCCTGGGCCAGCCGCTCGGAGGCGTTCGAACGCACGCGCGAGTGGGTCGACGTCACCGTGCGCGTCCCGCGAGGAGAGGTGAGATACCTCCGCGGCGCGCGCGTCATCGAGGACGGGGAGCGGCCCGTCGTCGTGGCGCAGTTCGACGGGCTCGACCACGCGTTCCACCGGCTCCTCTCGTACGGGCCCGATGCGGAGGTGTTGGCTCCTGCCGAACTGCGCGAGCGGATTGCGGCGAGCGTCGCGGAGACCGCGGCGCTCTACGCCGGCGCGACGTCTGCCGAAGAGCTTCGGCAGTCGGCCTAGTGTCAGCCGGCGGCGACGAACACGAGGACGAGCGCCAGCAACAGGACCGGCGCATACCCCCGAAGACGAAGCGACATCCGAGCCTCCTCTCTCGTCGCTGCCAGACGACCTCTCGAGCGTAGCTCCGCCCGGCCTCCTCTGCGGTGACCGCGCACGGCCGACTACGTCGGTGAGTGATGCGTCCTCGCCGTGGGCCGGGCCGCCTGTTCCCTGGCGCGAGCGCGCGACCCGTACGCGGCCACGAACCCCTCCCGCCAGCTCGGGTACCGAAGCGTCCATCCGAGCTCCCGCTTCGCCTTCTCGTTCGAGGCGCCGCGTGACTCTGTCGCCATCATCACGGCCGCCTCGCCGGCGAGCGGCCGGGCGAGCCAGCGCGGGACGCGCCACGGCGGCTTGGCGCCGAGGACCTCCGCGAGGAACGGGAGCCATACCCGCATCGGCGCGGGCTCGTCGTCCACGACGTTGAAGATCTCAGGGCCCTCGTGGTCGAGGGCGAGGACGGTGGCGGACGCGGCATCCTCGAGGTGGACGAACGACCACACGCCGTTCCCGCCCCCGACGATCGGGAACTTCCGCGCGCGGACGGCGTCGACGAGCGCGTCCTCCGCTGCTCCGTAGAAGCCGCCGTAGCGCAGCGTGATCCCACCGGCGTCCGTGACCACGCGGTCGAGGTACTCCATGGCCGCTTCGGTCTCGTGCATCGCGGGCACCGGCTCCGGGTCGAGCGGGTCGTCCTCCGTCTTGACCGGCCCGCCTACGCGTGCGTACCGGGCGGTGGCGAAGCTCTGAACCACGAACCGCGTCACGCCGGCGATCTGGGCGGCCGCGAGGAGGTTGTCCGTGCCCTCGGTGCGGAGGCGGTTCGTCTCGGCGAAGCTGCGGTCGAAGTGCTTGAAGTCGCTCAGGTTGGAAAGGTCGGTGGCCTCGTGGACGATCGCGTCCGGCTTCGCGTCGACCACGGCCTGCCGGACGGCGGCTGCGTCGAGCGCGTCGAGCCCGACCGGCTCGGCGCCGAGTTCCCGCAAGAGCTCGGCTTTCACGGGGGACCGGTACGTCCCGATGACGTCGTGACCTCGTTCGATCAACTGCGGGACGAGCCTGGTGCCGATCGCACCGCTCGCCCCGACGACGAAGACGCGCATCCGTTGCTCCTTTCGTGACGGCGACGATTGAGCCCCGTCGAGATCGGCTGCTGCCTCCCTTCGGAGCCGGCCGCCGAGCTGTCAGCCAGGGCGTACGGTCCGGCTCACCGCTTCCGGCAGGTTCGAAACCTCGGGTCGGCTCGAGGGCTGCGCCGCGGGCGTCCGGAGCGAGAGGTTTCGGCAGCCGCAGGGAGCCGGCGTGTGTGGGAAGCGGCTAGTCCTCGATCGTGACGAGCGTGCCGATGGGCGTGTAGGGCCAGACCGTCGCCGCGGCTGCGAGCGGCAGCTCGACGCAGCCGAGACTCTGCGGAGTCCCGAACGACGCCCGGTTGAACGCGTGAATCGCGTCGCCGTGGTTGAAGTAGCTGATCCAGCGAATCCCCGGATCGTGGTAGTGGGTGCCGTCCGGGTTCGTGCCGCTCATCGTCCCGACCGGGATGTGCTCGAAGACGGGGAACGTCCCGAGCTGCGTGGGCGCCGCGGGGACGCCCGTGTTCCCGGGGGATGTCAGCACCAGGCGCCCGTCGTGCCAGAGGTTGAGCGACTGGGGCAGCTTCCGATGGACGTAGACGTAGCTGTACCCGCTTCGGTACCGCTTCCCGGCGAGGGTGTCGACGAGCAGCGCGTGCCAGACCTGCGGGCCGACGAAGCCGTCGACGTCCAGCCCGTGCATGTGCTCGAACATCATCACCGCGCCGCGCGTGATCTCGTTCCACTCTCCCGGCTTCCAGATCCGCAGCAGCTCGTGAGGCGTGTTCGGGTAGCGCCACCGGAAGCGCCCTGCCGGCGGGTCGAGCGCCGCCGCGAGCTCGGATCGGGCCGTCGGCGGGTCCGGGCCCGCCGCGGGCTGCCAGGCGACCGGCAGGTAGCCCGCCTGCGCGAGCAGTTGGTGCAGGCGCAAGGTCGAGGGAAGAGGCACGTTCCACGCGGGACTGCGGAGCGTCCGCACGTGCGCCGCGGCGAACCGCAACCCGGTTGACAGATGGACGTGGACGCGGCCGCCGAGCGGGTATCCGAGCCGCACCGGCCTGAAGGTGATGGTGTGCGAGTCGACGGTCAGCCAGCGGCCGGAGACGCTCGGAGTGATTGTCGGAAGCTGCTCTCCGAGCACCTGCTTCAAGGGCCTGGCGAACGTGATCGTGAGCGGCTCGTCCGCGCGAAGCGGTCTCCCGAGCGCCGGCTCGGTGAGGGCCTGCACGCCGTTGCCGACCGGGAACCAGCTCACGCGGACGCTGCGAGGGAGCTTCTCCCAGGTTCGCGGGACCGCGCTGATCGTCACGCTTCCGGCGTGCGGCAGACCGGGGACGACGCGTCCGACGACGACCGTCGAGCGCGGTGTCGCGAACCGCATCGTGCGCACCTGCGAGCCGCGGGCGATCCGGACGGCGCGCACCGGCGTCGCGAAGCCGACGGTCACGGGCCCGTGGGACGGAGTCAGGAGCCACCGCTGTCTCGGCGACGCCGCCGGCGTCCGCACGACGAACGTCCTCTTCACGGTGTGGCCGAGCGCCCAGCCCGCCCAACCCGGGCGGCGCACCGTCACGTGGACGAGGAGCGGTTGGTTGACCTCGACTCGGTGGTTCGGCACGAGCGCCCCCCTGCGCACCGACGTCGCGATCGGCTCTCCGGCCGTGGTCTCGACCGAGACGCCCGCCACCTCGCCTTCGATCCCGGGCACCGAGACGCGGGCGAGTCCGGAGGTGTCCTGCGCGACTGCGATCTGCGGGCGCGCGAGCAGCACGACCCCACCGGCGAGGACGCCGGCGACGAGGGCCGCGACCACGACCCAGACGACGATCCGGCCGCGTGACCTGCGGCGAGTTCTGCGGGATCGGGAGACCGGCTCGATCATCACGGCCTTCTAGGTAGCACGTGGGGCGGCGCGCCGTCATCACCTGCGTGCGTCGGGAAGGGCGCCCGCGCCGCCGAGGTCGAGCGCTCGAGCCAACGCGGCGGGCCGATCGCGTGCATGCTGAGCACGTGGCGCCGAGGACGATCGTGGCAGGAGTTGCGACGACGGCCGCCCTCTTTGCGCTCGGCGTCGGTGCGGCTCTAGCCGACTCCCCTCCGGCGACGACCGACTCGACGACCACGACGACCGAGACGCAACCCGACACGAGCACGACCCAGTCGACGATCACGTCGACCACTACGACGACGACCCAGAGGTCGTCCACCGAACGAACGACCACGTCCGCCGCGCCGCCGTCCCCGAAGCCGAGACCCGCGCCTCCGACTCGCCAGCCGACGATCCCCGCCGGCGCGTCGCGCCAGGAAGGCGGTTCACCCGCGGTCGCACCACGGTCGCAGGCGACGCCGGCCGCGCGTCGGCACAAGAAGAAGCGTCGCGTCTCGAAGCCGCTGAAGGTGACGCCGCCGCTCGGGCAGCGCGAGTTCGTCTTCCCGGTCGCCGGTCCGTCTTCCTTCGGCGACACGTACGGCGCCTTCCGGGGCGACGTCCACGGCAAGTGGCACCACGGCGACGACCTCTTCGCGGCCCTCGGAACGCCGGTCGTCGCCGTCGCGAGCGGAACCGTGAACCGAATCGGCTGGCGGCCTGCCGGCGGCTGGCGTGTGTGGGTGCGCGACAGCGCCGGGGACGAGTTCTACTACGCCCATCTCTCCGGTTACGCGCGCTCTCTCTTCCACTCGAAGCGGGTGAGGGCCGGACAGGTGATCGGCTTCGTGGGGAACACCGGCGACGCGTTCGGCGGCGAAACGCACCTGCACTTCGAGATCCACCCGCGCCAGCTCCTGCGCCTGCGGTACGACGGTGCCGTCGATCCGACGACGTACATCGCGAGCTGGATACGGCTGGCCGACGTCCATGCTGCTCGACCACTGCTTCCGCGACGGTTTCCGAGGCGACAGGACTTTCGGCGAGAGGCCAGGTCGGTGTTCCGCGAGCTCCTGGTCGCGCGACATCTGATCGAGCCGCCCGAGTCGATCAGCGCGACGCACGATCGCGTCCCCGCCCCGGTGAGCCTCTCCGCCGAGGCCTCCTTCGTCCGGCGGCCGGCGGGTCCGAGCACGCACGACGGTACCTCCGCGCTCGTCGTCGCGACTCTCGCAGGTCTCTGTTCGCTCGCGGTGTTCGCGACGACGGCACTGCTCGTACGCTCGGTGCGGGCACTCGGGAGAGCTCGCGTCTCGGAGGAGCGGACGTAGCCTACGCACGCCGGTGCAGCGCGAGCCGTCCGAGCCGAACCCAGACAGGTACAACGTGCGCCGTGGCGCCACGATCGGTCCGCCTCACGAGCCCCGAGCGCGTCCTCTTTCCGGACGAAGGGATCACGAAGCAGGACGTGTTCGAGTACTACCGTGCGATCTCCCCGGCGCTCGTCCCGCACCTCCGCGACCGGCCGTTCACGATGAAGCGGGCTCCCTACGGTGTGGGTGGGGAAACCTACTTCCAGAAGCAGGCGCCGAAGGGGATGCCGTCGTGGATCCCGACGCGCACGTTCCGCACGTACCCGCGCGAGGGCGGGTCGCGGCTCGTCGACTTCCCGCTCGTCAACTCGCCCGAGGCGGTGCTCTGGATGGTGCAGATGAACTGCGTCGACATGAACGCCTGGTACTCCCGCGTCGACTTGCCGCACCGCCCCGACTTCGTGCTCTTCGACCTCGACCCGCCCGACGACGGCTTCGTGCTCGCGATCCGGGTCGCCCACCTGATCCGCGAGGAGCTCGAGCGGCTCGAGCTCGCCTCCTACGTCAAGACGAGCGGCGCCGACGGGATTCACGTCCTCGTCCCCATCGCGCGCCGGGCGACCTACGACCAGACCTACGAGTTCGCGGAGCGCGTCGCGCGCGGGCTCGAGGAGCGCCACCCCGGGCTGGTCACGACCCAATGGCT
>DASSQE010000148.1:0-2613 GCA_035702645.1 Gaiellaceae bacterium
CGGAGGGGTTCGCCTTCGTCAGGAAGGCGGCGATCTGTCGCCCGTTCGCGTACCACGCCGTGAGCGCCTGCTTCAGCTTCGCCTGGTCGCCCGACTTCGCGTACGTGAGCACGGGCACTGCCTCGAGGATGTGGGTGCGCAGGAGCTTCGTCAGCGTGTTGCCCGCCGCAGCTCCGTAGTACGGCTTGATCGCGTTGCCGATGTCCGTCTGGTTCTGCAGCAGCCGCTTCTCCGCGAACGTGAGGTCGGGGAGACCGGCCGCGAAGTCGACGATCACCATCCGGGTCCAGGTGATGTGGTCCTCCCACAGCTTCCGCATCGCGTTCGAGAGCGCGAGCTCTTGCTGGTTCACCGGCGCGGTGAGGCTCATCGTGCCGGTGTCTGCTCTCGCCGGCTGCGTGCCACCGCCCGAGAGGCCGAGCGCAGCGAGCATCGCGAGCGCGGCGATCAGGGCGCCGGTGCCGAGCCAGAGCGCGCGGCGAGAGCTCGTCGAGACGACGTTCATACCTTCCTCCTTGTTCGAAGCCGCGCCTCCCGAGCGGGGAGCCGAGCGCGGCTGTTCGAGGAGTGGGTGTCGGCGGAGAACGATTTCTTACGCCGCCGCGAGGGTAAGAAACGACGGAGGAGCGACACATATAGGGCATGAGCACGAAAACGCACACCGCCGAAGGGCTCACCACCGAGGACGACGAGGTCGTCTCGTGGCGCTCGGAGCAGCTTCGCGCCTGCGGCTTCGACCCGGAGCTCGCGGGCTCGATCGCACGCGATTGCCGGTACGACCTCCACAGCTTGCTCGAGCTCGTAGAGCATGGCTGTCGGCCAGATCTGGCAGCGCGGATCCTGGCGCCCCTCCTCGGCGAGGCGAAGCCCTGCTGAGTGCAGCCCCCGTCGCTACGGCTCACGTTGCTACGCTCGCCGACATGCAGCCGGCGCAGGCGCCAGGTCCCGGCGTCCGGCGCGAGCTCGACCAGGAGTCCCGGGACTGGCTCTCGGACCTGCGGGCGGAGGGCATGGTCTACGACGCAGCGGTCGAGCGTCTGTACGAGCTCCTGCTTCGGGCTGCAGGGTTCGAGGCGAACCGGCGCGCTGCGGGGATCGCTTCCCTCGATCGCTCCGAGATCGACCAGATCGTCTCGGACAGCGCAGGCGACGCGCTCGTCTCCGTCCTCGCCCGGCTGGACGACTTCCGGGGCCTCAGCAAGTTCACGACCTGGGCGTACAAGTTCGCGATCCTGGAGACGGCCGTGAAGCTCCGCAAGCGTGCGTGGCGCGACCGTGAGATCCCGCGGGCGCCGGAGGGCTGGGAGCTCGTCCAGGACCTGCGGCACGCGCCCGACCACGATGCGGAGCAAGGCGAGCTTCTCACTGCCGTCCGCGACGCGATCGCGACCGTGCTGACGCCTCGCCAGCGTGAAATCCTCGTCGCGGTTGCGGTGAACGGCGTTCCGATCGACGTTCTTGCCGAGCGACTCGGCTCGACGAGGGGCGCGCTCTACAAGACCCTGCACGACGCCCGCCGGAAGCTGCGCGCGACCCTCGTCGACGCGGGCTTCGACGGTGGCGAGTTAGGAGACACGTCATGACGGACGAGCTGGTACGGCGACTTCTCGGGCCCCAGCGGCGACCGCTCTCGTGTGAGCAGTGCTTCGCGGAGCTCGACCGGTACGTCGAGTGGAAGCTGTCGGAGACCGACGAGCCCTTCGAGACCTGCGCATTCTGTGAGTCGGACGACTGCGTGCAGGCGAGCGAATGCCTCTCGATGGGCGCTCATCTCGAGTCGTGTCCTGCCTGCGACGAGGAGTACGCGAGCCTCCGCGATCTCGTCTTGTCGGAGCGGAGCGCGTGATCTCGTGACCCCGCGACCCACGACCGCCCTCGCAGCGGAGCAGCCGAAGCTCTTCGCGCGCTCGCGCAAGCGCACGCCCCGGCCCGAGTACGTGTGCGATACGGTCTTTCGGCCGCTCGCGCACCTCGTCGTCGTCGCGCTGCTTCCTCTCCGCGTTCCGCCCGTCGCAGTCCTGCTCGCGGGGACGGCAACGGGTCTCGTCGCGGCCTTCGCGATCGGAGGGGAGCACCTCGTCCTCGCGGCCGTCCTCCTCCAGATGAAGACGGTGCTCGACAACGCCGACGGCCAGCTCGCGCGCGCGTCGGGCCGCGTGTCCGCTCTCGGTCGCTACCTCGACTCGGAGTCGGACCTGCTCGTGAACGCCGCGCTCTTCGCGGCGCTCGGCTACCTCACTGGGCGCTACGTGCTCGCTGCCGTCGCCTTCGTCGTGCTGACCCTCGTCTTGAGCGTGGACTTCAACCTGAGCGTCCTGTACCGGCGCGAGCATGATGAGCAGGTCGACGTCATGCCGCCGGCGTGCGGTGTCGCGCGTTTCTTCGCTTGGATCTACCGCGGGGTCTACGCGCCGCACGACCGGCTGATCGAGGGATTCGTCGAGCGTCGGCTCGAGCGCCTCGGCGGGAGCTGTGCAACGCGCGTCGCGTACCACGATCGCGCCACGCTCTCGATCCTCGCGAACTTCGGGCTCTCGACCCAGCTCGCCGTTCTCGGCGCGTGCCTCGTGCTCGGCAGGCCCGAGGCGTATCTCTGGCTCGTCCTCGCCTGCG
>DASSQE010000149.1:0-2828 GCA_035702645.1 Gaiellaceae bacterium
TCTGGCTCACCTTCGTCAGCTTCAACGCGACCTTCTTCCCCATGCACTACATCGGCCTGCGCGGGATGCCGCGCCGCGTGTTCGACTACGACAAGGCCTTCGGCGACCTGAACTTCGCAATCACGATCGCGTCGTTCGTCCTCGGGGCTTCGGTCGTCGTCTTCATCTACAACATGAGCCAGAGCTGGGTGCGCGGCGAGATCGCGCCCGCCAACCCGTGGCACGCGAACACCCTCGAGTGGCAGGTCACCTCGCCGCCGCCGGTGTTCAACTTCGACGAGATACCGCAGGTCGTCGGCGGACCATACGAGTACGGCGTTCCGGGTGCCCGCCACGCCGTCCTGCGCACCGCCGAGACGCGCGAGGAGGAGCTCGAGGAGGTCCACGCGTGACCGACGAGCCCACCGCGCTGCTCGTCGTGGCAAACGAGACGCTCGTCGGACAGGAGCTCGTCGACGCGGTCGAGCGCCATGCCGAGCGCGGGCCGATCCGCGTGCTCGTCGTGGTTCCCGTCAACCGGCCGAAACAGGGGTACGTCGTCTACACGGACTCGCGTCGAGCGGCCGCCGGCCGCCGGCTGCAGCGCACGCTCGAGGCGTTCCGATCCGCGGGGGTCCCTGCGCACGGCGGCGTCTACGACGACGAGCCCCTCGCCGCCGTCAAGGACGTCCTCGCGTCCGAGCGCGTGGACGAGATCATCATCTCCACACACCCGGCCACGAAGTCCGGCTGGCTGCGGAAGGACCTCGTCGACGAGGTGCGCCGCGTGGCAGGCGGTCGCCCGGTCGAGCACATCGTCTCGGACGTCTCCGTGCGCGCCGGCGTCAACGTCCTCGTTCTCGCGAACGAGACCGTCCTGGGAGCGCCGCTGCTCGACCGGATTCGCGCTCGGGCGAGCGAGGGGCCTGCGAGCTTCCTGATCGTGTGCCCGCAGAGTGATCCCGCGCGGGCCGAGCACCCAGAGGCGGAGCGCCGGTTGCGTGCCGCGCTCTCAGCGCTTCGCTCGGAGGGCATCGACGTCCACGGCCAGATCGCGCATCCCGACCCGTTCACGGCGGCGATGCAGGAGATCGCCGACGAGCGCACGGATGAGATCATCGTCTCGACCTATCCGGGTGCCCGCTCCGGGTGGCTGCGACGCGATCTCGTCGGACGCCTTCGCTCGGAGACGCGTCTCCCGGTCGACCACGTCGTCGTCGACCCGGTCGAGACGCCGGTGCCTGCATGACGAGCCACGCCGAGGCGCTCCACGAGCATCACGGCCCTCCGGCCGCCAACAAGAGCTCTCGGGTCGACGCGCGCGTGCTCGGGATGCTCCTCTTCATCGGGTCGGAGATCATGCTCTTCGGGTCGTTCTTCACGGCCTACTTCTTCGTCCGCGTCGTCAACCCCGGTGCGCCGACGACCTGGCCGCCGCCGCCGTTCCACTTCCCGGTCTTCGTCGCCGGCGTCAACACGGCGATCCTCGTGACGTCGAGCTTCACCATGCACTGGGCGCTCCAGTCGATCAAGCGCGGACACCGAGCGGGCTTTCTCGCGGGGATGGTCCTGACGTTCACGATGGGGTTCGCGTTCCTCTGCACACAGGTCGTCGAGTACCTGCACGTCGGGTTCAACACGAGCGACGGCGCGTTCGCATCGGTCTTCTTCGGGCTCACGGGACTCCACGGGGCACACGTTGCCGTCGGCCTCACGCTGCTCGGGATCGTGATCGTGCGCGGCTTCCGGGGGCACTACTCGCCCGAGCATCACCACGGCGTCGAGCTGCCCGGGATCTACTGGCACTTCGTCGACGTCATGTGGATCGTCGTGTACTCGACGGTCTACCTTCTCTAGGCGCCATGGCGGCGGGCGGAGAGGCTACGGCAGCGGCCGCGAAGCGGCCGCCTTCAGGGATCTTCCCGCTCGGGCGATTCGTGCGCGCGGATCGCCTCCGAAGGGGCACGTGATGGAGAGCCCCTTCCGGAGCGAGGCGGCGGCGTTCCGGTTCTTGCTGCTCACGATCGGAGCGTTCGCTCTCATCGTGCTCGCGTCCTGGATCGATGCCCTGCTCGGATTCGTCATCTTCCTCGGCCTGACGGGCGCGGCGATACTCGCGTACGTCAGGCAGCGGGGGCCGAGACCGGAGCAGGTGCACGTCGATCACGTCGGCTCGCCGGACGAGCGACGCGTGCTCGTCGTCGCGAACGAGACCGTCGGGGGCGACGAGCTGATCGCGGCGATCGGTGAGCGCGCGATCGCGAGCGAGGCGCAGTTCTTGGTGGTCTGCCCTGCGCTCAACTCCCGCCTCAAGACGTGGACGTCGGACGAAGACGGAGCGCGCCTGGCTGCACAGGAGCGCCTCGATGCGACGCTCGATCGGCTCTTGTCCGCCGGTGTCGAAGCGAGGGGCGAGGTGGGCGATCTCGACCCGCTCGTGGCGATGGAGGACGCCGTGCGCGTCTTCGGCCCCGACGAGATCGTCGTCTCCACCCATCCGGCGGGGAAGTCGAACTGGCTCGAGCGAGGCGTCGTGGAAGCGGCCCGCGAGCGCTTCGACGTCCCGGTTGCTCACGTGGTGGTCGATCTCGAAGCGCAGCGGCTCAGTAGTGCGCAAGGATCGGAATCAGCTAGCGCTGATTCCGATCCGCTCGAGAGTAGTGCGCAGGGCTCGGAATCAGCTCGCGCAGATTCCGATCCGCGCGGAAATCCCTGAAGCCCAATGTCATCCTGCTCGCCGTGAGCGGGCTCGCTCTCCCTGAAGCTGCCCGTCCTGGGCTTGTGCGCGTATTGCGGCCCGCTCGTGCGATAGGGGATCGGCCGGCGTGGCTTGAGAGGAGCGTGCCTCC
>DASSQE010000150.1:0-22917 GCA_035702645.1 Gaiellaceae bacterium
GGAGGCACGCTCCTCTCAAGCCACGCCGGCCGATCCCCTATCGCACGAGCGGGCCGCAATACGCGCACAAGCCCAGGACGGGCAGCTTCAGGGAGAGCGAGCCCGCTCACGGCGAGCAGGATGACATTGGGCTTCAGGGATCTCGCGGTCGGCATCCGCTGCTCGGCGGATGCCGACCTGCGTATAGACAGAGTGCGGGCGGGAGGACTCGAACCTCCAAGGGCCGAAGCCCAATGGGACCTAAACCCATCGCGTCTGCCAGTTCCGCCACGCCCGCGGGGTCCCTCAGGATAGGCGTCCTCCGGGGCGCACCTAGGGTGGCCGAGATCAGCGTCCGAGGATGAGCGAGAAGGTCTCGCGCATGGTCTCGGCGACGAGCCCGACCAGGAACACGATCACGAGAACTGCGACGGCGCTGAGCGCCTGCCCCGTGGCCGAGAGCATCAGCAGGGCGGTGAAGCTCCCGAGGACGAAGAAGGCGGTCGAGACAGGCCGGCGGGTGTAGGTGCCGAGCCCGAGCCCGACCAGGAACGCAGCGCCGAACACCACGATCCCGAGTGTCATGGCGCGAGGGTAGGACCGGCACCGGACGGACCGGACCCAGTCGCTGATCACCCGCTGTCGCCGGCTCAAGCGGCCGTGGGACGGAGCCGACAAACGAGACGATGTCCTCCCATCGTGTATGGGCTCCCCTGACGTGGGCGATCGCCGTAGGCGGTGTCGCGGCGTTGGGCCTCGTGCTCCTCACGACATCCTCCGGCGAACGCCTCAACTCGTTCTTCGACGTCGAGGTCTACCTCGCTCTCATCGTGCTTTCCGTGGCGATCGTTGCGCGGCGCGCGTACACCGTCGAGAAGGACCGGACGGCCTGGATCGTGATCACGGCGGCGCTCGGCTCGAGCGCGTTCGCCGAGCTGTACGACGCCGTGGTGGCGCCGACCCAGTACCCGTCACCGGCCGATTTCGGCTGGCTCGCCTTCTACCCGCTTCTGTACGCCGGGATCGTGCTCCTGATCCTTCCCCGTGCTTCGTCGATCGCGGGCACGCTGTGGCTCGACGGCGTCACGGCGTCACTCGCGGCCGCGGCGCTCGGGGCGGCCGTACTCGTCGAGCTCGTGCTGCGGTCGGCCGAAGGCTCCGCGAGCGCGGTCGCGACGAACCTCGCGTATCCCCTCGGGGACGTCCTCCTGCTCTCGGCGGTGTTCGGAATCTTCTCCCTGGCGAACTGGAGACCGGGGCGGCGTTGGCTCGTGCTCGGGCTCGGCGTCCTCGCCACCACGATCGCGGACGCCGTCTACCTCTTTCAGTCCGCCGCCGGGACGTACCGGCAGGGAACGTGGCTCGACCTCCTCTGGCCCGCGTCGATGCTCCTGATCGCATGGGCGGCGTGGATCGACGACGGCGACGAGCGCGGCCTCGCCGTCGAAGGTCGCCCGCTGCTCGCAGTGCCCGCGACATGCGCCCTCGTCTCGATCGGCATCCTCGTCTACGACCACTTCGGCGGCGTGAACGTGCTCGCCGTGCTCCTCGCGACGGCGACGCTCCTCGCGGTCCTCCTGCGACTCGTCGCGACCTTCCGCGAGAACCGGCGGCTCTACGTCCAGACGCACCAGGAGGCGACGACCGACGCGCTCACGGGCCTGGGCAACCGGCGCAAGCTCCTCCTCGACCTCGACGACGTGCTCGTGAGGCGTGAGGGAGTGACGCTCCTCATGCTCTTCGACCTCGACGGATTCAAGGGCTACAACGACAGTTTCGGGCATCCGGCGGGAGACGCGCTTCTCGCCCGGCTCGGCGGGAAGCTCGGCGGGGTGCCAGGAGAGAGCGGCGCCGCATACCGGCTGGGGGGCGACGAGTTCTGCCTCGTCGCGAGCGTGCCGTCGAACGAGGTCGGGCCGCTCATCGACCGCGCCTCCGACGCGCTGACCGAGCGCGGCGAAGGGTTTCAGGTCGCGAGCTCGTTCGGCGCCGTGCTCCTCCCCGAGGAGGCGACCGAGGCGAGCGACGCGATGCGCCTCGCCGACGAGCGGCTCTATTCGCAGAAATACTCGCGCCGGGGAGAGAGCGACCGGACGATGAACGCGTTCCTGCAGGCGCTCGGGGAGCGCGAGCCGGATCTCCAGGCGCACCTCGAGGGAGTCGCGACGCTCGCGGTCGAGATCGGCGAGCGCCTCGGGCTGCGGCGCGACGAGCTCGAGGATCTCTCGCGTGCGGCCCAGCTTCACGACCTCGGCAAGCTCGCCGTCCCCGACGAGATCCTCGAGAAGCCCGGCCCGCTCGACGAGCGCGAGTGGGCGTTCATCCGCCAGCACACGGTCGTCGGCGAGCGCATCCTCCGCGCGTCGCTCGCCTTCCGCAGCATCGCGGGCATCGTCCGCTCGAGCCACGAGAGCTGGGACGGAAGCGGCTATCCGGACGGGCTCGCCGGCGAGGAGATCCCGCTCGCCTCGCGGATCGTCTGCGCCTGCGACGCGTTCGCCGCGATGACGTCGGATCGACCGTACCGCGCTGCCCTTCCGCTCGACGCGGCGCTCGAGGAGCTGCGGAAGGGAGCCGGCGCCCAGTTCGACCCGACGGTCGTGCGTGTGATCGAGGCGCACGTCCTCGACAAGCTCGAGACCGGGCGCGCGGCCTGACGCGGCGGCCGAGCCCGACTCGGTCGCCGGGCATACTCCACCACGGGGCCCCGTAGCTCAGTGGATAGAGCGGCAGACTTCGAATCTGCGTGCGGAGGTTCGACTCCTCCCGGGGCCATGGCTCAGCCACGGGGGTCCGCTCCTTCAAAGGACCCATCCTGGGGGCGACGGGGCCACGCAGGGGGCCACACGGGCAAACGTCGCCCTCCAGAAACTCGACTGCTACCGCTGACCGCCACCCGTCTTGTGAGTGAGCCGACCTGACTCGCCGTATTCACAAGATTTCTTTCGAAGCTCGCCTACCGCCAGCGGTAGCGCGACGACGTCGTGTTCACGTCGTAGCGTGCCGGGCATGCGTTGTGGTCACCACCGTTAGCGCAAGAACCATGACCGCACTCGCGTATCCGAAGGCAACGGTTGGCGAGACGATGGCGTAGAGCAGCCCCACGACCGTGCTCGCCGCAAGGTTCCCGAAGCTCTGGATCGCCGCCAGCATCCCGAAGGCGGAGCCACGAACCTCGTCGCGGGCGAAAGTTGCGACCGCGGCGTGCTCGGCTGTCTCGACCAGTCCGATCCCGACACCTGCGACTCAAACGCGAGTCCCAGCCAGATGACGCTCTCTCGCTCGGCATCGACGGCGTGGAACGTACTCGTCTGGGTCGTCCTCCAGCGTGGCCGGTCGTGGGACCGCCGCCCGAGGACCGCCTATAGCCCGAGCGGGTGGAGAATGAGTCGGCCAATCATCATCGCAATCACGGTCGTTGCGATGGTGATCACCTGCGCCAACGTCCCGTCGTCGATCGGCCACTCGTGGATAGCGCTTGCCCGCTTCTCGAGCGCATCGGCAGCACTCAGCAAGGTGTGTCGCTGCTCGAGTGCCTCAAGCGTCCGAGTCTCGTGTACGGGCTCGTAAGCCTTCGTGTAGAGCTCACGCGCGATCGCTAGCTCACCCGCCTTCACTTCCACCATCTGCCAGTGGAGACGTTGCAACGAGAAGAAGAACATGCCGAGGGCAGCTGCAAGCACGAGCAGGCCGATAACGGCACCCGCGAGGTCGGGGAGAGCGGTCAAGAGAAGCGGAATCAACCACACGAGCAACAACCACAGACCAGTGGACGCGAGCCTTCCAAGCGCGTGCAATCCCAAGCCGGGATCAACGTGAACGGCGTCCGAAACGAGACGCTCGCGCCCGAGGCGGTGCAGACCTAACTGGAGACAGGCGTATGTCCAGAGGAACGTCCCGAGCGCGATGCCGATGATGAGCCAGGTCACGCCGCGCAGCAATGCGGGCGTCCATCCGTCTCGGATGAGCGTACTCGTGCCGAACGCGACGGACGCAGCAATGGTGACCAGGAGTGGGCCCGCAACGCTATTGACGCCCCGAAACGGCGGGCTTGCATCCCACGTAAGGACGTTCGGTGTCGTCGCCCTGAGCGCCTCCATCCGTCCCGCGATCCGTCTGGTTCCTTCGAGCGTGATGACCACCGCGAAGCTGACGGCCGCGTAGTTGAGGACGATGAGCAGAGAGCTCTGCTCCCACAGGGCCTCGCTCGTCTGTTTGGTGCCGAGTAAGAGGTGCGCGCCAGCGTTGACCCAGGGCACAAGTGCCCAGACCGCTATCCATGCGACACGCAGGCCCGGCAGGCACTCAAGAACTCGTTCGCTCAGCGGACGCAACGGGCGCGTCCTTGCCCGTGCATCCTGCCCTTCAGCCGAGCCCACGCGAGGACGCGGCGCAATTCTCGGGGCGCTGGCGCTTTGAGAATCTGCCACGAGGCCCATACTTCGGCGCTCCCTTACCGCGACGACTGCTGGATGACCTCCCGGCGCTGGTGATAGTCCTCTACCGAGAGATCGCCTTCGGCGAACTTCCGGTCGAGGATCTCGATGGGGGTCTCCCTTCGCAGCTCCCGCCCTCCGGCGAGACCGCCGCGGACGAGCCATGCGATTCCGAGAATCACCGCCGCCCAGAAGAGCACCATCCCAACCATCATCACGGTCATCCCGACCCAGCCCCAGCCACCATGCATGACCCAGGTGTTAGTGAGGGGAGTAGCCAGCGCGAGATCCACCTTCCACCACCTCCTTCTGTCGGGTCGGGACGACTGCAAAGCGGCCGTTCCCAACAGAGGTACCGCTGACGCGCTCGGAACCCATCCGATCAAACCCTCACGTGCCGTCGTTCAGGCCAACACCGCTTCCGGCTCCTTCGCAATCTTGGCGACCGTCTGCTTCCACTCCCGCGTGGGGCTGAAGAAGATGACCTCTGAACCCGCCTCCGCGAACAATGTGTGGCCAGCGGGGACGTAGAAGCCCTCGCCGCCCTCGATCTCCGCCTCGTGCTCACCGATCCTGTAGGTGAGCCTGCCTTCAACGACGTAGCCCCAGTGTGGAGCCCGGCAGCTGTCTGTAGGAAGTCCCTTCAGGCGCGGCGTGAAGTCAACGTCGTCCGCAAAGGTCTCAAAGCCGACTGTGTAGCCACCTTCGAGGTCCTCGTAGCGTCCCTCGAAGCCGACCCCGTGTAGGACCTCCGAGGCTGTGTCGCTCGATGCCTTCGAGATGGTCTGTTCTGCTTTGTTCGTTCCGCCGAAGGCGAAGGCGCACATGATGGCACCCCTTTCGTGTCAGTCCTTGCCGTGACTCGTGCGGTGTCTTAGGCGGGCACCACCTCCACTTCCTCCGCTGCCCTCCACAGAGGCTCTTCCTGCGGCTTGGCGTGCTCCGTCCGCTCTTCAAGGACCTCGAGCGTTCGCGCTGTGTTCGCCCGGATCTCCTCGATGCCGCCCATCATCCGCTTGGGCGGGAAGTCCTCGGGCATCTGCTCGAACATCCCTTTGCACGCCGCCAGCATCCGCGTGTGCAGCTTGGGTGCAAGCACCCGAGCGGCAATCACGACCCCGCCGACGAGTGCTGTGCCGATCACTATCCGTCGCATCGTTCGATCGCCTCCTAGTTGGGGCTCCCAACAGCCGATCTACGTGTGGCCGTGGCGGAGGCCATGCCCGACGTGATGTACGCCGTGGTCAGTCGAGATGCCGAGCCAGATGTAGTTGGGACAGAAGCCTGTAACGGCCGTCGCCAGCATGATCCCGGCGACAACGAAGAGGACGATTCCAGCCACCGTGCCTGCACCGATTGCGAAAGCCGCCACGACTGCTGCCGGTGCGACGATGAACGCCCTCAGGCCGCGATCCCAAGCGCCCATGTTGCGGATCTCTTTCATTGTGTGCTCCCTTCCGTTGGTGTTTGTCGCTGCCTCGCCTCGCGATCACTGGGTGCGACCAGGCGGGCACACCACGCCCACGGGCCTGCTCGCGGATCGCCTCCGGCGGAGCGGGCCATCGTGGCCATCATCGGGGCACACATCGCCATCATCCCGAGCGGGACGAGAGCGAACAGCACCCACCAGGTGGTGAGCGCGGCGATCGCGACGACGATCGCTGCCCAACCGAGCAGCATCAAACCAACGACGAAGAATCCTCCTCTAAACCACATCGCTGCGGTCCTTCCTCTCCGCGTCCGTCATTCGTGAGGACAGCGGAAGGCGCGATGGGAGCACGAACGCCGCGACCACCACCTGCATGTCGCCGATCGGCGCGTGCCCTTCGTTCTAGTTAGAGGCGATGGTGCCACCGCCCTGTCGCACTACATCGGTACTTAGTACTGATCAATACTTAGTGACACGGCAGCACAAGGTGCGCACCCACGATCCTCCCCATCAGTTCCAGGTTGCGCCGCGCCTCCCCGATCAGCCGCGCGAGTGCCATCCGCCTACAGCCCGGCGTCTTCGAGGTGAACGTCGCGTACATGGGCCCCGGACGATGGTTCGTAGAGGGGGAGCCGGAGCCGAATCCGCTGGCTCGCTTCTTGACCGCGCTGATGAGACGCCTTGGACCATTGGACCCTGGGCTCGCTCCGGTAAGCCGCTACTTCGACAGCGTTGGGCTATTCGGTGTTGGTTCAGGCCAGTCGCGCGTATTCGAGATGGATCCAGGATCGATTCCCGAGGAGCTTTTCCGGACCGTCTTCTAGTCCAGCGGTCCATGGATGAAGGCGGCGTCACCGTTTGGCGGGGGGCCACGCTGGGGCCACATGACCCACCGAGATCAGCCGAGATCGACTACGTCGTCGGCGACCCGAGGCGGCTCGGGCTAGCCAAACCGTCTCGGTAGATCTCAGCCGGCTCTCGCCCGAACTTCGAATCTGCGTGCGGAGGTTCGACTCCTCCCGGGGCCATGGCTCACCTACGCGGATCGTCGCCTCGAGGGCCAGCTTGGAGGACGATCCCAGCTGCACGTTCTTGCGCTTTTCTGCACGCTACTGCACGTTTCTGCTTCAATGCAGCGGTGCTGACCGACGAGCGACGCGATCTCATCCTCGAGCGCTTGCGCTCTGACGGAAAGGTGGTGGCCGCCGAGCTCAGCGCCTCGCTCGACGTCTCCCCGGACACGATTCGGCGCGACCTCCGCGAACTCGCCGAGGGAGGGCTCTTGCGCCGGGTGCACGGGGGAGCGCTCCCTGCGACCGTCGGCGCTCGCCCTTATTCAGTAAGGCGCGAGCAAGCGCCGGCCGCCAAGGCCGCGATCGCCGAGGCGACGATCCGGCTCTTTCGCGACGACCAGGTCATCCTGCTCGACGCGGGAACGACGACGCTCGAGGTGGCACGGCACTTGCCCCCCGACTTGTCGCTGACGGTCGTCACCAACAGTCCCGCGGTCGCAGTCGCGCTCGCCGACCATCCGAAGACCGACGTCTCCGTGCTCGGCGGGCTACTCGACAAGCACGCGCAAGCTCTCGTCGGCGCAGCAACGATCGAGGCGCTTCGCTCCATCAGGGCTGATGTTCTCGTCCTCGGCGTTTGCAGCCTGCATCCGGACGTTGGGATCACCGTACTCGAGCTCGAGGAGTCGTACGTGAAGCGGGCGATGATCGCGAATGCCGCGGAGGTGATCGCGGTGTCTGCCGCGGACAAGCTGGGCTCGGCCGCACCGTACGTCGTCGGGCCGCTCGACGAGCTGAGCTGTCTCGTCACCGAGGCTTCGGTCACACCCGACCAGGCGGCCCCGTACGCGGCGTTGGGAATCGACGTGGTGCGCGCCTGATGCGTGCGGCGCGGATCACCGTGACGTTGCTCTTCCTTGCGGACGGGCTTCTCGTCGGCTCGTGGGCCTCGCGCATTCCCGCGGTGCAGCATCAGGCCGGGCTGACCGATTCCGAGCTCGGCTTCGCGCTCTTCGCCACGGCGCTCGGCGCGTTGATCGCGATGCCGGTGGCCGGGTGGCTCACAGTGGGAGTCGGCAGTCGTGCGGTCGTGGGCGCAGCGTTGCTCATCGGGAGCCTGGCGCTCGCTCTCGTCTCCTTCGCTGGAAGCTTCACGATCGTCGCGCTCGGCCTCTTCGGCTTCGGCGCTGGCACTGGCGCCACCAATGTCTCCGCGAACGCACAAGGACTCGCGATCGAGCGTGCGCGCAAGAGGTCTATCTTGTCCTCGTTCCATGCCGCCTTCAGCGGCGGTGCGCTGGTCGGAGCTGCGGCGGGCGCTCTCGTGGCAGCGGGCGACGTCGGTCCTCGGGAGCACTTCACGATCGTGGGGATCATCGTCGGAGCTCTCGCGCTCGCGGGTATGCACTGGCGGCTCCCTCGCGCAGCCGACGATCAACGGCGTGCACCTGTCCTCGTTCGGCCTCCGCGAGCACTAGTGCTCATCGGCGCCGCGGCGTTCTTCACGATGCTTGCCGAGGGAGCCGCAGCCGACTGGAGTGCCGTCTACTTGTCGGGCTCGGTGGGAGCCGCGGCGGGTGCGGCGGCTCTCGCGTACGCAGCATTCTCCGTCGCGATGGTCGCGAGTCGTCTGTCGGGCGATTGGGCCAACCAGCGCATCGGCCCGGTCGCGCTCGTCCGCTCGGGCGGACTGGTTGCGGCGTCCGGGCTGGCTTTCGCGCTGCTCGCTGCCTCGCCGTTCGCCGGGCTGGCGGGCTTCGCAGCCATGGGCGCGGGCATGGGCGTCGTCGTACCTGTGCTCTTTCGGTCCGCCGGATCGACGCCGGCCGTCGCGTCGGGGGTCGGTGTCGCCGCCGTTTCGACCATCGGCTGGCTCGGATTCCTCGCGGGCCCGCCGGCGATCGGGCTCGCCGCAGGAGCCGCGGGCCTGCGCAACGCGCTCTGGATCGTCGTGGCCGCGACGTTGTCGCTCGCCCTTCTCGCCCGTAGCGTCGAGCCTCGGCGGAACGAGAGGTGGGCCATTCTCTCCGATCTGGACGGCGTCCTCGTCGACTCGGCGGCCGCCATCGAGGGGACATGGCGACGCTTCGCAGGCAGGCATGGGCTCGACCCCGAGCGAGTGCTGGCGGAGGCCCACGGTCGGCGCGCGATCGATCTCATCGGACTTGTCGCCCCGCATCTGGACGCCGCGGCCGAGCTCGCTGTGATCGAACACGAGGAAATCGAGCTCTCGCGGAACCTCGAGCCGCTTCCGGGAGCACGTGAACTCGTCGCCTCGGTTCCGGCTGACCGATTCGCCATCGTGACGTCCGGCTCGCGTGCACTCGCCGTGGAGCGTCTCCGCGCTGCTGGGATTCCGATTCCGAGCATTCTCGTCACCGCCGACCAGGTCGAGCGCGGCAAGCCCGATCCATCCGGCTACCTGCAGGCAGCAGAGCTGCTCGGCGTCGAACCGCGCTGCAGTGTCGTCCTCGAGGATGCACCCGTGGGGATCGAGGCAGGCATCGCCGCGGGAATGACCGTCATCGCCGTGCTGACGACGAACGAGGAGTCCGCGTTGCAGAAAGCGCATCGCCGCATCCGCGACCTGCGTGCGCTGCTTCCCGTATCCGAGCACCTCCTCGAAGCGACGCAGTCAACAGTTGGCTGACGCCGGCGGTTCGCCGACGCCGTAGCACTCTCCCTCCTGGCCGCATCGAGCCGAGGCCGTCGAGGAGAACCAGGAATACAGGTCCGCGCTCGCCCACCCGCGCGATTTCACGCGTGGATGAGCGGGACGACCCGGTCGCGCGGCCACGCCGACGCACGCGGCCTCACGGTCTCGAGCGGCGTGGGATCCTCCCTCGCCGTGGACGGCGGCTCGATGACGCGGGGAAGCAGACGCAGGGCGCTTATCGCCCTGGTCGTCGGAGTGCTGGTCAGCGCGCTCTTCCTCTGGCTCGCGGTGCGGGACGTCGATCTGAGCGCCGTCCGCCGGACGCTCGAGGAAGCCCAGGTCGGCTACGTCGTCGTCGCGGTTGCGGCAATGGCTGGTGTCTACTTCTTCCAGGCTGTTCGCTGGCGGAAGATCGCTGCGTCGCCGCAGGTGCGGCTCGCCCGCTTCTACGAGATGGTGGTCAGCGGCGTCGCGTGCAACAACGTTCTTCCAGCACGGCTCGGCGACCTGTTCCGCGCGCGCTGGTTGGGCCTCGAGGCGCCGATGCCTGCGGGCAGAGCGTTCGGGACGGTCGTCCTCGATCGTGGCTCCGACGTCGCTGCGCTCTTCCTGTTCCTCCTCGCGGGGCTCGCTGCGGTCGCCAGCACCGAGTGGCTCGTGCGCATCGCGGTCGGCGCGGCTCTGGCGCTGGGCGCTCTCAGTGCGCTCGTCGTCTTCGCTCGCGGCTACACGCGTCGTCGAGCGCGCACGCGCAGAAGCAGGGGACTCGCCCGCCGGCTCGTACGCGACACGATGGAAGCTCTCGCGGGGCCGCTCGGTATCCGGCGTCTCTCGGTTTGGCTTGTGCTCAGTCTGGGCGCCTGGGCGATGTGGGCCGCGGGCGCGATCGCCGTCGCACGATCGCTCGGACTCGATCTCAGCCTGGTCGACGCGGCGTTCATCACCGCCGTGATGAATCTCGGCGTCGCAATTCCATCCTCGCCGGGCTTCGTCGGGACGTACGAGTGGCTCGGGGTCTCCTCACTCGGCCTCCTCGGAATCGGGCCGGAGGAGGCGCTCGCCTTCTCGATCCTTCTCCAGGCGTGCTGGTTCGTGCCCACCACGCTCTGCGGCGGGCTGGCGATGGGTGTCCGCGCACTTGGTCGCGTTCAACGGGTCCGCCCTGCTTCGTAGTATCGGCCCGTCCTCGGCCCAGGAGTTGGCGCCGCCCGTGGAGACCACCCGAGCCCAGACAGTTTCGGTCGAAAGCGCACCCCACCGAGGGCGGGTGGTGGCGGCGTTTGCACTGGGTGTCGTGCTGGCGGCGTGCGCCTTGGGCGCCTCGCTTCCCGGTGCGATGCACGATGCGCTCTGGCAGGACGAGGTCGGCACGGAGCGCGCGATCTCGCAGCCGACCGTGGGAGCTGCACTTCGGGTGATCGTCGACCGCGAGTCGACCCCGCCGGCTTTCTTCCTGGTCGCCCGAGGCGCCGACCGGGTGGTGAACGGCTTGAAGCCGGCCTCGAGGGTGAAGGCGGTCCGAACACTCTCGGTCGTGTTCGCCTTGGGTTGCGCGCTCCTCACGTTTGCCCTTGCGTACGAGCTCATGCCCCTGTGGGCGGCGACGCTCGCGGGGCTCATGGTCGGTCTCGGCTCGATTGGCGTCGTCTACGGCACCCTGCTGCGGTCGTACGCGATGCTCGCCTTCGCGTGCGCGGCGTTCGCGTTCCTGCTGGAGCGGGCGGCGGCACGGCCGACGTTCGCGCGACTGGCGCTCCTCTCGAGCGCGGTCGCACTCGGCTCGCTCACCCACTACTTCTTCCTCTTCACGCTCGGGGCAGGCGCGCTCTGGCTGCTTGCCGCTGGGCTTCGACGAAGGGTCATCGCTCGCGTCGGGGTGGCGCTCGGGATCGGGTTGATCCCGCTCGCAGCCTGGTCGCCGGATTGGCTTCGTCAGTATCGACACGGGATCTACGCCACCGCGCCGCCGTTCACCGTCACGCACTTCCTGCAGCTTCTGCCCTTGCTCTTCACGTCTCAGGCGATCGTCGGCGCGATGACGATCGTCGCCTCAGCGCTCCTGACGCTCGCCGTGCTCGTCTCGGCGGCATTCCTTCTTCGCCGGCAGCGGGGTCGGCTCTGCGCACTGCTCGTGTTGGCGCCCTTTCTCACCGTCAGCGCGCTCGCGTGGGCGAGCGGCGAGCGCGTGTACAGGGACCGGAACCTGGTCGGGGTCGCACCCTTTGCGGCGATCGCCCTCGCCTGGGGCATCGCGTCCATCCCGTGGCGCCGGGTGGCCGGCCCGATCGGCATCGTGGTAGCTGCCCTGGTCCTCGCGCAGTTCGCCTACGGCGAAATCGAGCTCGGGCGCACACCGTACGACCGCATCGCCCGCGAGATGACGAGGCAGGGCCTCCGTCGGAACGAGCCGATCCTCTGGTTCGGGAGCTGGGCGGGGCATATCCCGTTCGGGTGGTACCTCGGCTCCGACATGCCCGGCAAGGCGTGGCCGGGGCTCGTCGTCTCGCGGCCGGCCAGAGGTGCTTGCAGCGGGGTCGAGGTCGTGGCGCGCACCCAGACGAGCCGGCTCTGGCTCGAGCGGCACAGGAACGCCATCGTCAGCGAGGCTTCCCTCCCATCCTACGGTGACGTCCCTCAGGGGCAGCGCAACCCCGACCTGATCGTCGCCCGGCTCCGTTGGAGCAACGGCATCCTGGCTCCGCGGGAGGTCGTCGACCCGGACTTGGATCGCTGGCCGACGGCTCCGCTCAACTGGTTCCTGTTCGGTGTCGCCAGCACGAAATCTCCTTGTCTGCGCACGTGAATCTCGCCGATGGCTGCGTCCCCTCAGGGGTCGGCAGTCCGCGGCTGGAAGCAAACGGCCGCCGGTTGTCGTAAGCTGCGGATGTCCTGCTTCGACTGGGGAGAAGCGGGCGCAGCATGGGGAAGAGCAGCATGGGGAAGAGCATGGGATCTATCCACCCGCGAGAGCGCCGCCGTGTGCGACGGCTCGCTGCGCCGGCGGTGTGGCTCGTTATCGCGATAGCCGTCGCGACGGTCGTCGGAGTGGGCGCGCCGGCGGCAGCGGACACTGCGCTCACCTTCACGCCGACCGCCGACAGCGACGTCCAGTCGACCTCGCCGGACAAGAACTTCGGCAGCGACACGACGATGCGCAATCGCGCGACGTCGCCCGAATGGCGTATCTACCTGAAGTTCACCGTCACGGGTGTGACGGGCGCCGTCACGTCGGCGAAGCTGCGGCTGTACGTGACCGATCCGAGCGCGGACGGCGGCAGCGTCTTTCCGGTGAGCAACCAGTACGCCTCGAGTCAGACCGACTGGACCGAGACGGGGATCACCTGGAACACCGCTCCGCCGATCAGCGGCTCCCCGCTCGCGAATGCCGGCACCACCACGACCGGGACGTGGGTCGAGCTCGACGTCACCCCTGCGATCAGCGGGGACGGCACCTACAGCTTCGGGATGACGACGACGAGCTCCAACAGCGCGTACTACTCGACCAAGGAGGGCACGAACGCGCCGCAGCTCGTGGTCACCGACTCGGGCGTCGCGACCGCGCCAGTGAATTCAACGCCGCCGTCGATCTCGGGAACGCCGGAGGTCGGTCAGACGCTCACCGCGGACCCCGGTGTGTGGAGCGGGACGGCCCCGATCAGCTACACGTACGAATGGCAGCGGTGCAATCCGGCATGTGCCGACATCGGAGGGCCGACATCTCAGTACACGCTCGTCGACGCAGACGAAGGCGCCACGATCGAGGTCGCCGTAACGGCTCACAACGCCGCGACCCCACCCGATCCATCGGCGACCTCCGACCAGGTCGGGCCCGTCACGCAAGCCCCCCCGCCGACGCCGCCGACGAACACCGTCCCGCCGTCGATCACCGGAACGCCGCAGGTCGGACAGACGCTCACCGCGGACCCCGGTGTCTGGACCGGGACGACACCGATCACCAACACCTATCAGTGGCAGCAGTGCAATCCGACCTGTACCGACATCGGAAATGCGACCGCGCAGACGTACCCCGTCGCCCCCGGCGACATCGGGACGAACATCGCTGTCGTCGTCAGTGCGCAGAATGCAGCGACTCCCGATCCTCCCTATCCGTCCGCCACCTCGAGTCAGGTCGGACCGATCACGGACTCGGCGGGGCAGAGCGTGACGGTCGTGGCCGCGGGCGACATCGCGTGCAGCCCGACGAGCTCGAGCTTCAAAGGTGGCCTCGGCACGACGAACGCCTGCCATCAGAAGTACACGTCGGACCTCGTCGTGGCGGGCAATCCGGACGGCGTGCTGGCACTCGGCGACCTCCAGTACGAGAACGCGACGCTGAGCGAGTTCCAGGGGTCGTACGATCCGTCGTGGGGCCGCTTCAAGGCGAAGACGTATCCAGCGACCGGGAACCACGAGTACCAGACGTCCGGCGCCGCAGGCTACTTCGCCTACTGGGGCGCGCAGGGCCATCAGGAGAGCAAGGGCTACTACAGCTTCGACCTCGGCAGCTGGCACTTCATCGCCTTGAACTCGAACTGCTCCGACGCCGGGGGCTGCGGCGCCGGCTCCCCGCAGGAGACGTGGTTGCGCGCCGACCTGGCCGCCCACCCGACCGCGTGCACGCTCGCGTACTGGCACCATCCGCGCTTCTACAGCACGAGCAAGGGTCTGAAATCGAGCGCCACGACGCAAGCGCTGTGGCAGGCCCTGTACGACTACCACGCCGACATCGTGCTCAACGGCCATGTCCATCACTACGAGCGGTGGGCGCCGCAGACGCCCGCTGGAGCAGCCGATCCGTCCGGAATCCGTGAGTTCCTCGTCGGCACCGGTGGCGAGGATCTGACCAGCACCACGACCGGGCCGACCAAGAACCTCGAGATCGGGAGCAAGGCCGCCTTCGGGGTGCTGCGCCTGGTGCTGCGCTCGACGGGCTACGACTGGCAGTTTCTCCCCGAGGCCGGCAAGACGTTCACGGACCAGGGCTCGAGCAACTGCCACTGACCGCCCGGCTGCGGCCCAGGGGCCGCGATTCCCCCGGGGGTCGTCCATGTCGATCGGGCTCGCTAGTCTCGCTTCCCGTCACGCACGCCGAGACGAACGGCGAGGTAGACGGCGAGCGCGAAGAACGCGATCACGAGGACCGGCATGACCGCCATCCAGGCCCACCAGCCGTCCATGTGGTTTCCGTACATGGATCCACGGTCGCGCGCACCCCGTTCGACGGCATCCGCAGGCGACCACATGTCCGGTACGTGGTTTGGCCCGACCCTCGCCGCGTCAATGCGAGTGGAGCTCGTGGACGACGGCGTGACCCCGGCCTCGCGCGATCAGCCACCGGTTCACGGGAACCGTCACGACGAACGCGATCACGAGGCTGACGGCGAGGCTCCACCAGAAGAGGGCGTCGCCGAGACCCGCTGCCAGCGCCCCGGGCACGACGAGGATGAAGGCGTTGTCGACGACCTCCATCGTCCCGATCGAGATCGTGTCCGACGCGACCGTCAGACGGGCCGCGCGCTTCGCCGGCACACCCGCGCGAAGGATCGGTCCGATGGTCAGCAGGTAGCCGAAGAAGAACGCCAGCACGACGGAGATCGCAATCGAGGCCGCGTTTCCCCATGCGAGCGCAGTCGCGACGACCATGCCCAGGACCTCACCGATGGCACAGCCCGTCAGACAGTGCGCAGTCGCCCGCACGGCAGAACGGTTCAGCGACTCGGTACCGCCATGGGGAGCGTCCGCCGTGTGCACGAGGACGTGGACGCTACCGACGCGCCTGCGCTGGCGACTCGCCGGAGACCGCGAACTGCTTTGCTGGATCGATGACGGAGCCAGCTGCTCTGCGGCACCGCCACGGGCGACACGTCCACAGCCACCCCCATCGCGGGAAGCATCGCCATCTCGTGCTCGGCCTCCACGAGTCGGCGCCGGTGCACGAGCACGTGGGGGATGGCGGCGTCGCGCCACATCGGCACGACCACGACCACGGCCACTCCCACGGCCTGCTCGACCGCTCGATCGTCCGCTCTCGCGAGGGGATGAAGGCCGTCGCCTCGAGCCTCGCCATCCTCGGCATCGCCGCGCTCGCGCAGCTCGGCATCTTCCTCGTCACGAACTCTGTTGCGCTGCTCGCCGACCTCGTCCACAACGTCGGCGACGCTCTCACCGCGGTCCCGCTCGCGATCGCGTTCTACCTGCGGAGCTTCCGCGCCGAGAAGCTCGCCGGACTCGCGGTCGTGCTCGCGATCTTCGTCTCGGCCTGCGTCGCTCTCTACGAAAGCGTCCAGCGCCTCGTCCACCCGCAGGAGCTCACGCATCTCTGGGTGCTGGCCGCCGCGGGTCTGATCGGGTTCGCGGGAAACGAGCTCGCCGCGCGAGTGCGGCTCCGCGCCGGCGACCGCCTCTCGAGCCCGGCGCTCGTCGCGGACGGCAAGCACGCGCGCGTCGACGGCTTCGTGTCGCTCGGTGTGGTCGCCAGTGCGCTCCTCGTCGCGCTCGGCTACCCGAGGGCAGATCCGTTCGTCGGATTCGCGATCACGGTCGTAATTCTCAAGATCACCTGGGACTCGTGGCGGTTGATCTCGACCACGGAGCCTGGCGACCCGAGCTCCACCGGATAGCGTCCTCGGCGTGCAGGTCACGGCCGAAGCCGCACGCCGCTTCCTCGTCGCGCGTCACGCGCTCGGTCCGGCACGTTCGCTCGAGGGAGGGCCGGACGCGGTGCTCGAGGTCCTCCGCCGGCTCGGCTCGATCCAGTTCGATCCGATCGCCGTCGCCGGTCGCAGCCACGACCTCGTCCTGCACGCCCGCGTGGCGGACTACGACCCCGCCTGGTGCGAGGACCTCTACGAGCGCCGCGAGATCTTCGAGGCGTACAACAAGGGTCTCTCGTTCGTGCAGGTCGGTGACGTCCCCTGGTTCCGTGGGAGGTTGAGCCCGCGGTGGGCGGAGATCCTCGAGGCGCACGCCGATGTCGCCGAGCGCGTCCTCGAGCGAATCCGGAGCGAAGGGCCGCTATCGGTGCACGACTTCGAGCACACGCCGGGGCCGATGACGGACTGGTTCGGGATGCCCGCGAACACGGTGCGCGAGGTCCTCGATGCCTACACGCTGACCGGCGTGCTCGGCCTCGCGCGGCGCGACGGCAACCGACGGTACTACGACCTTCTCGAGCGGCTCCTGCCCGCCGACGTCCTCGCCCGAGACGTCCCGATCCTCGAACAGTTCCGGCACCGGATGCTCTCGCGCTACCGCGCGCACGGGCTCCTCGGCGCCAGCCCCGGCGGAGACATCTTCGGCGGCCTCGGCCCCGCGAAGCCAGACCCGCGGACCCCCGGGTATCCGGGACGGAACGCGCTCCGCGACGAGCTGATCGCCGACGGCGAGATCGTTCCCGTCGAGGTCGAAGGCGTCCGCGGGAAGCGGTTCGTGCTCCGTGACGAGGTCGAGCTCCTGGAACGTCCTCCGGAGCCGCCGAGCTCCGTCGCCTTCCTTGCCCCCTTCGACGCCTTGGTCTGGGACCGCCCACTCCTCGGCTCCCTCTTCGACTTCGACTACGTCTGGGAGCTCTTCATCCCGCCCGCGAAGCGCCGCTGGGGCTGGTACGTGCTGCCGATGCTCTTCCGCGACCGGTTCGTCGGCCGGATCGAGCCTCGCGTCGACCGAGAGGGCGGCCGGGTGGAGGTGCTCGACCTCTGGTGGGAGGAGCGCTTCGCGCCACGCCGCGTCGAAGGCTTCGTCGACGCGACGCGGGATGCGCTCCGTGCCTATCTGCGCTTCGCCGGCGCGACCCGTCTCGAGTGGGCCCCGCACCTGCGAGCGGAAAAACGGCTCTTCGGCGCGCGCCCGTAGACCGTGAACCCGGGCCGTGGACCCGGCGAAGGGAATGCAGCAGTCGGAAGACCGCACCATCGCCCCTTGGATCCTGCGACTGAGCGGCGTACTCTCGCCGGTCAGTCCGAGGACGCACGCCGCGCGACGTCGCCGATGATCTGCGCGAGCTCCCGCGGGCGTGACCACATCGGCCAGTGGCTCGTCGGCATGTCGACCCACGTGAGGTCGCGGAGGTCGGCGAACCCACCGAGCCACGTCTGACCCTCAGCGATCGCGGTCTTGTACTGGTCCGAAGTGAACCCGGTGGCGATAGCCGTCGTCGGAATATCGAGCCGCGCGTCGTTCGCGAACGCGTGCCCGTCGCGAACGGCGGCCGCAGGCTCGGGCACCGCGCGCCGCCGGAAGGTCTCGAGCTGCTCCTCGGAAAGCCCGTCGAGGTTCTCCTCAGACGCGAGCTCCTCCCAGTCGAGCGGCATCTCGGCGCCCTCGAAGCCGGGGTCGAGTGCCGCAGTAGCCGGCCCCGAGTCGACGTAGACCATCGCGGCGATCCTCTCCGGGATCCGGTCGCTCGCAGCGTAGCCGGTCGCTCCCGCTCCGCTGTGCACCGCGAGGACCGCGGGCCGCCCGGCAGCCTCGACCGCGGCGCAAATCGCATCGACGTGATCCGCGAACGTGACGGTCGCGCGGTCGGAGTCCGCCGACTCGAGGCCGGGCAGCGTGAGGGCGGTCGCCTCGAGGCCGTCCGGGCGGAGAAGCTCCACGACCTCGTTCCACGCCCAGGCTCCGAGCCAGAATCCCGGCACGAGGACGATCGGCGCGGGTGCCATCCCACGACCCTACCTGGGGGTGCCACCTCCCACTGGAGCGACTACTGGAGCGAGCTGATGGCGAACGCGAGCGCGAACCCGAGCGTGGTGAGGAGCCCGGCGAGCTTGCCTCCGTGCTCCAGAGCCTCGGGCATCATCGTGTTCGCGAGCATCGTCAGGATCGCGCCGCCCGCGAAGGCGAGCACGAAGGCGACCGTGCGTGGAGACGCCGAGTCGAGCAGGACGTAGCCCGCGAGCGATGTGAGGCCGAAGCCGAGCGCGACGACCAGCCAGAACCGCATGATCCGCATCGTGTCCCGGCCCGCCCGGCCGAGCGCGGTCGTGGCTGCGACCGCCTCCGGGACGTTCGAGAGGAAGACCGCGGCGAGAAAGGCCGCGCTCACGGTGCCCGCCTCGAGGACGGTGAGCCCGAGCACGAACGACTCCGGGATCCCGTCGAGGATGATCCCGAGGACGACCGCACGTCCTGCCTGGACGGCCCGGTCGTCCGGGGAGCCGACCTCCGCGCCTCCGCCGAGGCGTTCGATCGCGAGCTCTCCCAGGAAGAAGGTGATCGATCCGGCGATGAGACCGATCGCGACACCGCCGTCGCCGGCCGACGTCTCGAACGCCTCGTGGACGAGCTCGTAGGCAACCGCGCTGATCAGCACGCCTGCGCCGAACGCCATGATCAGGCCGAGCAACCGTCGGCTGATGGGCACCCGGCGGGCGATGACGCCGCCGACCAGGAGCGACAGACCCGCGACGAGCCCCCAGAAGAACGACTCGGCCATCAGTCCGATCCGACGCCCAGGGCCACCGCCATCGGGCGCAGCCTACGGGTCGGTCGCTGACGGACGGCCGCGACCGTCGAGCGGCACGAGGCGGGTGCCCGTGGCCTTGAACGTCGCGAACGCGACCCCGCCCCGAGCCAGCTCGAGCCTCTCGGCGGAGGACGCGGTGACCTCGGCCGTGAGCGGCCCGATGCGGACGCGCACCCGATTGCCGACCTCGACCACGGAGCCGACCTCTCCGGAGACGACGTTCAGCGCCGAGTCGTCGACCCGGGCGCGGCCGACCGCGACCTCCCACGGATAGACGACGACCCCGACGACGCCCTCCGCCACGTCGGTCGAGAACAGGGACTCGCCGGTGTCGAGCTCGACGCGCGTCAGGCGGTCGCCCTCGCGCCGCGCGCTCCCTCGTAGCAGGTTCGCGCCCGTGAACGAGGCCACGAACTCGTCGCTCGGCCGCGAGACGAGCTCCTGCGGAGTTCCCAGCTGTCTCAGCTTCCCGTCCACGATCACGCCCACCTCCTCGGCGAGCGCCGATGCGTCCTCGTAGTCGTGCGTCACGATGAGCGTCGGGAGCCCGAACTCCCCGAGGAGCTCGTGTACCTCGGCCCGAACCGTGCTCTTCGTGTGCGCGTCGAGCGCGGAGAACGGCTCGTCGAGGAGAAGCACGTCCGGGTTGCGCGCCAAGGCACGAGCGAGCGCGACGCGCTGGCGCTCGCCGCCCGAGAGCTCGTCCGGCCGGGCGTCCGCGAGGTGGGAGATCCGGAAGCGCTCGAGGTACTCGTCCGGCCGATCGCCGCCCGCGTAGGCGACGTTCTTGCGCACGCTCAGATGCGGGAAGAGCGCGTACTCCTGGAAGACGAGCCCGACGCGTCGCTCCTCCGGCGGTCGGGACACCCCGTTCTCGGCGTCGAACCAGACGTCGTCCCCGAGCGCCACTCGCCCGGACGACGGCCGGACGAGACCGGCGATCGCCCGCAGCACCGACGTTTTGCCCGCACCCGAGGGCCCGACCAGGGCGACGGTGCTCTCGACGGCGAGAGCTAGCTCCAGCTCAAAAGCTCGGAGCGGGAGCGTGAAGTGAGCCGAGAGGGCTGCCACGAGGTCGCGAGTTTCAGGGAGAGGAGGAGCGCTCCGCTGATGACGATGAGGACCGCACTGATCGCAAGTGTGACGTCGAAGTCGACGTCGAACTCGGCGTAGATCGCGAGCGGGAGCGTCTGGGTGACGCGCTGCAGACTGCCCGCGAACATGATCGTGGCGCCGAACTCGCCGAGCCCGCGCGCGAACGAGAGGGCCTCGCCGGCCAGGAGCCCGCCGCTCGCGAGCGGGAGGACGACACGGAAGAACGTTCCGGCCGGCCCGACGCCGAGCGTCCGCGACGCGGCGACGAGGTTCGCATCCACGGCCTCGAAGGCCGCGATCGCCTGCCTGATGTAGAGCGGGCTCGCGACGAACGCAACGGCGAAGACGACCGCGGTCTGCGTGAACGGGATCGTGATCCCGAGGCCGCGGAGCGTCCCACCGAGGAGCCCGAAGCGGCCGAAAGCTGCGAGCAGCCCGATCCCCGCGACCGCCGGCGGGAGCACGAGCGGGAGCTCGACGAGCGTCACGAGGAGCGCCCGCCCGCGGAAGCGCCGCGTCGCGAGCAGATATGCGGTCGGCGTCCCGAGGACGAGGATGAACACTTGCGCGATAAGGTTCGTCTTCAGGCTCACGATCAGCGCGTCGGTGACGACCGGGTTCGAGAGCTGCGCGACGAGATCGCCCGGCGGGACGTGCACGAAGATCGCGACGAGCGGCAGCGCGAGGAAGGCGAACGTGAGCAGGCTCGCGACGAAGAGGGCGATTCCGAAGAGGCCTCTGCGTGCTGACTCGCCCATCGCCCGACGGCTACTTGCCCTTCGGCTTGACTCGCTGGAGGAAGCCCGCCGCGATCATCCGCTTTTGCCCGGCCCTGCCCAGCACCCTGTTCACGAACGCCCGCGCGGCGGCCTTGTTCTGGCTCGCGGAGACGATCGATATCCCGTACTGCACCTTCGGCTGCGCCCACGCCGGGAGCCTCAGGACCTTCACCTTGCCCGGCACGGTTCGCGCGTCGGTCGAGTACACGAAGCCCGCGTCGGCCTCGCCGAGCGCCACCTTCGCGAGCACCTCGCGCACGTCCGTCTCGCGGCTCACGACGTTCTGGAGCACGCTCGAGAGCGCCATGTTCCGGAGGACCTGGACCGTGTACGCGCCGACGGGCACCGTAGGCCCGGCGACGACCAGCTTCGTGCCGGGCTTCTTCAGGTCGTACACCGTCTTCACATTCGCCGGGTTCGACGTCGGCACGACGACGACGAGCGCGTTCCGCGTGAAGACGATCGGCTTCGAGACGAGGTTCTTCGCGTTCAGCTGGTTCGGGATCGTCATGTTCGCGGAGGCGAAGACGTCCGCGGGGGCGCCCTGCGTGATCTGCGCGGCGAGCGTGTTCGAACCTGCGAACGAGTACTTCGCCGTCGGGTCGATCGTCGGGAACACGTCCGTGAGCGACGCGGCCGCGTACACCGTGACCCGCGCCCGCGTTCCGTCCGCTCCCGCCTGCCTCGCCGCGGCTCCCCCGGTTCCGAACGCGAGGACGAGCGTCAGCCCAGCCAGTACCGCCACGACGAGGCGGACGGAAGGTCTGTCCGAGCGAGCGTGCATCGAGTGGAGCCCCTTCTCCTACTTCTCGACCATCACCGAGGTCGACTTCACGATCGCCGTCGCCGTCGACCCCGCGCGGAGCCCGAGGTCTGCGACCGCGTCGCTCGTGATGATCGCGGTCAGCCGCACGGGCTCGCTCACGACGAGCTCCACCTGCGCGAGCAAACCGTCGGTCTTCACCTCGGTGACGACCCCTCGGAAGCGGTTGCGGGCGCTCAGGTGCGACGTTCCGGCCTCGCCGCGGATTCGCTCGATCTCGCTCGCCGGGACGACGCGACGGTTGCTCTTGTCCCGCTCGACCTTGATGCGGCCCGACTTGTCCCAGCGGCGCAGGGTGTCGAGGCTGATCCCGAGCACCCGGGCCGCGTCGCTCGCGCTGTAGACCTCTCGTGCCATCGTCTCAGCTCTCGAACGCGTCGAGCGCGTCCGAGACCTCCTCCATGGTCGAGCTCGGGACGAACGCTTTCCCGAGCGGGCGCCCGAGCCATCGGCCCGAGAGCACGCTCAGGTGCTGCGCCTCGTTCGCAGCCACCTGGGCGAACGGTTGCCTCAGGGTGTCCGATCGGAGCCCCGCAACCGCCCCCAGGTAGGCGCCGGCCAGCATCGTCTCGAGCTCGATCCCGAGCTTGCCGATCGACGCGGCCGAGGAGAACGTGCGGCGCGGATAGGTGAAGTCGATGTCGTCCGAGGTAGCCGCCGCCTGCCCGGCTCCGGCGAGGACCGTCGACAACGAGCGGTAATGCACCTTCTCGTTCGCGAGCGCGTGCTTCATGCCCGCGAGCGCCGGGCCGGCGATCCGGCTCGACGCGATCGCGCGGGAGTAGAAGTCGATCGCCAGCAGCTCCGCCGCGACGAGCAGACGGACATATGCGAGATCGTCGTCGGGCAGCGGTGCCGCAGACGCGTCGGCCGTGAGCCGGGTGAGGGCGGCGCCTCCGAGCGTGAGCGCGAGCCCGGCTCGCGCGCCACGCGAGAGGACGTCTGCCCTGGTGAGCGGCCCGGCTCGGCGGCCGGCTCTCGAGCTGGCTTGAGTTTGCATCAGCATCGCCTAAGTATCTGCTGCACACGTGTGATCCTATCAAGCGTTATGTCGGATTCTGCATGTGCGTCACCTATGTGATGCCAGCGCGGTTGCCGTTTGCAGCGGTTGCCGCTGCGCCGGTCGGCGGATCGACATAACCTTCCGCGCGGTGGGCAGGCCGGTGTCGGCTACGCGGGGAGCACCCACGGTGGAGGCGCGCACGACGTCGTGATGCGTGCAGTCTCGGCACGTGCGGCGGCCG
>DASSQE010000151.1:0-11547 GCA_035702645.1 Gaiellaceae bacterium
GGTCGAAGAAGTTCGACAGGTAGAGGGTGAAGGCCAGGAGCGTTCCGACGGTGAGGTCACCGCCGACGACGAGCGCACCGCCGAACCCGAGCACGATCGCGACCGCGACCGACGAGAGGACGTCGACGACCGGGAAGTAGATGCCGTTCAGGACGACGGTCTCGTAGTTCGCGGCACGGTAGCGCTCGTTGACGCCGCGAAACGTCGCCTGGCTCACCGGCTCGCGCGTGAACGACTGCACGACGCGCATCCCGGAGATGTCCTCCGCGAGCGTGGCCGTCACGAGCCCGAGCCGTTCGCGGACGTGCCGGTACGCGCGGTTCGAGCGGGAGCGGAACCACGCGGTCGCCCCCGCCATGAGCGGGAGGACGAGAAGCGTCGCCAGGGCGAGCCGCCAGTCGAGAAGGAAGAGGACGACTGCGGTGCCCAGAAGGACGAGCGTGTTCTGGACGAGGCTCGCCACGCCGTCCGTGACGAGCTGGTCGAGCGCCTCGACGTCGTTCGTGATCCGGCTGATGATCGCGCCGGTGCGATTCCGCTCGTAGAACCCGAGTGACAGACGCTGGAGGTGGTCGAAGAGCCGGACGCGGAGGTCGGCGAGGACGCGCTCGCCGACCCAGCCCGTCAGGTAGGTCTGCGCGCCCGAGAGGACGAACGCCGCGAACCCGGCCGCGACGAACGCAACGACGACGATGGTCAGCTCGTGGAGATCTTTCGCTGCGATGCCGTCGTCGACGGCGAGCTTCGCCAGATACGGGGGGAGGAGTGCGACGAGCGTGTAGGCGACGAGGGTGACGCCTGCGAGCGTCGTGCGCAGCGGGTACGACCGGGCGAGACGGACGAGGGTGCCGAGTCGGCGGCGCGTCTGACCCCAGGACCAGTCCTCGACACGGGCGCCGCGCTGGTCGCTGAGGTGGCTGCCCGCCTGCCAGACTTTCATCGCGGGGGCTCCCGACGGGGCACCCCATCCCACCACCCGCTGCCAGCGTATCGGCGAAGTCCTGGCGCGTGGGACACGGGAGTGCGCCAAAACGGTGCCGCCGACTTTCCGCCCCCCTCGACGGCGCGGGGGAGGAGGATGCTCGCGCGGCTCACCCCGCCACCACCTGCTGGAGGAGCCCGTGCTCGTGGATCTCGCGGTACACGGGGCTCTCCTCGAGGAGCTCCGCCTGCGTCCCCCGGGCCGCGACCCGCCCGCCGTCGAGGACCACGACCTCGTCCGCGAGGGCGATCGTCGAGAGGCGGTGAGCGATGATGATCGTCGTCCGCCCACGCATCGCCTCACGCAGCCCGTCGCGGATCTTCGCCTCCGTGGTCGCGTCGACCGACGCAGTCGCATCGTCCAGGATCAGCACCCGCGGGTCGATCAGGAGCGCCCGCGCGATCGCGATCCGCTGACGCTGGCCGCCGGACAACGTGATCCCACGCTCGCCGACGACGGTCTCGTAGCCCTGCGGTAGCTCGACGATGAACTCGTGCGCCTGCGCGGCGATCGCCGCCGCCTCGACCGCCTCGTGCGGTGCGTCGGGCATTCCGAACGCGATGTTGTCGCGAACGGAGGCGGAGAAGAGGAACGGGTCCTGCGAGATCATGCCGATCTCGCGCCGGAGCGACCGCCGCTCGAGGTCGCGCACGTCGACGCCGTCGACCAGGACGCGCCCGGACGTCGCGTCGTAGAAGCGAGGAACGAGCGCCGCGAGCGTCGTCTTGCCCGAGCCCGTCCGGCCGATGAGCGCGACCGTGCGGCCCGCGCCGACCTTGAAGTCGACATCTTCCAGCACCAGGCGGGCGGGCTCGTAACCGAAGTCGACGTGCTCGAAGCGCACCTCGCCGGTGCCGCCGGCGGGGAGCGGCTGTGCGCCCGGGCGCTCGGCGATCTCCTCGGGCTCGTCGAGGACCTCGAAGATTCGCTCTCCCGCCGCGGTCGCCCGCTGCGCCTGCCCGACCCACATCCCGAGCATGCGGAGCGGCATGACGAGCATCGCCAGCAAGAGGTTGAAGGTGAAGAAGGCGCCGATGGTGAGGGTGCCCGAGACAACCATTCGTCCGGCCACGAGCAGGACCGCAGCCTGGGCGAGGAGTGGCATGAAGGTGAGAAGCGGCACGTAGAACGCGCGCTGGCGGTTCGCCTTCAGGGTCTGGCGGAAGACCGCGTCGGACGCGTCGGAGAAGCGTGCGCTCCGACGGCCTTCCTGGGCGAACGACTTGACGACGTGGAAGCCGACGATGCTCTCCTCGGCGACGGTCGAGACGTCAGCCAGCTTCTGCTGCACGTCGCGCAGCACGGGGTGCGCGACACGGCTGTAGCGGTAGGCGATCAGGACGACCGCGGGCGTGATCGCGACCGCGACGAGTGCGAGCTTCCAGCTGTAGAAGAAGAGCACGATCGTCACCACGAGTACGGTCACGACGTGCTGCGCGAAGAAGATCAGCCCGTAGCCGAGGAAGAAGCGGACCGACTGCAGGTCGATCGTCGCCCGTGACATGAGCTGCCCGGTCTGACTCCGGTCGTAGAAGCCGAACGACAGCCGGAGCAGGTGCGCGTACATGTCGTCGCGCAGGTCGTACTCGACCGCGAGTGCCTGCTTCCCGGAGATGAAGCGCCGGCCGAGCATGAGCGCTCCGCGGACGAGCCCGAGAGCGATGATCAGCGCGATCTCGAACGCGAGCACACGTTGGTCCTGAGACCCCGTGAGCTCGTTGATGACCGCGCCCGTCAGGATCGGGACGAGGATCGCAGCGCCCTGGGAGGCGATCGCCAGGATGGACGAGACGACGAGCGACGTGCGGTACGGACGGAGGAATGCGAGCAGCCGCACGAACGTCCGCCAGTTCGTGCGGCGCTGCCTGGCGTCGCCGTCTGCCCTCACCTGTTCGTAGGGTACGGGCCGTGCTCCTCGCCGTGCCGAACGTGTCGGAGGGGAGGGACGAGTCGAAGGTCGAGCGCCTCGCCGAGGCGTTCTCGTCGAGCGCGCGGCTGCTCGCGGCCCACTCCGATCCCGACCACCACCGCTCCGTCTTCGTTCTCGCTGGCGAGGCCGACGCCCTCGCGGCCTCGCTGGTCGCCGGCGTTGCACGGGCGCGTGAGCTGATCGACCTGCGCCTCCAGGACGGCGTCCACCCGCGCGTCGGCGCGACGGACGTCGTGCCGGTGGTGCCCGTCGAGGCGGACGGCATGGAGACTGCGAAGGAGACCGCGCTCGAGGTCGCCGAGACGATCGGCCGCGAGCTCGGCCTTCCCGTCTTCCTCTATGGGGGGGCCGGAGCGGGGAGGCGCCCCGTCTTCTTCCGACGCGGCGGCCTCGACGAGCTGCGGCGGCGTGTGGATGCGCGCGAGCTCGTGCCCGACTTCGGACCCCTTGCGGTCGACGCTCGCTCGGGTGCGGTCCTGGTCGGCGCTCGCAAGCCGCTCGTCGCCTACAACGTCGAGCTCGCGACGGCCGATGTCGCAGTCGCGAGGCGCATCGCAGCGGCGGTCCGCGAGTCGAGTGGAGGCATGCCGGGAGTCCAGGCGATCGGGCTCCAGCTGCCGCGTTCGGGACGGATCCAGGTGAGCATGAACGTGGTCGATCTCGACCGATCACCCTTGCACGAGGTCGTCGCGCAGGTGCGCGAAGAAGCGGAGCGAGAAGGCGTCCGGGTCTTCGGTGGCGAGCTCGTCGGGCTCGTGCCGGAGCAGGTCCTCGATGCTGCGCGCGCCGCCGGTGCAGAGGTGCCGGGCGTCGACGAGGCGCACGTCATCGAGCGGCTGCTCGCGCTCTAGACTCGCTCCGTGGCCGTGCCGATCGAGCTCACGGGCGACGACCTGCGCATCGCTGACGTGTGGGACGTCGCCGTCCACGGCGCCGAGGCGGCGATCGCGGACGAAGGACGTCGCCGGATCGAGGCCGCGCGCGAGCTGGTCGAGTCGATCCAGGGGGAGCACACCTACGGCGTCAACACCGGTTTCGGCCGCTTCGTGTCCGCGCACATCCCCGAGGAGCAGGCGGAGGAGCTTCAGGTCAGGCTCCTCCGCAGCCACGCGTGCGGGGTGGGCGATCCCTATCCCGACGAGGTCGTGCGGGCGGCGATGCTGCTGCGCGCGAACACGCTGGCGAAAGGGTTCTCCGGGGCGCGGCTCGAGACCGTCGAGCTCCTCGTCGAGTGCCTGAACCGGGGCCTGCTGCCCGTCGTTCCGGCGCGGGGCTCCGTCGGCGCCAGCGGCGACCTCGCACCGCTCGCGCACCTCGCTCTCCCGCTCGTGGGTGAGGGCGAGGCGCTGGTCGACGGTGAGCGCCTGCCCGGGAAGGAGGCGCTGGGACGCGTCGGGCTCGCGCCGGTCCGGCTCGCGAGCAAGGAGGGGCTCTCGCTGATCAACGGCACGCAGTTCATGACCGCGATGGCCGCGCTCGGGCTCGTCCGCGCGCGACGGCTCGCCGCCGTTGCCGACCTCGCGTGCGCGCTCTCGCTCGAGGCGCTCCAGGGCTCGCGGACGAGCTTCCAGGCCGCGATCCACCGCTCCCGTCCGCTCGAGGGCCAGCGGGAGTCGGCCGCGAATATCTGGCTACTGCTCGAGGGCTCGGCGATCATCGAGTCCCACCGCTGGTGCGACAAGGTGCAGGACGCGTACTCGCTTCGGTGCGCGCCGCAGGTGCACGGCGCATGCCGCGACCTCCTCGACTACGTCGAGGCGACGGTCGCGATCGAGCTCAACGCCGCGACCGACAACCCGCTCGTCCTCGTCGAGGAGGGCCAGATCGTCTCCAACGGGAACTTCCACGGCCAACCGCTCGCCTTCGCGCTCGACGGGCTCGCGATCGCGGTCTCCGAGCTCGCGAGCATCTCCGAGCGACGCGTCGAGCGCCTCGTGAACCCGAGCCTCTCCGACGGGCTGCCGCCGTTCCTCGTCGAGTCCGGCGGGCTCAACTCGGGGTTCATGATCCCGCAGTACGTGGCCGCCGCGCTCGTGTCGGAGAACAAGGTGCTCGCGCACCCCGCGAGCGTCGACTCGATTCCGACGAGCGCCGGGCAGGAGGATCACGTGTCGATGGGGAACGCGGCGGGGCTGAAGGCGTTCGGCGTCCTCGACAACGCCGAGCGGGCGCTCGCGATCGAGCTTCTCGCGGGAGCGCAGGCGGTCGAGTTCCTGGCGCCGCTCTCGCCCGGGAAGGGTGTGCACGCGACGCACGACGCAGTGCGGTCGCTCTCTCCGCGGCTGGAGGACGACCGCTCGCTCGCGGCAGACATCGAGCTCGTGGCGACCGCGATCCGGGGCGGCGTGATCCAGGAGCGGGTCGAGTCCGAGGTGGGCGCGCTCGCGTGAGAGAGGGAGGTCCGACGACGTGAGCGACGTGACGACGCTCGAGGCGACCGTCGACGCGCTCTGCGGTGATCTCGCGAGGATCCGCGCACCGCGCGGCACGAACCTGAACGCGCTCTCGTGGCAGACCGAGGCGCCGCTGCGCATGCTCCTCAACAACCTCGATCCCGAGGTGGCCGAGCATCCCGAGCGCCTCGTCGTGTACGGCGGGACCGGCAAGGCGGCGCGGAATCACGACGCGCTCAGGGCGATCGTGCGTACGCTGCTTCGCCTGCGGGAGGACGAGACGCTGCTCGTCCAGAGCGGGAAGCCGGTCGGCGTGTTCCGGACGACAGAGTCTTCACCCCGGGTGCTGATCGCGAACGCGCTGCTCGTCCCACGTTGGGCGTCCTGGGACGAGTTCCGCCGCCTCGAAGCCGAGGGCCTGACCATGTTCGGGCAGATGACCGCAGGGAGCTGGATCTACATCGGCACCCAGGGGATCCTGCAGGGGACGTACCAGACGTTCGCGGCGGCGGGCGAGAAGCACTTCGGCTCGCCCGATCTGACCGGCCGGACGATCCTCACGGCGGGGCTCGGCGGGATGGGCGGCGCGCAGCCGCTCGCGGCGACGATGGCGGGCGCCGCGATCCTCTGCGTCGACGTCGATCCCACGCGGATCGAGCGACGGCTCGAGACGCGCTATCTCGACGAGCGCGCGGACTCGCTCGACGACGCGCTCGCGCGGGTGCGCGCAGCCGCGCGCGGTGGGAGCGCGTTGTCGGTGGGCCTGCTCGGCAACGCGGCCGACGTCGTCCCGGAGCTCGCGCGCCGCGGTGAGACGTTCGACCTCGTCACCGACCAGACCGCCGCGCACGATCCGCTGAACGGCTACGGCCCCCAAGGGCTCGACGTCGAGGCCGCCGACGAGCTGCGCGCCCGCGATCCCGAGGAGTACCTGCGGCGCGCCCGGACGTCCATCGCCGCGCATGTCGAAGGCCTCCTGGAGCTCGTCCGAGGAGGCTGCTACGTTTTCGATTACGGCAACAACCTGAGAGGGGAGGCGCGTGAGGCAGGCGTAGAGGAGGCTTTCACATACCCGGGCTTCGTCCCGGCCTATATCCGGCCGCTCTTCTGCCGGGGCATCGGGCCGTTCCGGTGGGCGGCGCTCTCCGGCGACCGGGACGACATCGCCGCGATCGACCGTGAGCTGGAGACGCTCTTCCCGGACGACGAGCTCCTGCGGCGCTGGCTCGAGCTCGCTCCGGGGCGGGTGGCGTTCCAGGGGCTGCCCGCGCGCATCTGCTGGCTGGGCTACGGCGACCGTGCTCGGGCGGGGCTGGCGATCAACGAGCTCGTCCGCTCCGGCAGGGTGTCGGCTCCGGTCGTGATCGGAAGGGATCACCTCGACTCGGGGTCCGTCGCGTCTCCGTATCGCGAGACCGAGGCGATGCGCGACGGCTCCGATGCGATCGCCGACTGGCCGATCCTGAACGCGCTGCTCAACGTCGCCGCGGGCGCGACGTGGGTGAGCGTCCACCACGGCGGCGGCGTCGGGATCGGGAACTCGATCCACGCCGGCATGGTCGTCGTCGCGGACGGGACCGACGCCGCCGCCGAGAAGCTCGGGCGCGTGCTGACGACCGATCCGGGTACGGGCGTCATGCGACACGCGGACGCGTGGTACGACGAGGCGCTCGAGACCGCCCGAGAGCACGGGATCGACCTCCCGTCGATCCCGGGCGGCGGCGAGTGACGTCGGCGAGCGACGGCTCGCGGCGGCTGCTGATCCGCGATCTCGCGCAGGTGGCGACGCCGGCCGGGTCGGCCGCGCCCTTCCGCGGCGCCGACCTGGGCGCGGTCGAGGTGGTCGAGTCGGCATTCGTCCTCTGCGAGGGAGGGCGGATCGCTGCGGTCGGAGCGATGCGCGAGCTTGCGCCGCTCGACGGTGACGTCGAGGAGATCGACGGACGTGGCCTGTCCGCGGTCCCCGGCCTCGTCGACTGTCATACGCACGCGTGCTTCGCGGGCGATCGCGTGGGGGAGTTCGCGCTCCGTGCCGCAGGGGCGAGCTACGAGGAGCTCCACGCGGCGGGAGGAGGCATCCTCTCGACCGTCCGCGCGACGCGGGCGGCGAGCGAGGACGAGCTGGCCCGGGCCCTCGCCCGGCACGTCGAGTGGATGCTCCGCGCGGGAACGACGACGTTCGAGGCGAAGTCCGGCTACGGGCTCGACCGGCAGACGGAGCTCGCACAGCTCCGGGCGATCGCGCAGGCGGGTGGGGCACCGACCTGGCTCGGAGCCCATGCGGTTCCGCCCGAGTTCGACTGCGACGATGACGGCGCCGACGCCTACGTCGACTTCCTGCTCGCCGAGGTCCTTCCCGAGGCGGCGACGATCGCGGAAGCGGCGGACGTGTTCCTCGAGCGGGGCGCCTTCGACGTCGAGCAAGCCCGCCGGTACCTGACGGCGTGCCGCGACGCAGGCCTCGAGCTTCGTCTGCACGGCGACCAGTTCACGGAAGCAGGAGCGATCCCACTCGCAATCGAGCTCGGGGCGCGCTCGGTCGACCACCTGGAAGCGACCGGTGAGACGGGCATCGCGGCTCTGGCCGCGAGCGACGTCACGGGCGTGGTCCTGCCGGCGAGCGCCCTCTTCCTCGACCGGCCGATGCCACCCGCGCGGGCGCTCGTCGAGGCGGGTGCGGCGATTGCGCTGGCGACGGACTTCAACCCTGGGAGCGCGTTCTGCGAGAGCCTGCCCCTCGTGTGCAACCTCGCGTGCACGCAGCTCCGTCTCTCTCCCGGGCAGGCACTCGGCGCCTGTACGGTGAACGCTGCGCACGTTCTCGCACGGGCCGATCGCAAAGGACGGATCGCGCCGGGCCTCGACGCGGATCTCGTGCTCGTCGCGGCCGAGGACTGGCGACACCTCGCATACCACCTGGGCGGGCCGGTCGTCCACTCGGTCGTGCGAGGCGGGCGGATCGCATGGAGCGGCCCGGCATAATCGCACCATGCCGACCCGCAAGCAGCGCCGCCGTCGGGAGAAGGAGCTCCGTCACGAGTACGAGCTCGTGTGGGAGGACGCGGAGGGGAAGGAGCTCCCGCCGGAGGACGCACCGTCGAACGGCCCCGGCAAGCGAGCGTCGGCGCGGCCCGCGCCTCGCGCGGGACGACAGGTCCAGCCTCCGTCATGGCGGCGGACGTTCAGGCGCAGCGCCATCTTCGCGCCGGTCATGTTCGCGACGGTGTTCATCCTCTCGCCGCACCTCTCGACCGTGCAGAAGATCACGCAGACCCTGATCATCGTTGCGATCTTCATCCCGTTCAGCCACCTGCTCGACGGCATCCTCTACCGGGGGCAGCAGAAGCGCGCCGCGAGGAGCCAGGCGACCGGAAAGCGCGGCTGACGGCAGCGGATGGCGCTGCGCGTCGAACAGGTCCCGCTGGGGCCGATCGGGACGAACTGCTACGTCGCCCGTGCGGACGCGGCCTCATCCGAGGCTGTGGTCGTCGATCCCAGCGGAGACGCGACCGAACTTCGACTCCTGCTCGCGCGCCTCGGCGCGACCTGCGCCGGCATCCTGGTCACGCACGGCCACTGGGATCACCTCGTCGGCGTCGCCGACCTCGCGGAGGGAACGGGTGCGCCCGTGTACATGAGCGAGGGCGAGCACGAGCGCCTCGAGAGCCCGGCGGGCGCCACGCCGGCGGGGCTCACTCTCAGGGCGTACACAGCGGACGTGCTCGTGAGCGGAGGCGAGACGATCGAGCTCGCGGGCATCTCGTTCGACGTCCTCGCGGTTCCCGGACATTCGCCGGCCCACGTCGCGTACCACGCAGACGACTCCCTCTTCTCTGGCGACGTCCTCTTCGCAGGCTCCGTCGGTCGCACCGATCTCCCCGGCTCGGACTGGGAGACGCTCCTCGCGTCGATCCGCTCGCTCGTCGACGCGTATCCGCCGGACACGATCGTCTATCCGGGCCATGGCCCGATCACGACGCTCGGTGCCGAGCTCGCCCGCAACCCGTTCCTGGCGGATCTCCGGGCGGAGCGAGCCGAGTGAGCAGGCCCCAGAAGATCGAGCGTCCCCGCGGGACGCACGACGTCGTGCCGTCGGAGCAGCCGCGCTGGCGCTTGATCATCGGGGAGGCGGAGCGGCTCTGCGCCCTGTACGGCTATCGGCCGATCGTGACGCCCGTCTTCGAGGACACCGCGCTCTTCGAGCGCACCTCGGGAGCGGGCTCGGACGTCGTGCAGAAGGAGATGTACACGTTCGAGGACCGGGGCGGCCGCTCGCTCACGCTCCGCCCGGAGGGGACGGCGCCGATCTGCCGGGCGTACGTCGAGCACGGCATGCACCGGGAGCCGCAGCCCGTGAAGCTCTACACGGTTGGGGCAATGCATCGCTACTCGGCGCCTCAACGGGGCCGCTTTCGCGAGCACTGGCAGCTTTCCGTCGAGGCGATCGGCTCCGACGACCCCGCGGTCGACGCCGAGGTGATAACGCTCTACGACGCGCTGCTCGCGCAGCTCGAAGTGTCGGAGTACAGCCTCGAGTTGAACTCGATCGGGTGCCGCGACTGCCGCCCCGCCTACCTCGAGAGGCTGAACGCCTGGCTGGCCGAGAACCTCGAACGCCTCGACGACGCCACCCGCGAGAAGGCGACGACCAGCCCGCTGCGTGTCTTCGACAACCTCGCCGCGAAGCCCGAGGCAGCACGCGACGCTCTTCGTGAGGCTCCGACCGTCGGCGAGTCGATCTGTGAGGCTTGCCGCGAGCACTTCTCCTCCGTCCGCTCGTACCTCGAGGCGGCCGGCGTCGGCTACGTGCTCGTGCCGACCCTCGTTCGCGGGCTCGACTACTACGTGCGCACGACCTGGGAGTTCACGGGGCCGGACGGAGGCGCGCAGAGCTCGCTCGCGGGCGGCGGCCGCTACGACGGGCTCGTGGAGGAGATCGGCGGCCCGCCGGCGCCCGGGGTCGGCTTCGGGGCGGGGATCGAACGGCTCGTGCTGGCGCTCGAAGACGCCGGGATAGCACCCGCCGCTCCAACGACTGACGTGTTCTTCTTGCTGGACGGCGGGTCGCGTGAGCAGGTTGCAGCCTGGTTGCGGGAGCTCCGCGAGCGCGGCGTCTCCTGCGACACGGACTATGCAAGGCGTTCACGCAAGGGCCAGGCCACACAAGCAGGGAGACTGGGGGCTCGTCTGGTCGTCGAGGTCGGAGCTGATCGCATCGTCGCCAAGGGCCGCGAGATTTCCGCGAGCGACGTAGTCGCAACGGTCATGAGGGAGTTCGGGAAGTGAGCTGGCGCGACCTCCTATGCGGGGAGCCGCGGGCCGAGCACGTCGGCCGGACGCTGAGGCTCGCCGGCTGGGTCTCGCGCCGCCGCGATCACGGCGGGCTGATCTTCGTCGACCTCCGCGATCACACCGGGACGACCCAGCTCGTCGTGAACCCGGAGAACGCGCCCGGTGCCGCGGAGCTGGTGAAGCAGGTTCGCAACGAGTTCGTCCTCCAGGCGACGGGAGAGATCGTCGCGCGTGCGCCCGAGACCGTGAACCCGAACATGCCGACCGGCGAGGTCGAGCTCCAGGTCGCGTCGCTCGAGATCGTCTCGCGCTCGACCCCGCTCCCCTTCCAGCTCGACGAGGAGGGCGTCGACGAGACGCTCCGCCTCCGCTACCGCTGGCTCGACCTCCGGCGCGAGCGCATGCAGCGGAACCTCCGGACGCGCGCGCAGCTCGTCTCGATCATCCGCCAGGAGATGGAGGCGGAGGGCTTCGTCGACGTCGAGACGCCGATCATGGCGAAGCCGACTCCCGAGGGCGCCCGCGATTTCATCGTGCCGACGCGGCTCCAGCAGGGGAAGTTCTTCGCCCTGCCGCAGTCGCCGCAGATCTACAAGCAGCTCCTGGTGATCTCGGGGTTCGACCGCTACTACCAGATCGCGCGCTGCTTTCGGGACGAGGACTTGCGCGCCGACCGGCTCCAGGAGCTGACGCAGCTCGACGTGGAGATGGCGTTCCCGGACGCGGAGGAGATCTTCGCGTTGATGGAGCGGATCGTCCCACGCATCTGGCGCGAGACGATCGGCGTCGAGCTCGAGACGCCCTTCCCGCGGATGTCGTGGCAGGAGGCGGAGCTCCGCTTCGGGTCCGACAAGCCCGACCTCCGCTTCGGGCTCGAGATCCAGGACGCGACCGAGGTTACGCGCGGCTCCGAGTTCGGAGTCTTCGCGAACGCAGAGGCCGTGCGGTAC
>DASSQE010000152.1:0-20043 GCA_035702645.1 Gaiellaceae bacterium
GAAGAGCTTGCAGCGCGAGGTGGGGATCACCTTCGTCTACGTCACGCACGACCAGGAGGAAGCACTCACGATGTCCGATCGCCTCGCGGTCATGCACGGTGGACGCATCCAGCAGCTTGGCGCTCCGCGTGACGTATACGAGGCGCCGGCGGCCGCGTTCGTCGCCGATTTCCTCGGGGTCTCGAACCTGATGAGCGGCTCGAGCTCCGGCGGCGGGAGGGTAAGTGTCCAGGGCATCGCGCTCGAGGCGCGCGAGGGTGATCTCACCGTGATCGGAGATGTGCGCGTCACGATCAGGCCGGAGCGGCTCGAGATCGAGCCGGTGGACACGACCGGTGCGAACCGGATGCGGGCGACGGTCGGCGAGCTCGTCTACCTCGGCTCGACGACGCAGGTCCACGTCAGGACCGCGGGCGGGGCGACCCTCGTGGCGCTGGTCGCGAACACCGGCCGCCTCCTCCCCTTCGAGCGCGGCGACGAGGTGGTGGCGCACTTTCCGCCGGACGCGCTGCGCGTTCTCGCCGCGGACGCGCCTTCGTGAGCGACGTCCTCGTTCTCGGCGCAGGCCTCGCCGGCCTCGCCGCCGCGCGTGATCTCGCCGCCGGCGGCGCGGACGTGACGGTGCTCGAGGCCCGCGATCGGGTCGGAGGCCGAGTCGAACAAGTTCGCGTCGACGACGGCCGCCCGGCCCAGCTCGGCGGCGAGGTCGTCGGGCCGGCGCACACCGCGTATCTCGCCCTCGTCGAGGAGCTCGGCTTCACGCTCGAGCCGAGCTACACGGCCGTGCCTGGTGCGACGACGTACGACCTCTTCGAGGGCGTCTCGCGATCCGACGACGGCTTTCCCTTCGCGACCGCGGACGAGCGCGCCGACTACGAGCGCGTCGAGCGGCTGTACGGCGGGCTGGTCGGGACGGTCGACCCGGACGATCCATGGGGCCACCCCGACGCAGCTCGTCTCGACGACGCATCGTTCGGAGACTGGCTTCGGTCGGTCGACGCGCGACCCACGACGGTCCGGGCACTCGAGGTGGGTGCGCTCGCCCTCGCCGCCGGCTCGATCGAGCGCACGTCGTTTCTCGCTGAGCTCCGCAAGGGCGCCGCGGTGGGAGAACGCGGCTTCTACTCGTACGAGCTCTGGGAGTCGCTGCAGGTCGCAGAGGGAAGCGCCGAGGTCGCAGTGCGCTTGGCGGCGGAGCTGGACGGGCGCGTGCGGCTCGGTGCCGAGGTGCGTTCGGTGACGATCGCACCGGGCCGGTGCACGGTCGAGCTCGAGTCCGGCGAGGACCTGCGCGCCGAGGCCGTCGTCTCGGCGCTGCCCGTGAGCGTCCTTGCGCAGGTCCGGCTCGAAGGCGTCAGCGACGCGCGCGTCGCTTCGCTCCGGCGGCAGCGCCACGCCCTCGCGGCGAAGCTCGTCACGGTCTACGACCGCTCGGTCTGGGCCGACCTCGGTGCGAACGGGCTGGCCGAGGGAGAGCATCTGCTCGCATCCACCTGGCCGCAGCGGGACGGCGTCCTCTCGGGTCTCGTCCCACCGGAGCGCATCGGCTGGCTCCTCGCGGTCGACGCGGGGGATCGCGAGCTCGCGCTGCATTCCGAGCTCGAGCGCATGTACGGACAGGCCGCGGCGACGCCCTCGGAGACGCACATCCGGCTGTGGGCGACGGATCCGTACACGCGCGGCTACGTCACGCACTGGTGGCCGGGAGACGTCGTCGGCGTCGGGCCGCTCCACGGCACCCACGAGCCGCCGTTCTACGTCTGCGGCTCGGACCAGTGGGTCGCGGGCTACATGGAGGGTGCGGTGCGAACCGGCCGCGGAGCCGCCGCGGCCGCGCTCGGAGTCGAGTGAGAGGAGCGGAGTGAGCGCACAGCGGATCGAGGCGGACGTCGCCGTCGTCGGAGCGGGGGTCGCCGGCCTGTCGGCAGCGAGGAAGCTCGTCGCCGCAGGGCGCGTAGTAGTCGTCCTGGAGGCACGCGACCGCGTCGGCGGCCGGCTCTGGAACACCGAGATCGGCGGCGAGGCGAACGAGCTCGGAGGCGAGTGGGTCGCGCCCTACCAGTCACGCCTGCACGCGCTTCTCCCCGAGCTCGGGATCGAGCTCTTCTCCGCCTACCGCGACGGCGACGACGTCTACGTCGACGAGACGGGCCGATCGCACCGGTACACGGACCACGCGACGCCTCTCGGGTGGGCCTCGGAGCAGGCGCTCGATGCGGGCCTGGCGAAGCTCGACGCGCTCGCGAAGGAGCTCGACCCGGAGGCTCCCTGGCGCCACCCGGACGCCCGCAGGCTCGACACGATCACCTTCGACGAGTGGTTGCGTGCGGAGGTCGCGGACGACGTCGGTCGGGACATGCTCCGCTCCTACCTCGCCGACGGGTTCCTGACCAAGCCTGCGCATGCGTTCTCCCTCCTCCAGGGGCTGTGGGTGATCGCCGGGGCGGGCGGCACGTACGAGCTCTTCGCGTCCGAGCAGTGCCTCGCCCACCGCGTCGTCGGAGGGTCGCAGCTGATCCCGCTCCGCCTCGCCGGAGAGCTCGGCGACAGCGTCGTCGTCGAAGCGCCGGTCCGGAGCGTGCGCTGGTCGGGTGAGGGGGTCGAAGTCGAGGCCGGCGCGGTCACTGCGACCGCGCGCGCGCTCGTCGTCGCGATTCCCCCCAACCTCACCGGGGCGATCCGCTTCGAGCCCTCCCTCCCCGCGTGGAGGCTCAAGCTCGAGCAGGCGACGTCGCAAGGGAGCGTGATCAAGGTGCTGGCGGGTTACGACGAGCCCTTCTGGCGGGCGGACGGGCTCTCCGGCGAGGGCTTCGCACCGAGCCAGCTCGTGCGTGAGTTGTACGACAACTCACCGCCCTCCGGAGCCGTCGGAGTGCTCTGCACGTTCCTCGCGGGCGAGAACGCCGACCGCGTGGGCCGACTCGCTCCGAATGCCCGCCGCGACGCCGTGCTCGAGGGGATGGCGAAGTACGTCGGTGGGAGGGCGCTCGAGCCGACCGTCTACGTCGAGACGGACTGGTCGGCAGAGGAATGGACGCGCGGCGCCTACGCGGCGACGTTCGTCCCCGGCGGGCTCACGCGCTACGGCGACGACCTTCGCCGTCCGGTGGGCCCGATCCACTGGGCGTGCTCGGACATCGCGGGGTTCGGGCACATGCACATGGAGGGCGGCGTGCGCTCGGGGGAAGCCGCCGCCGCGGCGATCCTGGCGGCGTAGAGCCTGCCGCTACTCGAGCCCGCTCGCGAAGGCCTCGACGCCCGTCTCCGCCGGTCCGCGCCGCGACTGGACGAGCTTCCAGAGGACGAACAGCACCGCCGCGATGGCGATCGTGATCCCGAGCGTGAGCGTCGCCAGCGCGTTCAACGCCGGGGTCGGTGCGGTTCGCCCGGTCGAGTAGATGCGCACGGGAACCGTGTCGGTGGAGGATCCCGAGGACAGGAACGCACTGACCACGAAGTCGTCCATCGAGATCGCGAACACGACGATCACGCTGGCCACGATCGCGGGCGCGAGCATCGGGAGCAGCGCGAGGCGCACCGCCTGCAGGCGCGACGCGCCGAGATCCTGCGCTGCCTCCTCGTACTCGGGACCGATTGCGAGCAGTCGTCCGCGCACGATGACGAGCACGAAGACGAGCGAGAACGTGATGTGGCCGATCGCCTGCGCCGGCGTTCCGAGTGGAATGAACCGGAGCAGGTGGATGAAGACGAGCAGCAACGCGGTGCCCATGACGATCTCGGGCGTGACGAGCGGGATCATCGAGATGAAGTTCGAGGTTCCTGCCCCGCGGCCGCGCCAGCGCGTGAGCCCGATCGCGAGCGCCACGCCGAGCGGGACGGTGACCAGGACCGCGATCCCCGCGAGCCGCAGGCTCTGGAACAGCGCCGAGCGCAGGTCGGGGTCGTGCCAGACCGAGAGGTCGGGATCGCCGTAGTACCAGCGCAGCGACCACCCCTGCGACGTCGAGCGCGAGCGCCCCTCGTTGAAGGAGAAGCGGATCGCTATCAGGATCGGGATGATCGACCAGACGAGGTAGAGCGCCGTCGCGAGGACGAGGAAGCGCGGGCGGCCCCACGGGTTCGCCCACCAGTCCTGCAGCCTGGTCAAGGTCGAGCGGCGAGGGATCGCGACCGTCGCTTCCGCCGCCGTCACGCGGTCAACCTCCGCTGGGCCCGGGCCGTGACGACGAGGTAGTAGCCCATGAGGAGGCCGAGGAAGAGCATGAGCACGACGACGAGCGCCGCCCCGATCGGTATCTGCTGGCCGCCGCGGATGTAGAGGTTGATCTCGTTCCCGATCATGCTCGTCTGGGGCGAGCCGGAGAGCAGGTCCGGCGTGTAGTAGTCGCCGAACATCGGGAGCGCGATGATCACGCAGCCCGCAAGCACGGCCGGGATCGAGAGCGGGAACGTGACGAGACGGAACGCCTGGGCGGGGCTCGCGCCGAGGTCACGGGCCGCCTCGAGGACGTTCCGGTCGATGCGATCGAGGAACGCGTAGAGCGGCAGGATCATGTACGGCACGTAGCCGTAGACGAGGCCGAGGATGACCGACGAGGCGCGGCCGTCGAGCCATGTGCGCGGCTCGCTCAGGAGGCCGATCCAGAGGAGCACCTTGTTCACCCAGCCGTCGTCCTGCAGGAGGTTGATCCACGCGAGCATCCGCATCAGGTAGCTGATGAAGAACGGTGCGATGAGGCCGAGCAGGAGGAGGCCCTTCCAGCGGCCGCCGTGGCGGGCGACGTAGTACGCGACCGGGTACGCGATCAACAGCGAGAGCGTCGTCGCGATGAGGACGTAGAAGAACGTCCGCACGAAGACGATCTCGAACGGGCCGTGCCACGTGAAGAGGTTGTCGGAGACGAACTGGAACGCGCTCGTGTTCCAGTCGAGCGGGTTCCAGGCGGGCCTGGGCGTCTGCAGGATCGGATCGACGGTCCCGAAGGCGACGCAGAGCACCGCATAGAACGGCAGTAGGAAGAAGAAGCAGACCCAGACGACGCCGGGTAGTGCCAGGAGCGACCAGCCGGCGGTACTGCGTCGGCGCTCCTCCGACCTCGAGGAGCGGGCGGCAGAGCCGTCAGACACCCGCCTTGAAGCTCGCCCACGCGTTCTGCCAGGCGGCCTGTCCGGTAGGGCTCAGCTCGAGCAGGAAGTACGCACGCTTGAAGTCGCTCTCGCGGACGACCGCGCTGGTGAGGTTCTTCGGGATGACCCCGTCGGAGATCAGCCGGTCCGGGTTGATCGTGACGAACGGCGGCTGATAGCCGTTGTACTGCGCGAAGTTGTCGTAGCCGTTCTTGTCGTCGAGCATGAAGTTGATGAAGTGGTGGGCGAGCACGGGGCTCTTCGCCGAGCGCGGGACGCCCATCATGTCGTTCCCGATCGTCCCGTGTCCGTCCTTCGGGAACCAGTAGCCGAGGACGTCCGTCCCGGTTCCCTGCGGGAGGTACCACTTCGCCGAGACCATGCTTCCGGACCAGGCCTGGTGCACCGACGCGATCCCCTGCGGGATGTTCGTGTAGTCGTTCGTCGACAGCTTGACGTGCACGGGCTTGATGAGCGATTTCAGCTCCCGCTCGAAGAGCGCGATGTCGTCCGGTTTCTCCGTGTTGATGTCCGTGACCCCGTTCTTCAGGAGCATGTGGATCGGCGCCTCGCGGCCGTCGTCGAGCAGGAAGGTCTTGCCCTTGTTCCGCCCGTCCCAGTAGATCTCGTACGGGTTCGAGTACTCCGCGGGCGTCTGCTGAACCATGTCCTTCCGGTAGCCGATGCCCGTCGTGTAGATCGTGTACGGGACCGTGTACTGCGACCCGACATCGTAGAACGGGCTGCGGAGCGAGGGCCAGATCGTCTTCTGCAGGTTCGGCAGGTAGCTGTGGTTCAGCGGCTGCAGCGCCTTTCCGACGATCAGCTGGCCGAGTCGGTCCGGGAAGGGGAAGAAGACGTCGAACGAGAGGCCGCCGGATGTGAGCTTCGAGATCGCCTCGTCGGAGGTGTCGAACGTCGTCATCCGAACGTCGACGCCGTACTGCTTGCCGAACTCCTTCATCGAGCGCGGCCAGAGGTAGCCGTTCCAGTTGAAGATCTGGAGCGTCGCCTTCTCGGGCTCGAGCCCGGAGGCGATCGCCTGGTTGTCCTTGAAGATCGGCCACTTGACCGGGTTGTCCTGTCGCGCGAGGGTCAGCGTCTCGCGGGCGGAGCTCTGGCTGCCTCCGCAGGCGGCGAGCAGGGTGCTCATGCCCGAGAGGGCGACGGCGCCGGCCGCCGATCGCTGGAGGAACTCCTTCCGGCCGAAGCGCCTCTCCTTCGGATGCGACATGCCCAGACCTCCCTCCCTCGCCGTCCCCCGGTGCAGCAGCCCTGGACTCTAGGCCGATTCCCCTCCGCTCGCTATTCCGATTGCGTTGCGGGGGAGACGACGACGAGCGCGTCGACGGCGATTGCGCCGTCCGGTGCGAGCAGCAGCGGGTTCACGTCGATCGCGTCGATCTCCGGATACGAGAGCGCGAGGTCGCCGATGCCCACGAGCGCTCTCGCGAGAACGTCGCGCGGATCGGGCAGCCGTGCTTCGGAGACGAGCTCGCGGGCACCGTCCAGATCGACCGGGGCGATCGAGACGGCAACGCGGCCGAGGTCCTCCACGTCGATGCCGCCGAGGCCGAGCGCGAGCACGGGCCCGTAATCGGGGTCGCGGGTCATCCCGCAGATCGCCTCGGCGGCCGGAGCGAGCTGCCGTGCGACGAGCACCGGACCTCCGAGCCGGCGCGCCGCCTCTGCCGCGGCAGCGGGCGTCTCGACGCCGAGGACGACCCCGCCGAGCATCGCCTTGTGCGACGGGCCGTCGAGCTTGACCACGACGGGGAAGCCCAGCTCGGCCCCGGCCCGAGCCGCGTCCTCGGGTGTCCCGGCCCGTCTCCGAGGGGCGAACGGGACTCCGACGCGCTCCAGCACGAGAGCGGACTCGTGCTCCGGGAGCGGTCCCGGCACGAGGAGGTCGCGTACCTCGGGAGCGCCTGCGTTCTCTCGCAGAGGTCTCCAGGGAGCGCGTCCCGTCACTCCCGCGAGCGCGCGCATGGCGTCACGCGGCCCGCGGAGGAGCGCCAGGTCGAGCTCTCGCGCGAGCTCCTGGAAGCGCCGCGGCGGGTCGCCGCTGTGGACGGTGACTCCGGCGGCGAACAGGTCGTGCTCTGACGCGACCCGGGCGAGTGCGCGCAGTGCGGCCTCGCACCAGTCGTCGTTCGAGACGTCGCGGAACTGCGAGAGGTCGGCCTGGGCGAGGAGGATGTCGAACGCGCCCGACTCGCCGAGCAGCTCGAGTGAGCGCGGGTAGACGGCGATCGCGTCGTCCACGGCCCAGGCGTCGAGCGGGTTCCCCGGCGAGAGGTAGTTCGGGAACTCGACGCGGAGCCGCTCGGCGAGCTCGGCGGGGAGCGGCTCGAAGGCGAACCCGGCTGCCTCTGCCTGGTCGGCGAGGAGGGCGCACTCGCCGCCCGACTCCGAGATCCCCGCGATCCGAGTCCCCGTCGGCCAGCGACTGCGGCCGAGGACCTCGAGCGTCTCGACGAGCTCGTGGAAGTCCTCGACCTCGATGGCGGCGTAGCGCCGGAGAACGGCGGAGAACGCCCGGCTCGAGCCGACGAGTGCACCGGTGTGGGTGAGCGCGGCCCGCGCCGCCGACTCCGAGCGTCCGACCTTCAGGCACACCACGGGCTTGCCCGCCTCGGCGCAGCGGGCGAGCGCAGCCACGAAGGCATCGGGCCGCCGCACCGTCTCGAGGAAGAGCCCGATCGCACGCGTCCCCTCGTCGTCCGCGAAGAACGAGAGATAGTCGGCCGCGTCGGTGACCGCCTCCGCGCCGGAGGACACGATGCAGCGGAAGCCCACGCGTCCACCGAGCGAAAGGAACGCGTCTGCGATGGAGCCCGACTGGCAGAGCACCGCGACGTGCCCGGCCGCCGTCGTCGTCGGCGCGAGCCCGTTCCAGGCGGCGGGGCCGTCGGGGACGTACACGCCCATGCAGTTCGGGCCGAGGAGCGAGACACCGAGCTCGCGCGCCCGTGCGGCGACGCGCTCGGTGACCGGCTTCGAGTGAGCTCCGGCCTCGGCGCCCACGCCGGGAACGACGAACGCTCTCACGCCCGCGGCCGCGGCGTCCTCGAAGGCCTGCTCGACCCGGGTGTGGTTGACGAGCAGGAATGCGCTCTCCGGCACGTCCGGGAGCTCGGCCACGCTCGGGAAGCATTCGAGCCCGGCGACTTCCGCGTGATTCGGGTTGACTCCCCAGGAACGAACGCCGCTTCGCACGACGGTCTCGACCGCCTCGACGTTCCGCGGCGACGCGCCGACGACCGCGAGCGAGCGCGGGAAGAGGAGTGCGCGCACGCCGTCGTCCACCGCGCCCATTCTCGCCGGTTCGCGGGGCGGGCGGTCTCTAAGATCGCCGGCCATGACGCACGAGAAGGCGATCGAGATCCGCTGGCGCGACGTCGACGCGTACCAGCACGTCAACAACGCTGTCTACGCGACGTACCTCGAGGAGTGCCGCGACGAGTGGGTCGACCGCTGTGTGGCGGGCGTGGGAGACGCGTGGGACTTCGTGCTGGCCCGCGTCGCGATCGACTTCCGTCGCGAGCTCCGACTTGAGGACGACTCAGTCGTCGTCTCCTGCTGTCTCGTTCGCATCGGCACCTCGAGCATCACCTTGCGCGAGGCGATCCGGACGCGGGACGGCGAGCTCGCCGCCGAGGCGGAGGCCGTCCTCGTCGCCCGCGATCGCGAGCTCGGCGGCTCGCGGCCGCTCACCGACGACGAGCGAGCCGCGTTCGAGCGAGCGCTCGGCGCCGCGTAGCTCGAGCCTCTAGGCTCACGCCCCGTGATCGTCCCCGAGCTCCCCGACGACATCCGCGCGCTCAAGGACGCGGTCGGAGCGTTCGTCGAGAACGAGGTGTACCCGCTCGAGGAGCGCATCGCCGAGCGCGGGTCGATCGATCGGCACGAGATCGACGAGCTCCGGCGCAGGGCGCGCGACGCGGGCTTCGCCATGCTCAACATGCCGGCGGAGGCGGGCGGCAAGGACCTGTCGATGCTCGGGCAGGTTGCGCTCGAGGAGGAGTCCGGGAAGGCGACGAACGGGCTCGGGTTCGCGGTCGTCGATCGCGGCCCCCGGGAGCTGCTCGAGATCGTGACCCCCGAGCAGGCGAAGCGCTACGTCGACCCGATCGTGCGTGGCGAGTATCGCGAGGCGTGGGCGCTGACTGAGCCGGGCGCCGGTTCAGACCTCTCCGGTCTGCAGGCGACGGCGACCCGCGATGGGGACGAGTGGGTGCTGAACGGCGAGAAGTGGTTCGTCACGAGCGAGGGCGATCCGGGCGTCTACGTCGTGCTCGCGGGCGCCGAGGGGGAGCAGCAGCTCTTCCTCGTCGATCCCGATGCGCCCGGGCTCGAGATCAGGCGCACCCCCCGGTTCCTCCACGACCCGTACATCGACCACCACCCGGAGATCGTCTTCAGCGACTGCCGCGTTCCCGAGGCGAACCGTGTCCCGGCGAGCGGCGACGCGGGTGCGAAGGAATGGATCCTCGTCGAACGGCTCTTCATCGCCGCGCGCTGCTGCGGAGCGGCGCTGCGCCTGCTCGACCTCGCGACCGAATGGACACAGGAGCGTGAGGCGTTCGGATCCGCGATCGCGGAGTACCAGGGCGTCTCGTTCCAGCTCGCGGATTCGCTCATCGAGCTCCACGCCGCGCGCCTGCTGACGTACCACGCCGCGCACGCGTTCGACACGCTCTCCGATCGCAAGGTCGTCCACGGCAAGGTCTCGATGGCCAAGCTGTACGCGTCCGAGATGGCCGGGCGAGTGGCCGACCGGACGGTCCAGCTCTTCGGCGGGCGCGGATACATGCTGGAGAACCCGGCCGCGCGCTTCTTCCGCGAGCTCCGGGTCGACCGGATCTGGGAGGGGACGAGCGAGATCCAGAGGGTCGTCATCGCGCGCGGTCTCTTCAAGCGCGGGGCAGCGCCGTACCTCGGCTGGGAGTGACCCCTTCTCTGTGACGCGAGGCGGGCTCGGCGGCGTATTCGGGGCGACACCGATCCCGGAGGCCTCCGATGCCGCGTCTGCTCCTCGCCGTTCCCGCGCTCTTCGCCGTCGCCGCTCTCGCGAGTGCGGTTGGGCCGCCCTCGCAGGCCCGCGGCGACGCCTCTGCTCCGGCCGACACGATCACCGTGACCGGCACCGGATCCGTGACCGCGGTTCCCGACGACGCGCAGCTCTCGTTCGGCGTCGAGTCGCGTGGCGGGACTGCGCAGGCGGCCTTGGCGGCGAACGGTGACGCGATGCGGAAGGTGATCTCCGCGCTCCGCGGAGCTGAAGCACGCGACCTCGCGACGCAGTGGGTCAGCGTGTGGCCCGCGTCGGAGGGCGACGGAACGTCCTCGGGATACTCCGCTTCGAACAGCGTCTCGGCCACGATCGGTGTCGCCCGGGCAGGCGAGCTGATCGACGCAGCCGTCGCTGCCGGTGCGAACCACGTGTCCGGACCCGACATGAGCGCAGCGGGCGCAAAACGTCTCTACCAGCAGGCGCTCGGGAACGCCGTCGCGGACGCCCGGGCGCACGCAGAGGCGCTCGCGAAGGCGACCGGGCGCACCCTCGGAGCGGTGACCACGATCGCGGAAAGCGGGAGCTCGGAGCCGATGCCGATGTATCGCGCAGCGGCGGATGCCGTGTCGTCGACGCCGGTCGTCGGGGGTCAGCAGGAGACGACCGCGACCGTGACGGTCACGTTCGCACTGCGTTGAGCGACCAGATGTCCTCGTCCGAGGAATAGTCGAAGTCGCTCACGAACGCGCAGTTGCCGGCGAGCTCCCACGCGAAGGGCTCGTCGGCGACGCGCAGCTCGTGCGCGTACAGCTCCGTGCCCGGCCGGTGATGCCCCGGGACGATGCAGGAGACGCGTTCAGTCGTCTCCACAGCCCGGGATGCACGCGCGGTCGCCGCCTCGCCCACCCGAAGCTCGGCGCTTCGGCCGCCGTGCTCGATCTCGATCGTGCTCGCACGGACCTCCAGGAGTTCGCTCGGCTTTCGGACCCACGGCATCGCGAGCATCAGCGTCCCGCCGAGCCTGCCGACGAGGATCTCCGCGAGCGCTTCCCGTTGGCGATCGCTCCCACGCGTATCGACGTGAACCCGAAACGACCACGGCGATCCCGCCTCGTCATCGGAGTAGCGGTAGACCAGCGCAGCGTTCAGGTCGTCGAGCTCGACATCGGCCGCGTGTCCTTTCCGGATCTGCCACGAGAGTGCGCCGAAGCAGACCCCGTACGTCGACCGGCCGCCGGGCACACCACCGATCGTGCGGCACGGGCAGATCGCCTCGCAGTTGCACGACTCGAAGTACGCGCCCGCGATCCGGTACGGAAGGTAGTCGGAGCCACCCACGACAGCATCTTCTCAAGCTCGTTCCACCCTCGTCTGCAAGGCGGGGTCGGGATCTCGTGTCTCGGCACCTTGCCCCCATCTCGTGCCGAGATACGAGAGCCCGGCACCGCCATCGACCCCGCCCCATCTCGTGCTGAGACACGAGATCCCGATCCTGTCGCCGACCCTCGCCTCAGCAGTCGAAGTAGAGCGCGAACTCGGCCGGGTGGGGCCGCAGCCGCACGGCATCGACCTCGTTCTCGCGTTTCCACGCGATCCAGGTCCGGATCAGCTCCTCCGAGAAGACGCCGCCGGCGAGGAGGAACTCGTGGTCGGCCTCGAGCGCTTCGAGCGCCTCGCCGAGCGATCCCGGGACCTGCGGAACGTCCGCGTCCGCGTCCTCGAAGAGGTCGTAGTCGGCGGGCGCCCCAGGGTCGAGCCCGCGCTCGATCCCGTCCAGACCGGCCATGAGCATCGCGGCGAAGGCGAGGTACGGGTTTGCCGCCGAGTCGGGCGGGCGGAACTCGATCCGCTTGGCCCTCGGCGACTCCGAGTACATCGGGATCCGGATGCACGCCGAGCGGTTCCGCTGCGAGTAGACGAGGTTCACCGGAGCCTCGTAGCCGGGCACGAGCCGACGATACGAGTTCGTCGTCGGAGCGCAGAAGGCGAGCAGTGCGGGCGCGTGCGCGAGAAGGCCTCCGACGTACGCACGGCCGAGCTGCGACAGGCCCGCGTACCCCGACTTGTCGGCCATGAGCGGCGTCCCCTCCTTCCACAGGGACTGGTGCGTGTGCATCCCGGAGCCGTTGTCGCCGAAGATCGGCTTCGGCATGAACGTGGCCGTCTTGCCGTGGCGGCGCGCGAGGTTCTTGACGACGTACTTGTACGTCATGACTTGGTCGGCCATGCGAGTGAGGGTCGTGTAGCGGAGGTCGATCTCGCACTGGCCGCCCGAGGCGACCTCGTGATGGTGGAACTCGCACGGGATCCCGATCCGCTCGAGCGTGAGCACCATCTCGGTCCGGAGATCGTGGAGCGAGTCGGAGGGAGCGGCCGGGAAGTAGCCCTCCTTCGGGCGCGCCGTGTAGCCGAGGCCGGGCCGGCCCGAGTTCCAGTGGCCCTCGGCCGAGTCGACCTCGTAGTGTGAGCGGTGCGGCGCGAGCTCGTAATGGACCTCGTCGAAGACGAAGAACTCGCATTCGGGGCCGATGTAGGCCGTGTCCGCGATGCCGGTGGAGCGGAGGTGCTCCTCGGCTCGGCGGGCGACGCCGCGCGGATCTTTCGCGTACGGCTCGTGCGTGATGGGGTCGGCGATCTCGCAGACGAGCGAGAGCGTGGGCGCTTCCGTCGCCGGATCGAGGATCGCGGAGGACGCGTCGGGCATCAGGAGCATGTCGGACTCGGAGATCCCCTGCCAGCCGCGGATGGACGAGCCGTCGAAGCCGAGCCCCTCGTCGAAGGCAGCCTCGTCGAAGGCGGTGATCGGCAGCGACACGTGCTGCCAGGTGCCGAGGAGGTCGCAGAACTTCAGGTCGACCATCGCGGCTCGCGTCTCGCCCGCCCACTCGAGCGCCTCACGCGCGTCGGGGAGTGTCTCGTTTCCATTCCGGAGGTACTGCCGCTCCGCCATCTCCGACATGTGCGTCTCCTCCTCTCGGACCAACAAAAAAGACCCCAGGGCTCCCCCGAGCCCCGAGGCCGCGTCGCCTCGGCCGAAGCCGACGTCCGACTTCGTCTCGATCCACCGTAGTCGCACGTGCGGACGGACGCAAGATTGCCGGACGCTGGAGGCGCTGGTATCGTGGCCGGCTCTGCTCGCCGCCTACGTCGGCGAGCGTGTCCGGTCGAGAGAGGTGTCGCGGATGGAAAAGATGTGGATGCACCCCATCCCGTGTGGCGGGCCCGGCCCGGCTCTCGGCTCGGACGTGCGTCGAGGTTGACCGTGGGCGGTCACGGCGGTATCGTGGCCGACTCGATGTTCCTCGCCAGTAGCTGAGACACCCGTTGCCGTGGCCCTCCCTAGGGCCTGGCTTTCGCTCGCCCGTTCTCGCTACGCAGCACCCGAAGGAGCATCAGATGACCGAGGTTCGTAGTACCAATCCGATCGAGGCAGTGCCGCTCGACGCGGCCCGCCGCCGTTCGCCTCCGGCCGTCGAGGTGCGCGAGCTCCGCAAGGTGTTCCGCCGTCGCGACAAGAAGCTCGGCCGGTTCGCGCGGAGGACGCGCGTTGCGCTCGACGGCGTGTCGTTCACGATCGCGCGCGGCGAGACGGTCGCGATCCTGGGCCAGAACGGGTCCGGGAAGTCGACGCTCGTCCGCCTGCTCTCGACCTTGCTGCTGCCGGACGGCGGCTCCGCGAGCATCTTCGGCCACGACGTGGTCTCGGACAACCGTGCCGTGCGCCGGCTCGTGAACCGGGTGTCCGTCGAGGCCTCGTTCTTCAAGCGGATGTCCTCCGCCGAGAACCTGAGCTACGCGGCGCGCTACTACGGCATGACGGCGCGGCAGACGCGCACGATGATCCCCGAGATCCTCGAGCGCGTCGGCTTCCCGAGCGACCGGCGGGACGAGCCGATGGAGAGCCTCTCGCGCGGGATGCAGCAGAAGGTCGCGCTCGCGCGCGCGCTGCTCACGTCACCCGTCGTGCTCCTGCTCGACGAGCCGACGACGGGGCTCGATCCGCGCTCGAAGCTCGAGGTGCAGGAGTTCGTCCGTGAGATCCGCTCGAGCCACGACTCGACGATCCTCCTCTGCACGCACGACCTCGCCGAGGCGGAGACGCTCGCCGAGCGCGTCGGCATCCTCGACCGCGGGCGCCTGCTCGCGCTCGAGTCGGTGGACGAGCTGAAGCGGCGCTACCGGGCGGCGACGCTCGAGGAGGCGTTCTTCTCGGCCACCGGACGCGAGTTCGAGGCCGAGGAGGACGAAGACGACGACGACCGGGAGGTGTTCGCATGAGAGCGATGCTGGGCACGATGCGCGCAGAGCTCGTCGGCGCCGGCGGCGTCGTCGAGCGGAACGCCTACCTCACCAAGCGCTACATCTGGTGGGACGTCGCGTGGTTCGTCTGGACCGTTGCGAACACGCTCACGATCGTCTTCATCGCGAAGGGGATCGAGGCCGAGGGCGGCTCGCTCGACGTCAACGAGACGATGACGACGCTCCTCATCGGAGCGGTCGTCTGGGCGTACCTCGGGATCCTGTTCGAGTTCCTGATGGAGACGGTCGCGTGGGAGCGCTGGGAGGGCACGATCGAGTACACGTTCATGGCGCCGCTCTCGCGGGCCATGCACCTGGCGGGCCAGGGGATCTTCGCGATCCTGTACGGGCTCGTTCGCGCGATCTTCCTCTTCGTGGTCTGCGCGTTCCTCTTCTTCAACCTCTCGATGCCGAACGCGAACTACTGGTCGGCGTTCGTGATCCTCGTCGTCGCGTCGATCTCGTTCATCGGGATCGGGATGATGATGTCCGTCCTGCCGCTCATCTCTCCCGAGAAGGGGACGCAGCTCGGGTTCGTCGCACAGGGGACGCTGCTCGTCGTCTCGGGTGTCTACTACCCGGTGAGCGTCCTCCCGGAGTGGATGCAGTGGATCGCGAAGTTCTCGCCCGCGACATACGCGCTCGCCGGGATCCGCGCCGCGATCCTCGACGGCGCACCGCTCTCCGCTCTCTGGGGCGACATCTGGCCATTGCTCCTCATCGGCGCAGTCTCGATCCCCCTCGGCCTCTGGGTCTTCGGGCGGGGCGAGCACTACGCGAAGCGGCACGGGAAGCTGAAGCGGTCGGGGTAACGACGCGATGAGCGAGCTCGCCGTCAGGGTCGATCGCCTGGAGAAGGTCTTCGCGGTCCACGAGCGCGAGGCCGGGCTCTGGGCGTCGACGAAGAGCCTCGTCCGGCGGAAGACCCGCGACGTTCGCGCTGTCGACGGCATCTCGTTCGAGATCGAGCCGGGCGAGATCGTCGGCTTCCTCGGTCCGAACGGCGCGGGCAAGACGACCACGCTGAAGATGCTCTCGGGGCTCCTCTACTCGAGCGGCGGCGACGCGCGCGTGCTCGGCTTCGTGCCGTCGAAACGTCAGCGCGACTTCCTGCGGCAGATCACCCTCGTCATGGGGAACCGCAACCAGCTCCAGTGGGACCTGCCGGCGCTCGACTCGTTCGAGCTGAACCGCGCCATCTACCGGATCCCGCGCGAGGACTTCGCGCCCTTTCGCGACGAGCTGATCGAGCTCCTCGAGGTGGGCGACCTCGTCCGGAAGCCGGTGCGGAACCTCTCGCTCGGCGAGCGGATGAAGGTCGAGGTCGTCGGGGCCCTCCTCCACCGGCCGAAGGTGCTCTTCCTCGACGAGCCCACGATCGGGCTCGACGTCACGATGCAGAAGCGCATCCGCATGTTCGTCGCCGAGTACAACCGCCGCTACGAGGCGACGGTGCTCCTCACGAGCCACTACATGGCCGACGTCCAGGCGCTCTGCCGACGCGTGATCGTCATTCACCACGGGCGGATCCTGTACGACGGCCCGCTCACCGGTCTCACCGATCGCTTCGCCGCCTACAAGACGATCGGCGTTGCCCTCGAGGACGGCCGGGCGGAGCTCGACCGCTACGGGGAAGTCATCCACCGAGACGGGGACTGGGTGACGTTGCGCGTTCCCAAGGCCGAGACGTCGCAGGTCGCGGCCCGGCTCCTCTCCGAGCAGTCCGTGCTCGACCTGACGATCGAGGAGCCGCCGATCGAGGACGTCATCGAGCTCGTCTTCGCGCAGGAGCGGGACGCGGTGGAGATCGCGTCGTGAGCACGCCCGCCGCAACCTTCGCGCTGCCGGAAGCGGGCCGCCTGCGCTCGCTCGTGGGCTTCTACCTGAGCACGATGCGCCTGGCGGTGCAGGAGCAAATCCAGTACCGCACCGCCAACTACTTCTACATGTTCGGGATGGTCGCCGAGCCGGTGATCTACCTCGTCGTCTGGACCACGATCGCGGACGAGAACGGCGGCTCGGTCAACGGCCTCACGCCCGGTTACCTCGCCGCCTACTACATCGTCTGGACGCTCGTCCGGAACATGAACATCGTCTTCGGAGCGCCGTTCTGGGAATACCGGATCCGTGAAGGGCAGCTCTCCGGGATGCTTCTCCGCCCGATCAACCAGCTGAACTACGACATCGCGTACTTCGCGGGCTGGAAGGTCGTCGTGATCGTCCTCTGGATCCCGCTCGCGCTCGGGCTCTCGCTGGTCTTCCACCCGACGCTCAGCCCGAGCCCGCAGCAGGTCGTCGCGTTCTTCATCGCCATCTGGGGGGCGTACCTGCTGCGCACGATGTTCCAGGAGAGCCTCGGGATGCTCTGCTTCTGGACGACCCGCGGGGCGGCGATCTTCGACCTCTGGATGACGACCGAGCTGCTCCTCTCCGGTCGGCTCGTACCGATGACGCTGATGCCCGCGTGGGTGCAGCAGATCGCGCGCTTCCTCCCCTTCCAGTGGGCGTTCTACTTCCCGATCCAGAGCCTCGTCGGCGATCTGTCGAACGAGGAGCTCCTTCGCGGGCTCGGCGCCCAGCTCCTCTGGATCCTGATCGGCTTCGGGATCTTCCGCTTCGCATGGAAGCACGCGGTCAAGCGCTACTCAGCGGTGGGTGGCTGAGTCGATGCACGGAATCCGGCTCTCCTGGCTCTACTTCAAGGTCGGCGTCATGAACGAGCTGCAGTACCGCGTGAACTTCGTCGTGCAGCTGATGCAGTCGGCCATCTCGCTCGTCGTCGGTCTCGTCGTCCTCGCCCTCGTCTACTCGCACACGACCGAGCTGAACGGCTGGTCGAAGTCCGAGCTCCTCTGCGTGCTGGGGATCCAGATCCTGATGGGCGGCGCGATCAAGACGTACATCCAGCCGAACATGACACGTTTGATCGACGAGGTCCGCGACGGGAAGCTCGACTACGCACTGACGAAGCCGCAGGACTCCCAGGTCATCGTCAGCGTCCGCGAGGTGCGCATCTGGCAGGTCATCGATCTCGTCTCGGGATCCGTCGTCCTTGCCGTGGGCCTGTCCCAAGTGGTGACGGACGTCGGCCCCCTCGACGCGATCGCGTTCGCAATCGCGCTTCTCCTCGGCGGCCTGATGATCTACTGCTTCTGGCTCGTGATCGCGACGGCGGCCTTCTGGGTCGTGAACATGTGGACCGCGGTCGAGCTCTTCGACGGCGTCTTCGCGACCGGGCGCTGGCCGGTCGGCATCTATCCGGGCTGGCTCAAGTACAGCGTCACCTTCCTTGTACCGATCGCGTTCGCGGTCACCGTCCCGGCGGAGGCGCTGACGGCGCGACTCGGCTGGCAGACGCTCGTCTTCGCCGCGGTGTTCGCGGCGGCGCTCTTCGGCGGCAGCCGCTGGTTCTGGCGCTACGGCCTCCGGAACTACTCCGGCGCGTCCGCCTGAGCCCGTGTAGAGTGTCGCGGTCTTCGTGAGGCGACGTGGCCTCGGGCGGGATCTCCGTCCGGGGCTTTTTCCATTTCAGGAGGAGAAACGCATGGCGAGACCGAGGGCGCAGGCGTCGAGAGCACGCATGGTCAAGAGCCGCGATCGGGCGACGTCGTCCGTTGCGGCGAGGCGGGCGGTGCTGAAGCAGATCCGCGAAGAGGACGTCGAGCACGTCCTCTTCTGGTTCACGGACCTCGAGGGCCATCTCAAGTCGTTCGCGATCACGCCCGCCGAGATGGAGGAGGCGCTGAACGACGGGATGGGCTTCGACGGCTCGTCGATCACGGGCTTCAATGCGATCGAGGAGTCGGACATGGTCGCGATCCCGGACCCGGCGACGTTCCGGATCATGCCGCGGCCGATCGACGAGCACGGGCACGCGGTCGGCGCGAAGGTCGCGCGGCTCATGTGCGACGTCGTCACACCGGACGGCGCCCCGTACGAGGGCGATCCACGGCACGTGCTCCGGCGCGCGCTCGAGCGAATGCAGGACATGGGCTTCGACGCCTTCTACGTCGGCCCCGAGCTCGAGTACTTCCTCTTCGAGGACGAGCACGGGACGGAGACGATCGACGAGGGCGGCTACTTCGCGATGACCGCGCAGGATGCCGCCACCGAGGTGCGCAACGACACGATCGCGGCGCTCGAGACGGTCGGCATCCCGGTCGAGTACCACCACCACGAGGTCGGGCCCTCGCAGCACGAGATCGACATGCGCTACTCCGATGCGCTCTCGATGGCCGACTTCACCCTCACCTACCGGCTGATCGTCAAGGAGGTCGCCACCTGGCACGGCTACTACGCGACGTTCATGCCGAAGCCGCTCTTCGGCGAGAACGGCTCGGGGATGCACACGCACATGTCGCTCTTCAAGGGCGGCCGCAACCAGTTCTTCGACCGGCGCGACGAGTTCCACCTCTCGAAGACGGCGAAGGGCTTCATCGCCGGCCTCCTCGTGCATGCGCGCGAGATGTCCGGCGTGCTCGCGCAGTGGGTGAACTCCTACAAGCGGCTCGTCCCCGGCTACGAGGCGCCGGTGTACGTGGCCTGGTCGCAGCGGAACCGCTCGGCGCTCATCCGGATCCCGCTGTACAAGCCGGGATCGGAGCAGGCGACGCGCGCGGAGATCCGCTGCCCGGATCCGGCCTGCAACCCGTACCTCGCGTTCGCGGCGCTGCTACACGCCGGTCTCGAGGGGATCGAGAAGGGCTACGAGCTCCCGGATCCGATGGACTCGAACCTCTACCGGCTCACGCCCGAGCAGCGGCGCGAGCGGGGGATCATCTCGCTCCCCGAGTCGCTCGGCGAGGCGATCGACGAGCGCGCCGCCTCGGAGCTCATGCGCAGTGCCCTCGGGGAACACATCTTCCCGCGCTACGTCGAGTTGAAGCGGAAGGAGTGGGACGAGTACCGCGTCCAGGTCACGGAATGGGAGAAATCGAAGTACCTGCCTGCTTTGTGACGACTCGGACTTGCGTTCGTCCGCCAAAAGTTCGATGATGCGCGCTGCAGGGCACGCCGCAAGGCGAGCGGCGCGCCTTGTATCTGACGGCCGATCGCGGGCTCCCAGGTGAGGGGCCCGTGGTCGTTGTACGGGCAAAATGCTGTCGCATTTTGCCCGGAGTGGGCTTGCCGCTTGACGAACCGCTCCGTGCTGTCGCCCAAGCTCAGCGCTGCTTAGCTCGGCTTCGTGCCCATACCCCAGATCGCGAGCACGTAGCCGACGAGGAGCACGACCGAGATGATCGTCGTCCCCTTGAGGAGGGTGGCTCCCTCCATGTTCTTGACCACCGGCACCTTCGCCAGGAAGTCGTCCCGACTGCCGTCCAGCCTCTCGAGCCCGAACCAGCCGAGGATCAGCGCGAGGACGAGCAAGGCGCCTCCGCCGTCGAGCGCGGTGCCGCCGATCATGATCCAGCGAGGATCGTCCGTGTGCGGGAACGCCGAGCCGATGAAGCTGTGCGTCGACTCCTTCGACCAGATCCAGGTCGCACCGAACTTCGCGACGATCAACCCGGGCAGGGCGACGAACAGGAGCGAGTAGTAGCCGAGCCGGAGTCTCCGCGCGTCACCCCGTGCGGAGAGGAAGGCCGTGGCCGCCGCGATCACGCCGCCGACGAGTACCACCGCACCCGTGATGTGGA
>DASSQE010000153.1:0-31892 GCA_035702645.1 Gaiellaceae bacterium
GACCTCGCCGCCGGGCTCGCGAAGGCAGACGTCGTCGCGCACGACGCGAAGTCCCTTCGGCTCGGTCGCCCGGCCGCAGACGACACGCTGATCGCGGCGTACCTGATCGATCCCGGTCGCGCCGAGTACGCCCTGGACGATCTCGCGATCGAGAACGGCCTCGAGCTCGAGCCGGATCCGCCGGCGGAAGAGGAAACGGCGGCGCTCGTCCGTCGCGCCGAAGCCGTCCGTCGGCTGGCAGCGCCGCTTGCGGCGAAAGTCGCAGACCGAGGCTCGGAGCGCCTCTACCGCGACATCGAGCTGCCTCTCTCCGTCGTCCTCGGCGCGATGGAGGACGCGGGCGTGCGCATCGACACCTATCGCATGGGCGAGATCACCGCACGCCTGGGCGACCGTGTCGAGGAGCTCGAGGCGCGCGCCTACGACCTCGCGGGCGAGGAGTTCGTGCTGGGATCGCCGCAGCAGCTCGGACGTGTCCTCTTCGAGAAGCTCGAACTGACGCCGGGCCGCAAGGGGAAGACGGGGTACTCGACCGACTCGAAGGTCCTCCGCGCGATCCGCGGCGACCACGACATCGTCCCGGTGGTCGAGGAATGGCGCGAGCTGACGAAGCTCCTGAACACGTACCTCGAGCCGCTCCCCACACTGCTCGGGGAGGACGGCCGGCTGCACACGACGTTCAACCAGACGGTCGCGGCGACGGGCCGCCTCTCGACCTCGAGCCCGAACCTGCAGTCGATCCCGATTCGCACCGAGCTGGGTCGCGAGATCCGATCGGCGTTCGTCGCCGAGCCCGGCCACCGTCTGCTCTCCGCGGACTACTCCCAGATCGAGCTCCGGATCCTCGCCCACGTCTCGAGCGAGCCGAAGCTCCGCGACGCGTTTCTGCGCGGGGAGGATATCCACAGGGCCACCGCGTCGGAGGTGCTCGGCAAGGACCCCGCGGCGCTGACGACGAACGAGCGAGCGATCGCGAAGATGATCAACTTCGGGATCGTCTACGGGATCTCCGCCTTCGGGCTCTCGGAGAACCTCGACATTCCCAAGGAGCAGGCGCAGGCGTACATCGACGCCTACCTCGCGCGCTTCCCGCACGTGCAAGCGTTCATCGCACGGACGATCGCCCAGGCCACCGACGACGGATTCGCGACGAGCCTGCTGGGGCGCCGACGACCGGTTCCCGAGCTGCGCGCGTCGAACCGCCAGACCCGGGGCTTCGGCGAGCGCGTCGCGGTCAACTTCGTCATGCAGGGATCGAACGCCGACATCATCAAGGTCGCGATGGTCGCGATCGCGAGCCGGCTCCGGGACGAGGGGCGCGGCGCGAGGCTCGTCCTGCAGGTGCACGACGAGCTCCTGCTCGAGGTTCCCGAGACCGAAGTGTCTGCGGTCCGTGACCTCGTGCGCGAGGAGATGGTCGCCGCCTATCCGCTCGACCCGCCGCTGGCCGTCGACGTCGGCGTCGGCGACGACTGGGCGGAAGCGAAGTCCTGACGCCTCGGGTCCGCGACAGGTCGACGTAGGGGGCCGGACCCGTCCGGCTACAGCTCGAGCGTCTCGCCGTCCTCGGGGACGAGCACCTCCGGCAGCGCCGCTCGCAGCTCGGCGCGGGTGAGGAAGCAGTGGTTCAACGCCTCCAGGTGCACGGCAACGACCGTGGGGACACGGGCGGCGACCTCGCGCACGTCGTCGACGCCCATGATGATGAGCCCGCCGTCGCGGAACTGGGCGCCGCCCGCGTTCACGACCGCGACTCGCGGGCGGTGCCGCCCTACCGTCTCCTCGACGCCCTCGTACCAGACCGTGTCGCCCGCGACATAGAGGTCGTCGAGGAGGAAGCCGCTCACGGGCGCGAGGAGGTCGGCGATCGACCCGGACCCGTGGCGCGCAGGTGTCCGAACGAGGCGGATGCCCTTCCACTCGGTCTCGCCGGCGACCGGTCGGGCGTCGAGCCCGAGCTCGCGCAGCGCGTCCTCGTCCTCCGGCTGGCAGAAGACCGGCACGTCTCTCGGCAGGAGCTCTTCCGCCCTCGCGTCCAGATGGTCGCGGTGGCGATGCGTGACGACCACGGCGTCGACCCCGCGGACGACCTCCTCGGCGGGGAAAGGCAGGGGCGCGGTCGGGTTCGGGACGGGGTTCTCCGTGTTCTCGATCGGCGGCCGAGCGCCGGCGTCGTCGAGCATCGGATCGACCAGCAGCCGCGTGCCGGCGAGCTCCGCCATCAGCGTTGCGTTCCGCACGAGCGTGAGCTGCATCCGGAGGTTCTAGCGGACTGCCACGCCTCGCCGCTCGACCTGGATTCTCGCTCCGTGCGGCTATACTCGCTGGCTCGAATGGCCAACGACACCGCCGAGAAGCCCATGGCGAGCGAGGAAGGGGTCTGGACGACGGGCCCCGACGGAGAGCTCGTCCCCGACTACGACGCCGCCTTCCCCGAGATCAACGAGGGGGAGGTGGTGCACGGCACCGTCGTACGCGTCGACAAGGACGAGGTCCTCGTGGACATCGGCTACAAGTCCGAGGGCGTCATCCCCGTGGCCGAGCTGACGATCCGCCGCGCCGTGAATCCCGCCGACGAGGTCTCCGTCGGCGAGGAGATCGACGCGCTGGTCCTCACGAAGGAGGACGCCGAGGGTCGTCTCATCCTGTCGAAGAAGCGCGCGCGCTTCGAGCTCGCATGGAAGCGGATCGAGGCTGCTGCGGAGTCGGGCGAGCCGGTGACGGGCAAGGTCATCGAGGTCGTGAAGGGCGGCCTCATCCTCGACCTCGGCGTGCGCGGCTTCCTGCCGGCGTCGCTCGTGGACATCCGCCGCGTCCAGGATCTCGACGAGTTCCTCGGACGCGAGCTGCGCTGCAAGGTCATCGAGCTCAACCGCTCCCGCAACAACGTCGTCCTCTCCCGCCGCGCGGTGCTCGAGGACGAGCGGAAGGAGATGCGGCAGGCGATTCTCGACCGGCTCAGCCCGGGCGACGTGATCGAAGGCCAGATCTCGAACATCGTGGACTTCGGCGCGTTCGTCGATCTCGACGGGATGGACGGGCTGATCCACATCTCGGAGCTCTCGTGGAGCCACGTCAACCACCCGTCCGAGGTGCTCGAGATCGGGCAGGACGTCAAGGTCAAGGTGCTCGACATCGACCGCGAGCGCCAGCGGATCTCCCTCGGGCTCAAGCAGACCCAGAGCGACCCGTGGCAGCAGGTGCTCGACAACTACCGCGAGCAGGACGTCGTCGAGGGGCGCGTCGCGAAGGTCGTCACCTTCGGCGCCTTCGTCGAGATCCTCCCGGGCGTCGAGGGCCTCGTCCACATCTCGGAGCTCGCACCGCACCACGTCGAGAACCCGCGCGAGGTCGTTGCGCAGGGCCAGGCGGTGAACGTCCGCATCCTCGAGATCGACGGCGAGCGCCGCCGGCTTTCGCTCTCCCTCAAGCGCGTGGAGGAGGGCGAGCAGCCCGTCCCGCGCGCGGACGGTGCCGAGTCGGTGCACACCACGCCCGACCTCAAGCTCAGCGAGGAGGCGTTCCCGGCCGGCGGCGCTGTGGTCGCGGAGCCCGAAGTACTCGACGGTGACGAGATCGTCGAGGGTGACGTCGTCGTTGAGGACGGGGAGCCTGCGGCCTCTGCAGAAGAGATCGAGGAGTCGTCCGACGAGGCCGACGAGACCGAGCCCGAGGGCGATGCCTCCGACGACGTCGAGGCGCTCGCCGAGGCGCGGGCGTCGTCCGACGACGCCGACCAGTCCGCCTGACCTCGTCCTAGATGATCGATCGGCGATTCACCGCCGCGCGGATGGTGGCCGAGACACGTCGCCGGCTGGGGACGCCGCTCCTCGCCCGTATGCCCGATACGCGCTCGTCGCGTCGCCCTCCCCGGCTCGGTCTCGGCCATCCCCGCATCGCCGGCAATCACCGATCAATCATCTGGCGGTGACCCGCCCGCTCGCGGTCGCCATCACCGGCGGGATCGGCGCCGGGAAGAGCACGGCGCTCGCGAGCTTCCGGCGGCACGGCGCCGCGACCGTCTCGAGCGACGAGATCGTGCATCACCTGCTCCGTTCCGACCCGGAGGTGAGGCAGGCGCTCGTCGGGCGGCTCGGCGACGAGATCCTCGGGCCGGACGGCGTGCCTGATCGGGAGCTCATCGCGCTCCGCGTCTTCAAGGACCGTGACGCGCTCGACTTCCTCGAGCGGCTCCTTCATCCCCTCGTCTCGCGCGAGTACCTCGCGTGGCGCGAGCAGCTGGCGGCGCTTCCGAATCCACCGAGGGTCTGCGTGACCGAGGTGCCGCTCCTGTACGAGGTCGGCGCCGACGAGCGATTCGACAAGGTCGTCGTGATCACGGCACCTTCGAAGCTGCGAGAGGCGCGCCGTGGCGGCCGTACCGACGACCGCGAGTCTCGCCTGCTCCGCGATCGGGAGAAGGCGAAGCGTGCCGACTACGTCTACGTCAACACCGGGACGCCCGACGAGCTCGACGCCTGGGTGGCAGGGGTGATGGCTACCCTGTCCACCGAAGCTCCCGCGCAACCCGAGTGACAGGGAGTCACCGGGCTCTCCGCCGGGACGACTCCGCTCATGCGCGTCCTCGTCTTTGCCTCCGTCGTCGTGCTCGGCCTTGCCGCTGTCGGCGCCTGGGTGCATCAGACGCAGCCCGACTGGTACCTGCGCGCACGCTATCCGCTCGAGTATCAGGACATCATCCGCGCCCACGCGCGGAACTACGACCTCGATCCCGACCTCCTCGCAGCGGTCGTCTACGTCGAGAGCCGGTTCCATCCCGACGCGCGCTCCGACGCGGGGGCGGTCGGCCTGATGCAGCTCCTGCCGGACACGGCGCAGGGGATCGCCACTCGCACCGGTGGAGCCAGGTTCGTCCTCTCCGACCTCCAGGACCCCGAGATCAACATCCGCTACGGAGCGTGGTACCTCGACCATCTCCGCGACCGCTACGGCGACATGGAGACTGCGCTCGCCGCCTACCACGCCGGCCAGGGGAACGTCGACCGCTGGCGCCGTCAGGGATCGGGGATCGTGTTCCCGGAGACTCGCGCCTACGTCTCCGAGGTGGAGCGGGTCACGCGCGTGTACGAGAAGGCGTACGGGCCGACGCTCGGCTCGTGACGCGTCGGAGCCGCGAGGCTGGGTCCGCGCTAGCTTCTGAGCCGTGAGCCGCACGGAGACGGAGACCGCATACGCACGCGAGGGGGACGAGTCGAGCCTGGAGAGCCTCCTCGCCAACCTGGGACAGGACGTCGTCCAGATCGTCGCCTCTCCGAACGGCCTCGACGTGCCGGTCCGCGACCTCGTCATCTACGACCCGACCGAGCGGTCGGCGATCGCGCCGGGCGCGATCGTGCTGGGCGTCGGCGTGCAGCCCGCGACGCCGGAGGGCGACGCGATGCTGAAGGCGGCCACCCAGGCCGGTGCCGCGGCGGTCGTGTTCAAGGGGCCGGACGCGGAAGGGGCGCTCTCAGGCGACTCCGGCGCGGGAATCGCCGTGCTCGCCGTGCCGGAGGAGATGACCTGGACACAGCTGCACGCGTTCCTCCTGAACGCGAGCCGGTACTCGGCGGAGTCGAGCGTTCCCGGCGGCATCGCGGGCGTCCCGCTCGGAGACCTTTTCGCGCTCTCGAACGCGATTGCGGGAGTCGTCGGCGGAGCGGTCACGATCGAGGATCCGAACCGGCGCGTGCTCGCGTACTCGACCGTCGACGACCAGCCGATCGACGCGGCGCGCCGAGGCTCCATCCTCGGCAGACAAGTCCCGGACTCGCCCGGCATGCGCGCGCTCTACCGGAAGGTTCTGTCGACACCCGGCGTGCTGACCGCCGACACGCCGACGCTCCGCGGCATCCTCAAGGGCGGCCTTCCGGACGACCGCGACCTGAAGCCGCGCTCCGCGATCGCGATCCGCGCCGGGAGCCACGCGATCGGCTCGATCTGGGTCGTCCACGGCGCGAGCGGACTCGACGAGGAGTCGGAGCGCGGGCTCGTCGAGGCGGCGCGGATCGCGGCGCCGCACGTCATCCAGGCGCGCGCGGCCCGCGATGTGGAGCGGCGGATGCGGGCGGAGATGCTCCTGGCCGTGCTCGACGGGCGCGGCTCGGCAGACGAGACCGCGACGCGTCTCGGCTTCGCCGTGTCCGGGCCGCTGTCGGTGCTCGCGTTCGAGCTCGTCGGCTCCGAGCATGCGATCGACGAGCTGCAGCGCGAGCGCCTCGTCGACCTGATCGTCGTCCACTGCGAGGCCTCCTGCAGGCAGTCGGCCGCCGTCGCGATCGGCCGCACGGTCTACGCGCTGCTGCAGAGCGAGCGTGCGGTCGAGGCTCCGAGGATCGCGCAGCTCGTGGAGCGGATCCAGGCGCACGCGGAGTCGCGGCTCGGCGCTCCGCTCCTGGCCGCGATCGGGCCGACGGTCGAGAGCGTGCGCGACGTTTCTCGCGGCCGGCGTGAGGCGGAGCGCGTCCTCGGTGTCCTCCGCTCCAGCACGGACGGCAGGACGACCGCCCGGATCGAGGACGTGCGGAGCGACGTCGTGCTCCTCGAGCTCAAGGAGCTGAGCGCGGAGCATCCGGGCCTGACGCGCGGCCGCCTCGAGCGGGTCCTCGCGCACGACGCCGAGCATGGGAGCGCCTACGCGCAGACCCTACGGGCGTATCTCGACTCGTTCGGAGACGTGGGGGCAGCGGCCGCTCGCGTCTCGGTGCATCCCAACACCTTTCGCTACCGGATGCGCCGCCTCGTGGAGCTCTTCGAGATCGACCTCGACAATCCCGAGGAGCGCCTCGTGCTCGAGCTCCAGCTCCGCCTGCTCGCGCCCGACGGCGCTACGTCTCGGGACGGAGCGTCTCCGTCGCCGTCGTGAAGCGCTCGAGGCGATCGGGGACGGGGGAGACGCCGAGCCCCGGCCCGGTCGGCACGGCGAGGCGGCCGTCCTCGAGGACGAAGGGCTCGGTGATGTCCTCCTCGTAGTAGCGGCCCGACGCCGACGTGTCGCCAGGCAGCGTGAACCCGGGAAGAGCGGCGAGCGCGACGTTGGCGGCGCGGCCGAGCCCGGTCTCGAGCATCCCGCCGCACCACACCGGGACGTTCCTCTCCAGGCAGACGTCGTGGAGCCCGCGAGCCTCGAGGTAGCCGCCGACACGACCTGCCTTGACGTTGACGACGCTGCACGCGCCGAGCTCGATCGCGTCGACAGCGCCGCGGGCGGACGTGATCGACTCGTCGAGGCAGATGGGCGTCCGGACGACCTTCGCCAGCTCGGCGTGCCCCAGCAGGTCCTCCTCCGGCAGCGGCTGCTCGATCAGCAGGAGGTCGAGGTCGTCGAGCTCGGCAAGACGGCGCGCGTCCTCGCGCCTATACGCGGCGTTCGCGTCCACCTGCAGCGCGATGCCGTCGTAGCGCTCGCGGACCGCGCGCACGGGCTCGACGTCGCTCCCGGGCTCGATCTTCAGCTTGATCCGCCGGTACCCCTCGTCCAGGTAGCGCTCGACCGTCTCCAGGAGGTCAGCTGTGTCCTCGTGGATCCCGACCGAGACGCCGCAGTCGACCTCCGCACGTACGGCCCCGAGAAAGTCGCCGAGCGAGGTCTCGGTCGACCGCAGCTCTGCGTCGAGGATCGCCATCTCCACCGCCGCCTTCGCCATGGGATGCCCGCGGACGGGGGCGAGGGCCGGCCCGACCTCCTCTGCCGTCACCGCCTCGCGAGCGAACAGGCGTGGGAGCAGATGCCGGCGAATGACGTCGTGCGCGCCGTCCACGTACTCGGAGGAGTAGAACGGCTCGCCGAACGCGACGCACTCGCCCCAGCCCTCGGTCTCGTCGCCGATGACGTGCACGAGGAGCACGTCGCGCTCGTGCTCCGTGCCGAGCGAGGTCCTGAACGGCGCGACCAGTGGGAGTCGCAGCCGAACGAGCTCGACCGACCCGATCCTCATCGCGTGAGGACGAGCCAGCCGTCGCGCGTGATCGTCTCGGCCCTGTATCCGCGTGCGAGCGAGCGGCCGACGGTTTCGCGGACGGCTCGGCGCCAGGCGCGTGCACAGTCGGGCTGCTCCTCTCGGAGCTTCACGATGTCGCGCGGGAGCCAGGCGTGCAGGGTCTCGCCATGCCCGTCGGGGCAGAGAGTGGGTCTCCCGTCGCCGTCCGCGCGCAGGATCACCGAGCCCTCGCCGAGCACGGGCTTGACGGTGCACCGGCCGGCTGCGCGCAGCGAGCGCTCGTCGAGCAGCTCCCAGCGGACGACGACGCGGTCACTCTCCCCGCCCGCGTTCAGACGGTCCCGGAGCGCGCCATAGAAGTCGTCGTGGTAGCCGACGATCGTCGCTCCGAGCTTCACGAGGTTGAAGTACGCGTTGCCCCGCACGAGCGGGTCCGCCGTCCACTGGATCGTTCCGACGCCCTGGTTGAGCGCCCACGAGCGCTGGAACTGCTTGAGCGCAAACCCGATCGACCTGCTCTGGAACTCAGGATCGACGCCGGTGATGTGCGAGTGCAGGTGGACCTCGGAGTCGTCGAGCCCGTAGAAGCCGAACGACACCCCGACGAGCTCGCCCCCGCTGTACGCACCGGCGACGAAGCTTCCGGCATGCGAGAGCGCGCGCAGCAGGGTAGTCGGCGCCTTGGGCTCGCCGTCGTCCCAGATGTGCTCGATCAGCCGGGAGCAGGCCTCGAGCTCCGGGACGGTGTCGAGCGAGCGGACGACGACGCCTGCATGCTCTGCCGCGCGGCGGGCCGCGACCGCCGCGTCCTCGCGCGCCTCGAGCCGCACTGGCCGAGGTTCGAGGCGTACTCGCTCCATGCTCCGATGGTTCCATGCACGCGCGGCCCCAGCATGGTCGGGTGCCACAAGCTCCGGGACGGTACTTTGGCTTGCCCTCCGAAAGGCTCGTCGCCGAAGGGGCCGAGAATCGCACCGTGAGCCAGCCACCCGCCTCCCTCCTCGACGCCCTTGGGGCACGGACGCCGGAAATGCTGGAAGCGCTCCGCGCGCTCGTCGAAGTGGAGTCTCCGACGGCCGAGCCGGACGCGTGCGCGGCCTGTGCGGAGGTCGCCGACGAGCTCGGCCTCCGACTCCTGGGAGCGCGTGCGGAACGGATCGCGAGCGACGGACGCGTGCACCTGCGCTGGCGTTTCGGCGAGGCGCCGGCGGTGCTCCTCGTCGGGCATCTGGACACCGTCTGGCCGCTGGGCACGCTCGCGCGCTGGCCCTTCGAGGTTCGCGGCGACACGGCCACGGGCCCCGGCGTCTTCGACATGAAAGCGGGCGTTGCGCAGCTCTTCTTCGCGCTTTCCGCGCTCGACGATCTCCGCGACGTCGCGATCCTGCTCACGACCGACGAGGAGATCGGAGCGCCGACCTCCCGGACGCTGATCGCGGAGACGGCCCGCGGCATCCGAGCCGCGCTCGTCCTCGAGCCGAGCGCGCACGGGGCGTTGAAGACGGAGCGGAAAGGTGTCTCCGTGTACCGGATCACCGCCGTCGGGAAGGCGGCGCACGCAGGCCTCGACCCCGAGAAGGGCGCGAACGCGGCCGTCGAGCTCGCACATCAGCTGGTCGCCGTCGCAGCACTCTCCCGGCCGGACGCCGGGACGACCGTCACGCCGAGCCTCCTCACGGCGGGAACCGCGATCAACACGGTGCCCGCCCGCGCGGCGAGCCACGTCGACGTCCGCACCAGGACCCGCGCCGAGGCCGAGCGGGTCCGGGCAGCCCTCTTGGGCTTGCGGCCGGTAGTGACCGGGACGGCCCTCACCGTCGAGGAGACCGTGAGCGTGCCCCCGCTCGAGCGAATCGCCTCCGAGGCTCTCTACCGCCGGGCAGAGAGACTCGCTGCCGGCCTCGGCCTCGCGCCGCTGCGCGAGGCGGCGGTCGGGGGAGGCTCCGACGGCAACCTCGTCGCGAGCTTGGGGGTACCTGTGCTGGATGGGCTGGGCGCCGTCGGCGACCACGCCCACGCGGAGGGGGAGTACGTCGAGGTCCCCCGCCTCGCGGAGCGCGCCGCTCTCGTGGCGGCGCTCGTCGAGGATCTCCGCGCCTGAGCCCACCCCTTGTGCCGGCCACCCAGATGCCGGCGCGGGATTGGGTCGGTCCGACGATGTGGAGCGTGCGCCGTCCGGCGACGCTGTACTCCCGACCTCGCGACGAGGAGAGCACGTGCCGCGACCGCTGCGAATCGACGATGTGACGGCGCTCGCCGTCCCCGAACAGCCTGCGCTGTCCCCGGACGGGAGCCGCGTCGCGTACGTGCTCCGAACCGCCGACGCGGAGGAGGACCGGCCCGTGCGGGCGCTTTGGTCCGTCGCCACGGGCGGCGGCGAGCCCAGACAGCTCACTCGCGGACAGGGCGACTCGTCACCGGCCTGGTCGCCGGACGGGGCCTCGATCGCGTTCCTGCGCGCGGCCGAGGGGCCGGCGCAGCTCTGGCTCCTGCCCGGTGACGGCGGTGAGCCTGAGCAGCTTACGACGCTTCCGCTCGGCGCGGGCGCGCCCGCGTGGAGCCCCGACGGGACGCAGATCGCCTTCGCAGCTCCGACTGACATGCAGGCCGAGACCGGTGAGGACGACGCCGCTCGCGCGCGGCGTGCGAAGGAGCCGATCGTGATCGATCGCCTGAGCTACCAGGCGGACGGCGCGGGTCTCCTCCGAACCGTGCGCAAGCACGTGCACGTCCTCGATCTCGAGACCAAGGAGTGCCGCCAGCTCACCCACGGCGACTGGCATGCTGGAGATCCGGCCTGGTCGCCGAACGGGCGCCAGCTCGCCTTCGCCGCCGCGACCTCATCCGACGCGGACCTGACCTACCGGACGCCGGTCCACGTGGTGAACGCCGACGGAAGCGGCTCCCGGCCGGAGCTCGTCGCGCTCGCCGGCGGCGTCGGCGGTCCGGTGACGTGGTCGCCGGACGGATCGTCGCTCCTCGTCGTCGGCTGGCCCGGCGATCCCGTTGGCCATGCGGGCCTGTGGCGCGTGCCGCTCGGCGGTGGCACGCCCGTCGACCTGGCCGCGCCTCTCGATCGCAACGTGATGCCGGGCGGTCCGGCGTACCCGGGAGCCCCGCCCCTGTTCGCCGGCGACGATCGCACGGTGCTGTTCTGCGTCCGCGACCGCGGGTGCACGCACCTGTACTCGGTCTCGCTCGACGGAGGGTCGCCGACTCCGCTCCTCACCGGCGCGGGCCGCTACGTGAGCGGGCTCTCCGTCGTCGGCACCACCGCCGCGACGGTGCTCGGCACGGCGACGTCGTTCGGCGAGGTTGCGACGGTCGATCTCGCGGCCGGGGCGGAGGAAACCGTTCTCACGGACCACGGATCGACCCTGGGGGAGATCGAGCTGTATCCGCGTGAGGAGCGCGAGTTCACGGTCTCCGACGGCACCGTGGTGCACGGCTGGGTCATGCACGACCCGGCGTTCCGCGGCCCACGGCCGCTCCTCGTCGACGTCCACGGCGGGCCGCACAACGCGTGGAACGGCGCCGCCGACGAGGTGCACGTGTACCACCACGAGCTCGTGTCCCGAGGCTGGGTCGTGCTCCTGCTCAACCCGCGCGGCAGCGACGGCTACGGGAACGCGTTCTTCACGGCTGCCCTAGGCGCGTGGGGCGAGGCCGACGCGAAGGACTTCCTCGAGCCGATCGACGAGCTCGTCGCCGAAGGGCTCGCGGATCCCGGCCGCCTCGCGGTCACCGGGTACAGCTACGGCGGCTTCATGACGTGCTACCTGACGAGCCGGGACGACCGGTTCGCGGCCGGGGTCGCGGGCGGCGTCGTTTGCGACCTCACGTCCCAGGTCGGCGCGGCCGACCTCGGGCATCTCCTCGGCGTCTACGAGCTCGAAGGCCAGCCGTGGGAGGCCCGCGAGCGCTACGAGCGGCTGTCCCCGTATGCGGCGGTCGACCGGGTGCGGACGCCGACGCTCGTGTACCACGGTGCTGCCGACGTGCGCTGTCCCGTCGGCCAGGCTCAGCAGTGGTTCCAGGCACTCCGGGCGCGCGGAGTGCCGACGCAGCTCGTCCTCTATCCTGACGCGCCCCACCTCTTCGTCCTGGAGGGACTCATGTCGCATCGGATCGACTTCAACCGTCGCGTCGCAGGGTGGGTGGAGCAGCACGCCGACACCCTGACCGCCCGCCCCGAGACTCGCCTCGATCGGACCCACTGGGATCAGCGCCTCGCCGAGCTCGCGGAGAAGCACCGCGTTCCCGGCGCCGCTCTCGGCATCCTGCGCCACCGGCCCGACGGCGAGGACGAGGTGGTCGAGGCCGCCTACGGCCTCCTGAACAAGGAGACCGGCGTCGACGTCACGACCGACACCGTGTTCCAGATCGGCTCGATGACGAAGGTCTGGACGGCGACCATCCTCATGCAGCTCGTCGACGAGGGGAAGCTCGACCTCGACGCTCCGATCGTCGCCGTGCTCCCCGAGTTTCGGGTCGCGGACCCGGAGGTCACGAAGACGGTGACGATGCGCCATCTGCTCGCGCACACGAGCGGAATCGACGGCGACATCTTCCGCGACACCGGCCGCGGCGACGACTGCATCGAGAAGTACGTCGAGAGCCTGGCCGACGCCGCGCAGAACCATCCACTGGGCGCGACGTGGTCGTACTGCAACTCGGGCTTCTCGGTCGCAGGCCGCGTCATCGAGCAGCTCACGGACGGCACCTGGGACGCGGCGATCCGCGAGCGGCTGATCGGACCGCTCGGCATGGAGCGGACGGGGACGCTTCCGGAGGAGGCGCTCCTGCACCGGGCCGCCGTCGGGCACATCGAGATCGAGGGCGAGATCGTGCGCGCGCCGAGCGCCTTCGCGCTTCCCCGGTCGGCCGGCCCGGCGGGGCTCGTGAACTCGACGGTCGGCGACGTCCTGAAGTTCGCGCGCCTGCATCTGACCGGCGGGCTCGCGCCGGACGGCACGCGCATCCTGAGCGAGGAGAGCGCCGTCGCGATGACCGAGAAGCAGGCGGAGGTCCCGGACAAGTACATCCTCGGCGACTCCTGGGGCCTCGGCTGGATCCGCTTCGGCTGGGACGGGCGGCGACTCCTCGGCCACGACGGCAACACCATCGGACAGGCGGCGTTCCTGCGTGTGCTGCCGGACGCAGGCCTCGCGGTGACGCTCCTGACGAACGGCGGTAACACCCGCGACCTGTACGAGGACCTCTACCGCGAGATCTTCGCCGAGCTCGCCGGAGTGGACATGCCCCGGCCGCTCGAGCCGCCCGCCGAGCCCGTGTCGGTCGACGTCAGCTCACACCTCGGTGCCTACGAGCGTGCGAGCGTTCGACTCGACGTCCTGCAGAAGGACGACGGCCCCGTCCTGCGGACGGAGGTCAGGGGCGAGCTCGCTGCGCTCATGCCGGAGACCGTGCAGGAGTATCCGATGGTCGGCGTCGAGGAGGATCTCTTCGCGGTGCGGGCGCCCGAGACGCAGACCTGGATCCCGGTGACCTTCTACTCGCTGCCGACGGGGGAGAGGTACATGCACTTCGGCGCCCGGGCGACGCCGAAGACGGGCTGATCGCGCCGGAGATCGTCGCGCGAGACGAACGCTGGCGGGGCTTGTTGTCCCGGGCTACGATGCCCGGCGGCGGGCTTCGCGTAAGTATGGCGTCGTGGTGGACCCGCTCGGAGTCGGGTGACGGCAGGTGCCGGGTGCCGAGCCGAACTTCATACGGAGGTTGGAGATGCGCAAGTTCCCAGGGGTGATCGTCGTCGCGACGGCGATGGCCGTCGTGCTGGCAGCGTGGACATCGGGCGGTCGTGCGCAGTCGACCGGCACCCAGGCGCCCGCGCCGTCGGGCACCCTGACGATGGCGGTCTCGACGGATCCCGGCAACCTCGACCCGCAGCTGACGCTGCTGGGCGCGGCGCGCACGGTGGACTCCTTCGCGTACGACTCGCTGCTCACCGTCGTCGGCCCGGGGAAGATCGCGACGGGCCTGGCGAAGTCGTGGAAGGTGCTCTCGGCGAAGCGCGTCCAGCTGACGCTCCGGCGCGGGGTCACCTGCGCGGACGGGACGAAGATGACAGCCTCCGTCGTGAAGCAGAACCTCGACTTCATCGCGAATCCGGCGAACAAGTCGCCGTACTTCGGCGTCGCGATTCAGCCCACGACCACGACCACGGCCAACGACAAGACGGCGACGGTGACCGTCACGGCGAAGATCCCCAACCCGTTCATGCTGCAGGGCCTCGGGCTCATCCAGATCGTCTGTGCACGGGGTCTGGCGGATCGCAGCCTCCTCGACAGGGGCACGGTCGGCAGCGGGCCGTACCGGCTCGTCGAGGCCGTCAGCGGCGACCACTACACGTTCCAGGTCCGCAAGGGCTACACCTGGGGCCCGAACGGGGCGACGACGGCCGCGCTGCGCCTTCCCGCACGCGTCGTGCTCAAGGTCATCCCGAACGAGACGACGGCCGCGAATCTCATGCTCACGGGCGGCGTCAACGTCGCAACGATCAGCGGCGCAGATCGCTCGCGGCTCGACAGCCGCAAGTTCTTCCGGCGGCTGACGATCGGGTTCCCGCTGGAGTTCTTCTTCAACCAGAAGGCAGGTCGTCCGCTGGCGGACGCAGCAACCCGCCGCGGTGTCGTGCAGGCGATGAACCTGAAGCAGATCGGCGGCGTGGCGACCTCCGGCCGCGGCCTTCCCATGACCCAGCTCACCAGGCAAGACGTCTCCCCGTGCGCCGGGGACACCGTCACCGGGAACGTCCCGACATACAACCCGACTGCGGCGAAGGCGGTCCTCTCGAGAAAGGCACCCGCGCTCAAGGTGATCTATCCGACCGACGCGGGGCTTCCGATCACTCCCGCGATGGAGCTCGCCCAGCAGCAGCTCACCGCCGCAGGCGTGAAGGTGACGCTCCAGGGGGAAACGACCGTCGCGCTCCAGGGTGCGCTGTTCGGCACGGGCGACTGGGACGTGGCGGTGCTCGGGATCGGCGTGACCAGCCCAGCTCAGCTCAAGTCGTTCCTCTCCGGCCCCGCTCCCCTGACCAACTTCTCGTCCATCGACAACGCGGTCTACCGCGCGGACGTCGCGCGTGCGACGCGGCGTGTCGGCGCTGCGAGCTGCAAGTACTGGCTCGACGGGGAGCGAGCGCTCTTCAAGGCGAGCAACCTCGCGCCGTCGCGTGCCGTCACGGCCGCGCTGTACGGGAACAAGGCGACGTTCTCCGTCGACGCAGCCGGTGTCGTGCCGACGAGCCTGAGGCTGACCAAGTGAGGTGACGGCCGCTCCTACCCCCGAGCGGCCACTTCGACGGTGGTGGGCGGACCATCCCAGGTCCGCCTACGCCGTCCGGCGCACGGCCAGGCTCGTCGTCTCGATGGCGGTCCTGCTCACCGTGACGTTCCTGATGATCCACCTCGTCCCCGGCGACCCGGTGCGGGCGGCGCTCGGTCCGACCGCGCCGCAGGAGCTCGTCGTCGTGCGCCGGCACGCGCTGGGCCTCGACCAGCCGCTGACGACGCAGTTCGCCAGGTACGTTCGCCAGGTCGCGCACGGCGACATGGGGACGTCGCTCATCACCGGTGAGCCGATCACGAAGACGATCCGCGCTCGCCTCCCCGCGACGCTCGAGCTGGCCGGGCTCGCGTTCCTGATCGCGGTGCTCGTGGCGGTTCCGCTCGGTGTGGCGATGGCGGCGATGACGCACGGCGGCCGGAGACGATCGCTCGAGCTCGGGTTCACGACCACCGCCGGCACGTTCGCCTCGATTCCGTCGTTCCTGCTCGCGGTCGGCATGGTCTGGCTCTTCGCCGTCAGCCTGAGATGGCTGCCGGTGGCCGGACGAGAGGGGGCGTCCTCGTACATCCTGCCGGTGGCCGCGCTCGCGATCGCGCCGCTGTTCGCGCTCTCTCGCATCGTCCGTGTCGAAGGTTTGCGGGTCCTCGACCAGGACTACATGCGGACGGCACGCGGCAAGCGCCTTCCGAGCAGGCTCGTCTACGTCCGGCACGCGCTCCCGAACACGCTGACGGCGACGCTCACGATCGCGGGCCTCCTCCTCGGAGGGCTCATCGCCGGCACCGTCCTCGTCGAGAACATCTTCGCCTGGCCGGGGCTCGGAGGGGTCCTCGTCCAGTCGGTGTCGCAGAAGGACTACCCGGCGGTCCAGGCCCTGGCGCTCCTCTTCGGCACCCTCGTCCTCGTCATCAACTTCGCCGTCGACATCGCGCTCGGCGTGATCGACCCCCGGTCGACGATCCTCGACTCGTGAGGCGCCCGTCGTTGGGGAGGTGGGGTGGAGCGCTCCGCACTCCGGTCGGCATCGTGGCGACGATCGGCGTCGGGACGATCGTCGTGCTCGCGGTGATCGGGCCGGTGCTCTGGTCGGCCGAGGCATCGCGCATCGACCTCAACGCCGTCTCCCAGGGAGCAAGCGCCGAGCATTGGTTCGGAACGGACGCCCTCGGGCGCGACATCTTCCACCGGGTCCTCGTCGCGACGAGGCTGTCCGTCTCGCTGGCATTTCTCGCCACGGCGTTCGGAGCGCTGATCGGCATCCCCTTGGGGGCCTTGCCGTCGCTCGTGGGCGAGCGTCTCGGGAGGGCGATAACCGGCTTCATCAACCTCGCGGTCGCGTTCCCCGCGCTTCTCATCGCGATCTTCGTGGCCGCGATCATCGGCGTCGGTGCGCGCGGCGCGGTCTTCGCGATCGGGTGTGCTGTGGCCCCGTCGTTCGCGCGACTGACGCAGACGCTCACGTCGTCGGTGATCGGGGCCGACTACGTCGCTGCGGCGAGAACGCTCGGCGTCCGGCGCGTGCGGCTCCTCACGCGCCACATCCTGCCCAACGTCGCCGAGCCGCTCCTCCTCACGACGACGTTGGCCGTCGGCGAGGCGCTCCTGGCGCTAGCGGGGCTGAGCTTCCTCGGGCTCGGAGTCCAGCCGCCCGGCTACGACTGGGGGCGCATGCTGAGCGAGGGGATCGCCAGCATCTACGTCACCCCCATCGTCGCGATCGGCCCCGCGGTCGCGATCATCCTCGCGGCGCTCATGTTCACGCTCCTCGGCGAGACGCTCGCCAAGGGTGTGGCCGGGCACACGACCTCGAGATGGGACGAGCGCGCTGACGACCTCGTCCCGTCAGTCGAGCCTCCCGACGAGACCGTCGACATCGGCGACGACGCGCTCGTCGTCGAGAACATGAACGTGGCCTTCCCAGGAGGGTCGTGGCCGGTGCGCGACGTCTCGCTCAGGCTCCGCCGCGGCGAGATCGTCGGCATCGTCGGCGAGTCGGGCTCGGGGAAGACGCTGACCGCCATGGCGATCTCCGACCTCCTTCCGCCGACCGCGCGGATGACCGCGTCCCGGTACGCGGTCCTCGGTCGGGACCCGCGCGAGCTCTCGGACGCGGAGAAGCGGAAGCTGCTGGGCCGTTCGCTCGCGATCGTCTACCAGGATCCGATGTCCTCGCTCAATCCGTCGCTGCGCGTCGGCCTGCAGCTCGGCGAGGCGGCGGAGTTCCACCACGGCCTCTCCCGCGCGCAGGCGAGGGAGAGGAGCGTCGACCGCCTGCGCGCCGTGCGCATCGCCAGCCCCGACGTGCGCCTGCGCCAGTACCCCCACGAGTTCTCGGGCGGGATGCGCCAGCGGGCCGTCATCGCGATGGGGCTGATGGTCGATCCGCAGCTCCTGATCGCGGACGAGCCGACGACCGCGCTCGACGTCACCGTGCAGCAGCAGATCCTGCGGCTCTTGCGAGACGTGAGCGGCACGAGCCATGCGGCGACACTCTTCATCTCCCACGACGTCGCCGTCGTCTCTCAGCTCTGCAGTCGCGTGGTCGTCATGTACGCGGGTCGCATCGTCGAGGAGCTCGACGTGGACACGCTCGTCAACGGCCCGGCTCACCCATACACGGCCGCGCTCGTGTCGGCGGTTCCGACGATGACGTCGGACCGAACGCGTCCTCTGGCCACGATCCCCGGGCGTGCGCCCGGTCCCTTCGACCGGTCGCCGGGCTGCCCGTTCGTCGACCGGTGCCCGGTCGCGACGAGCCGCTGTCGGGCCGAGCGGCCACCCTTGGAGCCGCTCGGAGCCGAGGGCCAACGTGTCGCGTGCTGGCATCCGCTCACGGCCGACGCGCTCCGGGAGCAGGCGCTGAAGGCGGCGAGCGAGCGAGAGGACGTGGCGGTGTGACCGCGCTCGAGACGCGAGGGGTCACCGTCCGCTTCGGACGCGGACAGCGACGGCTGACCGCGGTGGACGGGGTCGACCTCACCGTGCCCGAGCGGACGACGCTGGGCCTCGTCGGCGAGTCCGGCTCGGGGAAGTCGACGCTCGCACGCGCGCTCGTCGGGCTCGTGCCGATCGCGGCCGGAGAGGTGGTCATCGACGACGAGGCCGTGCCCGTCCGGCGCTCCGGGCGCGTCACCGATCAGCGCCGCCGGATGCAGATGATCTTCCAGGACCCGTTCTCCTCTCTCAATCCACGGATGACAGTCGGGGCGGTGCTCGCCGAGGCGCTGGCCGTCCGCGGGGGGGTCCCGCGCGGAGCCCGCCCGCAGGCCGTCCGTCACTACCTCGACCTCGTGCACCTCGACGGCGACGTCGCCGGGCAGCTTCCGCGCGTCCTCTCCGGCGGACAGCGGCAGAGAGTCGCGATCGCGCGCGCCCTCGCCGCCCGTCCGGAGGTGCTCATCGCCGACGAGATCACGTCGTCGCTCGACGTCTCCGTCCAGAGCGCGGTCCTCAACCTCATGCGCGAGCTGCAGCGCGAGCTCGGGCTGACGATGATCTTCGTCTCGCACAACCTCGCGACCGTGCGCTACGTCAGCGACGCGATCGCGGTCATGTACTTCGGCCGCATCGTCGAGATCGGGCCGACCGACGGCGTCGTCTCCGATCCCCAGCACCCGTACACGAGGATGCTGCTCGCCGCCGTGCCGAAGCTCGGCGAGCCCGAGCCGGACGGTCGAGGCGACGAGCTCGGCGAGCCGCCGGACCCGCACGACCCACCGACAGGGTGTCACTTCCATCCCCGCTGCCCGATCGGCCCGCTGGCGAGGCCGGAGAGGCAGGTCTGCGCCGAGGAGGACCCGCGCAGCGGCTCCGAAGCTCACGTTCATCACGCCGCGTGCCACTTCGCCTCGAGCGCCAGCCCCGTTTCGGCGGCCTCCTCGGCAGGGACGCCGATCTCGTCCTGAACGGCACTCGCCCGGCCTGGCGGGAGTGGCTCAGCCGCTGCGGCGTGGGCGCGCGGGCTGCCGGGCGGGCGGAGCGACCGCCGAGCGAATGAACTCGATCAAGGCGTCGAAGGCTCGAATTGGCTCTCCGGCTGCCATCTGGACGACCATCCCGTTCGCGACGAGCGAGATGAAGCCGGCGATCTGCTCGGCCGGTAGGTCTTCGCGGAAGAGGCCCTGCTCCTGCTCGGAGGCGACCTGTGCGATGAGCTCTCGAGCTCGCTCCGGGTCGCTTCGCTTCTCGTGGGCGCGGCGGAAGCCCGGATCGGTCCGGATCTTCCGCGTGAGCTCGAGATAGACGCCGAGCCAATCCGCGTCCTCAGCCGCGACCTCGCGGATCGCCGCCTCCCAGCCCTTCGCGAGCCAGAGGCGGATGAAGCGCTCGTCGTCGCGCCAGGCGAGCTCGAGGAAGAGGTCGTCCTTCGACGAGAAGTAGTTGAAGATCGCCCCTCGCGAGAGCCCCGTCGCCTTTTCGAGTCTGACCACGGTCGCCCCCTCGTAGCCGTACTCGGCGAAGCAGCGGCGGGCGCCGGCCAGGATCTGCTCGCGCCGCTCGGTCCTCCGCTCTTCGGTGATCCTCGGCATCGCGCTCGCACTTTACAAAACCGTACGGACGTTTTATTATCCTGCGGCCATGGTCCAACCGGCGGCGACGGGAGTGAAGAAGACCGCAGTGTCTGCGCTCGTCGCCGCCGAGACCGTCTCGGTGCTCGGTACGCGCATGACGTACCTGGCGCTGCCGTGGTTCGTGCTCGTGACGACCGGCTCGCCGGGGAAGATGTCCGTCGTCCTCGCGGTCGAGATCGTGCCGCAGGCGGTCCTCGGGATCCCGAGCGGAAGCCTCGTCCAGCGCTTCGGCGCGCGGACGACGATGCTGGCCTGCGACTTCGCGCGGGCGCCGCTCTTGGCCGCGATTCCTCTGCTGTACGCGGCCGGTGTGCTGAGCTTCGGCCTGCTGCTCGCGCTCGTCGCGCTCGTCGGCTGCTTCATGCCGCCGTACTTCGCGTCGCAGCGGGTGATCCTCCCGGAGCTCGTCGGGGAGGACGAGCGGAGGATGTCGCAGGCGAACAGCCTCATCGAGGGCGGGACGGCGCTCGCCGCGGTGCTCGGCCCGGCGCTCGCGGGCGTCCTGATCCCGTTCGTCGGAGCGCCGAACGTGCTCTACGTCGACGCAGCGACGTACGTCGTGTCCTTCCTCCTCATCCTGACGTTCGTGCCGCGGAGGAAGCCGGTCGCACCTGTCACCGAGGCGGAGAGCGGCGTGCTGGCCGGGCTGCGCTTTCTCGTGCACGACCGGCTGCTCGCCCCGATCGCGGTCGTCGTGGTCGGCTTCGGCTTCCTCACCGCAGGCCTCTCCGCCGGCCTTCCCGTCTACGCGTACGACGAGTTCGACGGCAGCTCTCGCATCGCGGGGTTCTTCTTCGCGGCCGTCGGTGCGGGCGCCGTCGTGGGAAGCATCCTCGCGGTCGCCGCGGTACGGAAGGTGTCGCCGCTCCGGCTGTCCGGGCTTGCGGTCGTCTGCTTCGCGCTGCCCGTCTGGGTGATGCCGTTCCTCCCACCGGCTCCCGTCGTCTCGACGGCGCTCTTCGTCTCCAACATGTTCGTCGTGCTCGCCAACGGCCCGGCGATCGCGGTGGTCACGGCCCGTACTCCCGAGAACCTCCGGGCGAAGGTGATGACCGCGGTCATCGCGGCGAGCTCGGTGTCCGTTCCGCTCGGCTTTCTGGTCGCGGGTCAGATCCTCGAGCGGTGGGGGCTCGTGCCGCTCTTCTCGATCGTCGCGGTGGGGTTGACGGGCATGGCGCTCGTGTACGCGAGCATCGCCTTCCGCCATCGCGAGCTCGAGCCCGCGCCGGCAGGCGTTCCCGCGCGGGCCTGAACGACCGGCGCCGGTGCGTCAGAGCCCGCTCGTCGCGTGCTCCCACAGGTTCTCGAGCAGCCTCGAGACGGCCGGTCGTACCGAGGACGCCGCCAGCGTGAACGCGCCGGCTGCGAACACCGTGCCGCCACCACTCGTGCGGTACACGGTCATGTCCGCGTCGATGCCCGGCCCGAAGATGTTCGGGATGCGGGCGACGACCATCACGTCGCCGGGCGAGCTCGGGGCGACGGCGTCGATCTCGATGCCGCCGTGCCCGAATCGGGAGCCGTTCTCGAGGCCGGTCCCGGCGAAGAGCCACGGCTCGGTTCGGGCTCCGGCGCCGACCACGACGTAGCGGCCGAACCTCGGCCTGCTCGCCACGTACTGGACCCCGATGAGCGCGGCCTCCGGCCGGCCGAGGTTCCGCCACGCCCTCGTTCGCACGAGCTCGTTCCCCCGGCGCACGACCCGCCAGTAGAAGTCGTCCGCGGACAGGAACGCCAGGCTTCCGCCGAGGTCGCGGTAGCCCTGGGCGACGTCGTACTCGTGCTTCGTGACGTACTCGTCGTGGCCCGGGAACACGACGAGGTCGTAGGCGCGTGCGAGTGCTCCCGCGCTCGGCACGCGGTCGAGCGACCCGTCGGTGAGGAAGTCGACGTGCTTGTCGTGTCGCGCGAGCCAGTGCAGGAAGCGGAGGTCGTACTCGGCGAACCGGAACGGCACGCCCCGGTTCAGGAACGGCCGGCCGAGCCGGACGACGTTGTCGAAGCGGTTGGCGTACCACGAGTTCCCGACGCCGTCGCCGTCGTCGTCCCGGATGTTGTACGCCTGCCACGTGAACGTCGGCATGACGACGGCGACACGGTTCGTGCCGAGTCGTCGCGGCCCGACGACGAACGGGGCGAAGCCGACCCGTCCGTCACCCGCGTCGAGACGGGCGAAGTAGAGACCGCTCGGCCATTGTCCGACCGCGACCCGGATCGTCCGACCGGTCGTCGCGTCTCCGATCTCGACCTCCCGCGAGACGGGGACGCCGTGCATCTCGCTCGAGCCGACGGTGCGGACCCGCTCCGGTCCGACGTGGAAGAGCTGGAGCCGCACTTCGTCCGCCTCGTCGAAGAACCGCAACGTCGCGAGCGAGCTCGGCGCGTAGCTCTCGGATCCGAATGCGGCCTCGACTGCAGGCCGGAGCTCCTCGGGGGTCGGCGCGCGCCGCACGCGCGGGTCGCCGCCGGGCTGGATCGGCTCGTAGCCGTGTCGTACGGTCGAGCCCGCAACGAAGACGATCGCCACTACCAGTCCCGAGCCCGCGGTCAGCCGAAGGACGTTCTTCACTGCCACGTGGACGACTACGTAAGCACAGAGGGCCGCACGGCGCGCCATTCGGCGGCGCGTCGACGCACGGCTACGCTGCGCCTGTGCGGGCACTGAAGACGACGGACGCGTACGCGCCGACCGGCGACCAGCCGCGCGCGATCGAGGAGATCGCGGCCTCCGTCGCCGACGGCAACCGCTTCCAGACCCTCCTCGGTGCGACCGGCACGGGCAAGACGGCCGCGATGGCGTGGACGATCGAGAAGCTCCAGCGTCCCGCCCTCGTCATCGCGCACAACAAGACGCTCGCCGCCCAGCTCTGCAACGAGTTCCGCGAGTTCTTCCCCGAGAACGCCGTCGAGTACTTCGTCTCGTACTACGACTACTACCAGCCCGAGGCCTATATCCCGCAGGCCGATCTGTACATCGAGAAGGACTCGTCGAGGAACGACGACATCGCTCGTCTGCGGCTTTCTGCCACCTCGTCCCTCCTCACTCGGCGAGACGTCGTCGTCGTCGGCTCGGTCTCCTGTATCTACGGCCTCGGCTCGCCGGACGAGTGGCGCGAGCGGGTGCTCCTCCTCGAGGTGGGGGAGGAGCAGGACCGCGACGAGGTCCTGCGCAAGCTGATCGAGAGCCAGTACGTCCGCAACGACACGGTCCTCGGCCGTGGCCGTTTTCGGGTCAAGGGCGACATCGTCGAGATCCAGCCGGCCAACGTCGAGACCGCCTACCGCGTCTCGTTCTTCGGCGACGACGTCGAGCAGATCACCCACTTCGACCCGTTGACCGGCGAGGTCTACGCACGGCTCGACAACCTCGTCGTCTGGCCCGCCACCGAGTACGTCACCTCCAAGCCGACGGTCGAGCGCGCAGTCGACGAGATCCGCCACGGGCTCGAGGAGCAGGTCGCGCTGTTCGAGTCCGAGGGGCGCATGCTCGAGGCGCATCGGATCCGTCAGCGCACCGAGTACGACATGGAGATGATGAAGGAGCTCGGCTTCTGCAACGGGATCGAGAACTACTCGCGGGTCCTCGAAGGCAGGCCCCCCGGCTCGCACCCGTTCACGCTCATCGACTACTTCCCGGACGACTTCGTCTGCTTCGTCGACGAGTCGCACCAGACCGTCCCGCAGCTCGGCGGGATGTACGAGGGCGACCGCTCGCGCAAGCAGACCCTCGTCGACTACGGCTTCCGGCTCCCGTCGGCGCTCGACAACCGCCCGCTCCGCTTCGACGAGTTCCTCGGCAAGGTGGAGCAGCTCGTGTTCGTCTCGGCGACGCCGGGGCCGTTCGAGATGAGCCGCTCGAAGGTCGTCGCCGAGCAGCTCATCCGCCCGACGGGCGTCGTCGACCCCGAGGTCGAGCTCCGCGCGACGCGGAACCAGATCGACGATCTCCTGAACGAGATCCGCCACCGCGAGGAGGCGGGCGAGCGCGTCCTCGTCACGACGCTGACGAAGAAGATGGCCGAGGACCTCACCGACTACCTGCTCGAGGCTGGCGTCCGGGCGCGCTACCTGCACTCGGAGATCGACACACTCGAGCGGATCGCGATCATTCGCGAGCTCCGCCTCGGCGAGTACGACGTCCTCGTCGGGGTCAACCTCCTGCGCGAGGGCCTCGATCTCCCGGAGGTCTCGCTCGTCGCCGTCCTCGACGCGGACAAGGAGGGCTTCCTACGCGGGCGCACCTCGCTCATCCAGACGATCGGGCGGGCCGCCCGGAACGTGAACGGGAAGGTGCTGCTGTACGCCGACAAGGTGACGCAGGCGATCGAGGAAGCCATGTCCGAGACGAACCGCCGGCGCGAGGTGCAGCTCGCGTACAACGCCGAGCACGGGATCACGCCCGAGTCGATCGTCAAGGGCGTCTCCGACATCACCGAGCTCCTGGCCCTCGAGTCGCCGACCGTTCCCTCCTCGCGACGCCGGCGCGGGAAGTCCGAGGTCGAGGGCATGTCGCGCGACGAGCTCGAGAAGCTCGTCGTGACGCTCGAGGAGGAGATGTACCTCGCCGCCGAGGAGCTTCGCTTCGAGTACGCGGCGAAGCTCCGCGACGAGGTCAAGGATCTCCGCCGTGAGCTGACCGCGCTCGCCGAGGCCTAGCCGTGTTGACATATTGATGTATAAGTGGTACATCTCGATGCGTGCGCACGACGATCCGACTCGATGACGATCTCCTGACGGCCGCCAAGCGGGCGGCCCTGGAGCGGGGGACGACGCTCACGGCGGTCATTGAGGACGCATTACGCCGGTCACTCGCGCCACAGGCGTCGGCGGGCAGCGCGTCCGTGACCCTTCCCACCTTCCGCGGGGACGGTCTGCAGCCCGGGGTCGATCTCGACGACACGGCGAGCCTGATCGAGCTCATGGACGAGCCTCGTGCAGGCGCCTGACGTCAACGTCCTCGTCTACTCCCACCGCGAAGAGCTTCCGGAGCACGAGGCGTGCCGGAAGTGGCTCGAGGGCGTCCTGTCCGGGCCGTCAGCGTTCGCGCTCACGTACGAGGTCCTGAGCGGATTCGTACGCGTCGTCACGCACCCGCGCGTCTTCCTAACGCCGAGCCCGCTCTCGGACGCGCTCGAGTTCGCACGCATCCTCCTTGCGCAGCCCCACGCTGTGCTCGTCGGACCGGGGCCGCGTCACTGGGACGTGTTCTCGACGCTCTGCCTCGGCGCGGGTGTCAAAGGGAACCTCGTCGCCGACGCGCACCACGCCGCGATCGCGATCGAGTCGGGCTGCGAGTGGGTGACGACCGATCGCGACTACAGCCGCTTTCCAGGGCTCCGACTCTGGAACCCGCTCGCCTGACGCGGGTACCCTGCGAGCCATGTGCCGGAACATCAAAACGCTCCACAACTTCCAGCCGCCTGCCACCGAGGACGAGATCCGGGGCGCGGCGCTCCAGTACGTCCGCAAGATCAGCGGGACGCAGAAGCCGTCGAAGGCGAACGAGGCGGTGTTCGCGCGCGCCGTGGACGAGATCGCGCACGTGACGCACCATCTGCTCGCGGAGCTCGTGACGTCGGCGCCGCCACGCGACCGCGAGGTCGAGGCGGCTCGCGCGAGAGCACGGGCCGAGAAGCGCTTCGGCCGCGCCGCCGCGTGAGAGCGCCGCGCTAGCGCCTGATGCGAGCGGGCTCGACGACCAGGAGCTCGACCATGAGCCCCTGGACTCTCAGCGCACGACGCCGTGCGTTCCAGCGCGCGAACAAATTGCGAAGCACGTCGAACCCTCCTCCGAGTAGCCGCAGTTAGAGGTCGTACCGTCGGCGGCGAACCGCCAAACGTCATGACCCGATCGGGGGTCTACGCCGCCGGCGCCTCGAGCTTCTCGCGCAAGTAGCGGACGTACGGCTCGTGCGTGATCGGACCGCCGACGACACGCTCGACCGTCTCGGCGGGCGTGAGCTTCCGCCCGAGCGAGTAGAGGTTCTCGCGCAGCCACGCGTGCGCAGCGGTGAAGTCGCCGCGCTCCATCTGCTCGTCGACGTCGGGTACCGCCTCGAGCACCTTCTCCCAGATCTGGACCGAGAGCAGCGTCCCGAGCAGGTAGGTCGGGAAGTAGCCGAAACCGCCACCGGCCCAGTGGACGTCCTGGAGAACGCCCATACGATCGTCCGGAACCTCCAGCCCGAAGAGCTCCGAGAACCTCGCATTCCAAGCCTCGGGCAGGTCGGCGACCGCGATCTGTCCCGCAAGGAGCCGCTGCTCGAGGTCGAAGCGCAGCATCACGTGGAGCCCGTACGTCGTCTCGTCGGCGTCGACCCTGATGAAGCTCCGGCGGACGCGGTTGACCGCACGGTGGAACTCGTCGACGGTGACGCCTGCAAGTACGCCGGGGAACGACGCCTGCACGCGGGGGTAGAACCAGCGCCAGAACGGAAGCGAGCGTCCGACGACATTCTCCCAGAGCCGGCTCTGGGACTCGTGGATTGCGCTCGACGCGCCGTCGCAGAGCGGTGTCCCCTCGAGCGTCGGGCTCACGCCGAACTCGACCAGGCCGTGGCCGCATTCGTGCATCGCCGTGAAGAGCGAGTTGAGGTCGGTCTCGGCATAGCGCGTCGTGAGCCGGATGTCGTGGAGGCCGAACGCGGTCATGAAGGGGTGGACCGTGCGGTCGAGCCGAAACGCGTCCCAACTGCCGCCGAACCGCTCGACGAGCTCTCGCGAGAGCGTCTCCTGCGGCCCGATCGGAAACGGACCGTGCATGAACGTGCCGTCCTCGTCGGTTTCGTACTCGTCGACGAGCGCGACGAGGTCGGGCTCGAGCGCGTCGAAAATGCGGCGCACCTCGTCCGCGCGCATCCCGCGCTCCCACTGGTCGAGCACGACGTCGTACGGATCGTCGTAGGGCGCGAAGCACTCGATCCAGCGGAGACGCAGCTCGAGGCTCCGCTCGAGCCAGGGGCGGAAGGTCTCGAAGGTGCCGCTCTCGCGTGCCGCCACCCAGGACGCATAGGAGTTCGCAGCGGTCCCCTCGAGCTCGGAGGCGAGCTCCGTCGGGACCTTTCGCGCCTTCTCCCAGTCGACGCGCGCGACGCGGACGAGGCAGGCGTCGTCCGAGTCGTACGGCAGCGACTCGGCGTACGGGGCGAGCTCGTCCGTGAGCTCGCCGATGCGATCGTCGACCCGGCGTGCATGGAGGATGCCGGCGAGCGTGGCGATCTGGGACGTGCGCGACGGCTGACCTCTCGCCGGCATCCAGACCTCCAGGTCCCATGCCAGGAGCTGCTCGATTCGCGCGAGATCCTTGATCTCGGCGAGATGCCGCTTCAACTCCGCGAGGGCCCGCTCCACGCGCGCGGACTCTATCCGCGGGCGAACGACCTGCGTCCGGTCTCCGCGAACGCCCCGCCGTCCCACGCATACGTGACGACGACGAGCTCGTTCGCGTCCCACTCGTAGTGGTTGCAGCCGCGTGCCTCGCCGGTGCGGTGCGGTCGAGGGCGGCCGAGGCCCGGCGCTGTGGCGAGAACGAGCGACGCGCGCCGTCCGTCCTCGAGCGCCTCGAACTCGCGGCGCTCGGAGATCGCGGCCTGGTGCACGTGCCCGCCGACGACCAGCTCCGCGCGCGCGTCGGCGAGCGCACGGAGTGCGGCGTCGCGGTGGCGTAGCGGGCGCTTTCGGCCAGCGCGCCAGGGGGGAGCGGCGAGCTGGTGGTGGAGCGCGACGACGCGCAGAGCGGCCGGCGATGCCGTGCCGAGCTCGACGCCCGCACGGGTGAGCGCGTCGGCGGACAGCGCGCCGCCCTGCTGGCGCCACGGACGCACGGAGCTGAGCCCGACGCAGACGACCCTCTCCGACCGGTGGATCGGCTCGGTCGTCGCGAAGACGTCGTTCCAGGCCGCGTAGGTGCGCGTGAACCGTCCCGGAACCGAGAACGGGATGTCGTGGTTTCCCGGCACGGCGAGGACCGGCGGGCCGAGCGAGCGGAGGAGCTCGGCTGCGCGCTCGAGCTCGTGGGGTCGCCCGCGGTGGGCGAGATCGCCGGTCGCGACGATCAGCTCGGGTGCCAGCTCACCGGCGAGATCCCGCAGCGCCGAGACTGGTTCGGGCGCCTCTCGGCGCCCGATGTGCAGGTCCGAGACGTGGAGAATCCCTGCTGTCACGGCCGGGGCAGGCTATACACTCGAACCGTGGCGGACGAGGCGCCAGAGCTCTTCGACGACATCTACCTCGGCCTTCGAGCGGGTGGTGCCGTGCGCAAGCAGCGGCGCGGCGAGCCGCTCTCCGCCGAGGAAGAAGAGGCGATCGGCCGCTGGCAGCGACTCTCGATCTGGCGCAAGTCGATCGCCGTCGGCGCGTTCGCGCTCGGGACCTTCGGCCTCGGGTTCACCGTGGGCGGCCTGATCTTCGGTCGCTGGCGCACGGCGCGCCGCTAGCCGGCTCTGTCGCTCCTCCAGCTCTCGGGCAAACCGCCCGCGCGGTTCCTCCGAATGAACGGTCGTCGAACCCGACCCAAGGAGGGGCAGATGCTGAAAGCAGTCGGAGCGGCGTTTCTCGCCGCGCTCGTGATCACCGGACTGGCCGCAGGGGCCGCGCAGAAGCACGACACGTTCAAGCTCAGCGCGACGCTCAGCGCGGGCGCCGAGGTGCCCAAGCCCAAGGGCGTGCCGGCGGCGGCGACCGGGAGCTTCTCGGGCAAGGCCGTCGAGCGCGCCAACGACAAGGCGAGCCTGACCTGGAAGCTCACGTTCTCGCACCTGTCGGGCAAGGCCGTGGCCGCGCACATCCACCTGGGTGTCAAGGGCAAGCCGGGCAACGTCATCGTTCCGCTCTGCGGCCCGTGCCGGAGCGGCCAGACTGGGAAGGCAACCATCACCCACGCCCAGCTCAAGAAGATCGAGAAGGGCGCGACCTACGTCAACGTCCACACGAAGAAGAACCTGGGCGGCGAGATCCGCGGTCAGATCAAGGCAACCTCAGCGGACTAGCCTCGCTGCACGAGCGGCGTGCGCGGAGAGTCGCGCACGCCGCTCGTGTTCGATTTACGCGATCGCCGCGACCTGCTCGGTGTAGAAGGCCATCTGGCGCTGAAGCCGCTCGGCGAGATCCGCACCGACGACTCCGAAGTTGTTCACGACGAGCGCTGCGCGCAACGAGAACTGGCCGAACTCGTCGCTCACGCGCACGGCCGCGAGCTTCTCGGCGTCCCCGCGAATGAGAACGAACCCTCCGAGGTCGCCGCCGTGCGGTTCGAGGAAGACCGGCTCGAAGCTCTCGATCTCGCCCTCCTCCTGCAGGCGCGTGTAGTACGCGATGACCTCGTTGAAGAGCTCGACCGCCTCCGTCTCGCGACCGCGCGCAGGCTCGCCCCAGCCGACGAACAATCCTGCGTCTGCCATGTCCCACCTCCAGTGAGCTGACGAGGCTGAGGATTGCACCCCGGGCACCGAGCCGCCACACGAACGTCTGTTCGACCGGGTAGAATGACCGGCTCATGGCAGCCGACGAGCTGGTCGTCCACGGTGCCCGCGAGCACAACCTGAAGAACGTCACGGTGCGCATCCCGCGAGGCGCACTCGTGTGCATCACGGGACTGTCCGGCTCGGGCAAGTCCTCGCTCGCGTTCGACACGATCTACGCCGAGGGCCAGCGGCGGTACGTCGAGTCGCTCTCCGCCTACGCGCGCCAGTTCCTGCAGATGATGGAGAAGCCCGACGTCGACTCGATCGACGGCCTCTCGCCCGCCATCTCGATCGATCAGAAGACGACTTCGCGGAACCCCCGCTCGACGGTCGGCACGGTCACCGAGATCTACGACTACCTCCGCCTCCTGTACGCGCGCATCGGGCGCCCGCACTGCCCGATCTGCGGTCGGCCGATCGCCGGCCAGTCGCTCGACCAGATCGTCGAGCAGGTCCTGCGCCTCGAGGAGGGGGCGAAGTTCACGGTGAACGCTCCGGTCGTGCGCGACCGCAAGGGCGAGTACAAGGACGTGCTCGAGGAGCTGCGACGCGACGGCTTCACGCGCGTGAAGGTGGACGGCGAGCAGAGGCTGCTCGAGGAGCCGATCGAGCTCGACAAGAAGTTCAAGCACACGATCGAGGTCGTCGTCGACCGGCTCGTGATGAAGGCCGACCTCCGCCAGCGGCTCACGCAGTCGGTCGAGACTGCGACCTCGCTCGCGGGCGGGCTCGTCGTCATCGACGTCCTGGAGGGGGCCGCGGAGCCCGATGGTCCGAACGCCCGAGGCCATTCGACCATGACCTTCTCCGAGAACTTCGCCTGCCCCGTGCACGGCGTCTCGCTCCCGGAGCTCGAGCCCAGGATCTTCTCCTTCAACTCACCGCACGGAGCCTGCCCGCGATGTACGGGGCTCGGCGCGCAGCTCGAGATCGACCCGGACCTGCTCGTGCCCGACACGTCGCTCTCGATCAGCGAGGGCGCGCTCGTCCCGTGGACGATCGGAAGCCAGGGCTTCTACGACAGCGTGATCCAGGCGGTGGCCGACCGGTACGAGATCTCGCTCGACACCCCGTGGCGCGAGCTCACGACCGAGGAGCAGGACCGTTTCCTGTACGGGACGGACGGCGACAAGCTCTTCGTCACCTACCGCAACCGGATGGGCCGCAAGCGCCAGTACACGATGGCGTTCGAGGGTCTCGTCGCCAACCTCCAGCGCCGCTACAAGGAGACGGACTCCTCGCAGCAGCGGGAGCGGATCGAGGAGTACATGAGCTTCCGTCCCTGCCCGGAGTGCCACGGCGCACGGCTGAAGCCGGAGGTGCTCGCGGTGACGGTCGGCGACAGGTCGATCCACGCGTTCGCGCAGATGTCCGTGACGACCGCGCTCCGCTTCGTCGACGGGCTCGAGCTGACGAAGACGGAGGAGCTGATCGGGCGCCGCATCCTCAAGGAGGTGCGCGAGCGGCTCACGTTTCTCGACAACGTCGGCGTCGGCTACCTCCAGCTCGACCGCGCCGCCAAGACGCTCTCCGGCGGCGAGGCGCAGCGGCTGCGGCTGGCGACGCAGATCGGGTCGCAGCTCGTCGGCGTCCTGTACATCCTCGACGAGCCGTCGATCGGGCTCCACCAGCGCGACAACGGGAAGCTGATCGCCACGCTCGAGAGCCTGCGAGACCTCGGGAACACCGTGCTCGTCGTCGAGCACGACGAGCAGATGATGCGCTCGGCCGACTGGATCGTCGACATGGGGATCGGAGCCGGCGAGCACGGGGGAGAGGTCGTCGCCGAGGGCACGGCGAAGCAGATCGAACGCAAGAAGCGCTCGGTGACGGGCCAGTTCCTGAGCGGGGAGCGGCGCATCGCGGTGCCCCCGCGCCGCGGCGACGACGGGCGCGGCTGGTTCACGGTCCGCGGGGCGACCATGCACAACCTCAAGGACATCGACGTGGACTTCCCGGTCGGCCGCTTCGTGTGCGTGACGGGCGTCTCGGGCTCCGGCAAGTCGACGCTCGTGAACGAGATCCTCTACAAGGCGCTCGCCAACCGGCTGAACAAGATGCGCATGAAGCCGGGGGACCACGATTCGGTCGAGGGCATCGACTGCTTCGACAAGGTCATCGACATCGACCAGACGCCGATCGGCCGGACGCCGCGCTCGAACCCCGCCACGTACACCGACCTGTTCACGCACGTCCGCGAGCTCTACTCGCTGACGCCCGAGGCGAAGGTGCGCGGGTACAAGCCGGGGCGGTTCTCGTTCAACGTCCGCGGTGGGCGCTGCGAGACGTGCCGCGGCGACGGGACGATCAAGATCGAGATGCACTTCCTCCCCGATGTCTACGTGCCGTGCGAGACCTGCCACGGGCGGCGCTACAACAAGGAGACGCTCGAGGTGCGCTTCAAGGGCAAGTCGATCGCCGACGTGCTCGAGATGTCGGTCGAAGAGGCGCTCGACTTCTTCGCCAAGATCCCGAAGATCCGCCGGCGCCTGCAGACGCTCCACGACGTCGGGCTCGACTACATCAAGCTCGGTCAGCCGGCGACGACGCTCTCGGGCGGCGAGGCGCAGCGCGTCAAGCTCGCGGCCGAGCTCTCGAAGGTGGCG
>DASSQE010000154.1:0-2370 GCA_035702645.1 Gaiellaceae bacterium
CGACCGGCACCGACCAGACGCCGGCGCAGGTCCACGTCGTCGGCGAGGACGACGACTGCCTCGACGAGCGCGTCGACGTCGTCGACGTCACGGAGGAGGCCGTTCCAATCGTCGTCGACGAGCTCCTGCGCCTGCCCGACGCGAGTCGTCACGAGTGGCACTCCCGCCGCCAGCGATTCGAGCACGGCCTTTGGCCCTCCCTCCTGTCGAGACGTCACGACGTATGCGTCGAGCGCGTGGTACGCCCGCGCCAGCTCGTGGCGCGAGCGGGCGTAGCGATGTGCCCACGGGATTCCTCGCTCGCCCAGCTCGCGCTTGACATAGCCACGTGCGGAGCCGGTGAGGAGCACGAACAGCTCCGGCACGCGCTCGCGGAGACGCTCGACCACCTGAACGAGGACGTCCGGGCCCTTCACCAGCTTGGGCTCGAGACCCTCGCCGCGTCCGACTCCGTCCTTCTGGAACGAGCCGACGACGAACGCGGACGACGGTACACCGAGCTCCTCCCTCGCCCGCGCACGGCGTTCCGCGTCGGCGAGAGGGAAGTTCTCGAGGTCGACGCCGAGCGGGATGCGGAAGACCCGGTCGGGAGGCACTCCGGCCGACAGCACGAGCTCCTCCATCTCCGCGTGCGTCACCTGGATGCGCGAGAACCGATCCGGCCGCGCCCGCAATTCGTCGAAGCACTCGTCGAACTCGGGCACGCCCGGCGTTCCCGGGCGACCGTGGAGATAGGCCGTGGCGAGCCGGTGCGAGGTGCCTGACCAGTGCGGCCCGAGCGCCTCGAAGTGGCTCGTGAGGAACACGGACTGGCGCTCCGCGAATCGCGCCCACCCCGCCGGGCCGACCTCGAAGCCGAGCCGCCGTCCCGCCGCGAGCAAATGCTCCGCGTCTTCCTCGACCGACCACGCCCCGCGGTCGCCGACGGCGAAGAGCCGCGAATGGTCCGGCCAGCGGGCGGTGCGACTCCGGACGAGAGCACGCGCGAGCGCTTTCGCGGGCGGCGCCACGGCGCGTCGGGCGCCGGTCCGCACGCTCACCCGGAGAGCACCTCGACGTAACGGTCGGCGACCTCGGCGAGCGACGTCACCGAGATCGCGGCTCGCCGCTCATCGAGCTCCCGCGCCATCCGTTCGAGCGCGTTCGGCAGCTCGTCCGATTCGGAGAACGGAACTCCCGCCTCGCCGACGAGCTCGGGATGACCGCCGCTCGCCCGGTACACGGCGGGCAGGCCGCAGGCGAGCGCCTCCAGGAGCGCGTTCGAGCAGGGGTCGTTCCGGCTCGCCGCAATGAAGACGTCGTGCCGCCGGAGCTCGTCCGCGAGGGGCTCGGAGGGGATCGCGCCAAGCATCCGAATCGATTCGAACGTCTCCTGCGAACGACCCGCGAACGTCAGCTCGAACCGGTCGCGGTCGAGGTTCCGGTCGAGCCAGGAGAAGACGTCCGCACCCTTGTTCGGATTGTCCGACCAGCTCACGGCGATCAGCCGCAGCTTCCGCCCCGCAGACGGCTCTCGCTCGAGAGGCGGGTGGAAGATGGCCGGATCGGGCGCGTTGTGGACGACTGTCGGCTCCGTGAGCTCGATCCCGAGGCGGCGGTGGGCATCGAGGCTGAACTGCGACTGCGCGATGGTCGCGTCGGCGAGCTCCGCGTTGATCTCGGCGATGCGGGCGTCGGTCCCGTCGTCCGAGCCCCGATACACGCCGATCGGGCCGTCGACGCGGTGGACGAACCGGCAGTCGCCGCGGGCGAAACGTCGAAGCCGCTTGAAGTCGAAGTTGAACGAGTTGAAGAGGCAGACCGGCGTGGCACCCGAGATCCGGTTGTGCTCGACCACCAGGCCGCGCCGTTCGAGCTCGGCCACGAGCGCCCGCAGGAACTGGTGACCGCCGCCGCCGGGCGACGGCTCCAGCTCGTGAAAGAGGGCGACGTCGGCCGCTCCGCGCCGGGAACGTGCGTGGTCGACCTCGCTCCCGACCCGGCGCACGAGCGGGTCCAGGACGCGCCGGGCGCGGAAGGCGGCGGCTCGGGGAGCGCTTCGGACGCTCACGCGCGAACCGTAGACGGCGAGGCGGCCGCGGCCAGGAGCTCGACGATCGCGCTCGCGTAGCGGTCCCACGTGAGGTGCTCCTCGACCGTCCGTCGCGCCCGTGCGCCGAGCGCGGCGGCGTTCTCCGCATCGGCGAGCAGTCCCCCGACCGCGTGGTCGAGCGCGCCGAAGTCGCCGGGCGGGACGAGCCGGCAGTTGAGGCCGTCCTCGAGCTGGTAGCCGCGCGAGATCGCAGCCGTGCGGCTGACCACCACGGCCTTTCCGAGAGCCATGGCCTGCAAGAGGACGGTCGTCGCGCCGGAGTAGGTGTTCTCCTTCAC
>DASSQE010000155.1:0-16387 GCA_035702645.1 Gaiellaceae bacterium
AGGATCGAGGTCAGGAGCGTGTTGATGCAGCCGGACTTGCCCGAGCCGGTCGTGCCGGCGATCAGCAGGTGCGGCATTCGCGCCAGGTCGGTCCACACCGCAGCGCCGCTGATGTCCTTGCCGATCCAGACGCTGAGCGGCGAGGCCGTCGCAGGCAGGTCGTCGAAGATGTCGCCGAGGGTGACGAGCCGGGGCGAGAGGTTCGGAACCTCGACCCCCACCGCCTGCTTCCCCGGGATCGGCGCGAGGATGCGGATCTCGGTGGTCGCGAGCGCGTACGAGAGGTCGTCCTTCAGCGCCGCGACCTTGGCGACCTTCGTGCCCGGCGCGAGCTGGAGCTCGTAGCGCGTCACGCGCGGGCCGGAGATCTGACCGACGACGCTCGCGTCCACGCCGAACTCGGCCAGCGTCCGGACCAGGAGATCGGCCACCTGTGCGCCCGAGTCGCCGTTCGACGTCGCGGCTGCGGGTGAGGCGCGCAGGATCTCGCGGTCCGGGAGGCGGTACTCGCCGTGCCCTGTCGAGGTCTCGAAAGCGGCGGCGAAGCTCTCCTCGTCCGGCTCGAGCTGCTCCGCGACGAGCGGTGCTGGCGTATGGAGCTGCGGTGCATCTCCGACGAGATCGGGATAGGCCTCGGCTCCGTCGACGACGCGCTGCGGCTGGGCTGCGATCGCCGGGCGAGGGGGCTCTTCGTCGACGAATCGCTCGTCGTCCTGGGACTGGGTCTCGGTCGAGACCCAGTCGAGCGCGCGCTTTGCGCCCGTGCCCGCGCGACGGGCGACGTGTCCGGTACGGCGCAATACAGCACCCGTCGAGGCCCCGCTGACGAGGAAGATCCCCGCGACGAGCAGCGTCGCGCCCACGATCGCGGCTCCAGTCTCCCCGATCAGCCCGGCGAGCGCACCGCCGAGGAGGATGCCGAGCCAGCCGCCGCTGTCGCGGCCGAGGAGCGTCATCAGCCCGAGGAACCCGACGCCCAGGCCGAGCCGAAACGGCCGTACGTCGAGGAGCTCGCTCCTCGCAGTGACGAGCCCGCCGGCGGCCACGAGCGCGACCGGCAGCACGAACGCGGCGTCGCCCATGAGCGACTCCAACGAGCTGGCGCGCCACGAGCCGACCGCACCGCCGTCGAGGCCGAGGTAGAGAATCGCCGAGAGGACGAGGCCGAGCGAGAGGATGCCGAGCCCGAGCAGCTCGGTCTCGTGCTGGGAACGCGTGCGGCGCGTGCGCTTCTTCACGCGCGAGGGGACGCGTGGCCGAAGCAGCCGCTTCTTCTTCCGCGCAGCCATGCTCGGCGATTCGACGCGCTGCCGCCCGCTCCTCCGCGCGCGCGTCGCCCGCCTATACTCGCGCCGCGCCCTCGAGCGCGGGCGATGGAGCTCGCCCGAACCGCCGGACCCGGCTGATGGCTCCTGAACCGGAAGGAGTCGTCGTGATGACAGCGTTGAGCATCGCCGTCGCGGGATCTCTTGGCGCCCTCGCCCGCTACGGGCTCGAGGGCGCCGTCTCCAGGCATGCGCCGGGCGCGTTCCCGTGGGGGACGTTCGTCGTGAACGTGAGCGGGTCGTTCCTCCTGGGGCTCCTCTTCACGCTCATGACCGACCGGCTGACTCTCGACCCGTGGATCCGTTCGTCGGTCACCATCGGCTTCCTCGGCGCGTACACGACTTTCTCGACGTTCTCGCTCGAGACCTACCGTCTGCTCGAGGACGGCGCGCGCGGCCTGGCGCTCCTGAACGCGGCGGGAAGCGTCGTCGTGGGCCTCGGCTCGCTCTACGCCGGAGTCATCCTGGCGAGGGCCGTCTGATGCGGATGGAGGGAGAGGGAAAGCTGCTGCGGATCTTCGTCGGCGAGTCCGACACCTGGCACGGGAGGCCGCTGTACCAGGCGATCGTCGAGCGGGTTCGCGCGGAGGGGCTCGCCGGCGCGACCGTCGTTCGGGGGATCGAGGGCTTCGGCGCCGACTCGCGCATCCACACGTCGCGGATCCTGCGGCTCTCCGAGGACCTTCCCGTCGTCATCGAGATCGTCGACACAGCCGAGCAGATCGAGCGGATCCTGCCGCTCCTCGACGAGATGGTGACCGAGGGCATGGTCACGCTCGAGCGCGTCGAGATCATCGCCTATCGGTCGTCCTCGTAGGGCCGGCGCGGCGTCAGAGGCGGAGCGTCGCCACGAGCGCCCGCTCGTCGAGGAGCAGGTCGAGCGCGTCGAGGATCGACGAACAGACGACGTCCGCCGCGCGGAGCGCGGCCGCGGCCGTTCCTTCCGGACCGACGACGGCGACACCGAGCGCCGCGATCTCGAGCATCGGCGCGTCGTTTGCCCCGTTGCCGATCGCTGCACACCGCTCGGGGCCGAGCTCCCAGATGCAGCGGGCCTTCTCGTCTCCCGTGGTCACCGTGCGCGAGTGCGCCTGGAGCTCGGTGCTCACGCCCGCGAGCACGCCGTACGTGTCGGCGGAGAGGAGCTGCACCTCGAGCTTCTCCCCCAGCCGCTCGATCCGCTCGGCGACGCCCTCGATCAGCTCGCCGTGATTCGTGAGCGTCCCGTTGAGATCGAGCACGAGGTGCTCGAGCACGAGCTCGTTACGCCCAGGGACGTCCAGCGAGATCGGCATGTGTCCATCATCTCGCACCGAGCGCCGCGATAGCGTGCGCCCGTGCTCGAGCGAGTCCGCCGGATCCCGGCCAACGTCCGCGCGGTCAGTTTCGTCTCGCTCGTGAACGACCTCGCCAGCGAGCTCGCCTACCCGGTCGTCCCGCTCTTCCTCACGATGGTCCTCGGAGCCCCGGTCGCGGTGCTCGGTCTCATCGAGGGAATCGCGGAGGGCGTGGCCGTCGGCCTCGGGACCGTCTCGGGCTGGGTTTCCGACCGAGCCGGCGGCCGCCGTGTCCCGTGGATCGCGGGCGGGTACACGCTGACGGCTGTCTCGCGGGCTGCGGTGGCGGCGGCCCAGCACTGGGGTCTCGTGCTCGCGGGAAGGCTCGTCGACCGCACCGGGAAAGCGGTACGGACCGCGCCACGCGATGCGCTCATCCGCGACTCCACGCCACCCGAGCTCATCGGCGCGAGCTTCGGATTTCACCGCGCGCTCGACACGACCGGCGCCACGATCGGCCCGCTCGTCGCGGTCGCCCTCCTCGCCGGAGGGGCGTCGCTTCGAACGGTGCTCTGGATCTCCGTCCTCCCCGGCCTGGTCGCCGTTCTCCTCGTCCGCCGCGTGCACGAGGCGCCCACGACGCCTCACTCCGCGCACGTGGAGCCGCGGCTTCGACCTGGCTATCGGTGGGTCGTCGCCGGTGCGACCGTCTTCTCGCTCGGGAACTCGTCGAACGCCTTCTTGCTCCTGCGAGCGGACAACCTGGGTCTCTCGGCCACGCTCGTGATCCTCGCGTACGCCCTTTACAACCTCGTCTACGCGACGTTCGCGTGGCCGCTGGGCTCGCTCTCGGACCGGATTCCGCGCGGGACGGTGCTCGCGGGCGGGATCGTCGTGTACACGCTGGTCTACGTGGGGCTCGCGCTCGCCTCGGAATCGTGGGCGGTGTGGCCCCTCTTCGCCTTCTACGGGCTCTTCGTGGCCGCGACCGACGGCGTCCTCAAGGCATGGGTCGCCGACCAGGTCGAGGGACCCCTGGCCGGAACCGCGTACGGCGTCTATGCCGGGTTCGTCGGCGGCGCGCTCCTCGCCGCGAGCCTCCTCGCCGGCATCCTCTGGGAAGAGGTCAGCCCATCGGCGGCGTTCTGGGCCGGGGCGTTCTTCGCCGTCCTCTCCCTTCCGATCGTCCTCGCCGCCGACCGCGTCGCGCGCCGCTAGTCGAGCGGCTCGAACGCAGCGCAGAGCATCCCGAAGTACGTCGGGCGCTCGTACGACAGCAGCTCCGCGCGGAATCCGTCGCCGAGCGCGCCGTGCAGGACCGCCAGCTGCCACAGGCTGTCCGCATATGCGGCGTGCACGATCGACCCGAGCGCGAGTGTGTCGCCGAGTCGGCTCTCTCGGACGAGCTCCACCACGCGCTCGTCGTACTCGGCGGCGGCGACGTTGAAGCCGTACGGGCCATCCGGGTCGTGGGCGTGCCCGTGGTCGGCGCTCGCGACGACGACCGCCGTGCGATCTTCGAGCGCAGCCGCGAGCGCTGCGCCCGCCCGCACGTGGTCGCCCAGCGGACGGTCGCGGGCCGGGGAGATCACGACGACCGGGCAGGGCGGGGCGGCGCGTGCGCCCAGGAACCAGAGCGGGATGAGGGTTCCCCAGTCCAGCGGCATCACGGCAAGTGACTCGTCGTTCGACCCGTAGCTGACCCCGACGGCAGGCAGCCCCGCCGCACGGAACGCGCCGAGGACGTCCGCGGCCGCCTCGACGTCAACCTCGACCGTGAGCTCGACCGGCGCGGGCTCTCCCGCTGCGACCAGGTCGAGAGGCTGCTCCTCGAGCGTGCCCGCGAGCCGTGCGGCGGTGACGACCGCGAACGCGCCCTCGACGTGCACGTTGTGCGGCGTCACGACGACGATGATGTCGGGCGCCGCACGCGCGACGCGCGCACCGAGATCCTCCATGGCGAGCCTCGTCGGCGATCCCTCGACGAACGCCGGGTCGCCGTGCGGAGCGACGACGCCGAGGACGACAGTCACTGCGTAGTCCGCGAGCGGGCCTGGGCCACGACGGCGGCAGCGTCGTCGCGGTTCCCGAATCCCCGCGTGGTCGTCTCCCCCTTGCCCACCTCGAGGTCCTTGTAGACCTGGAAGAAATGCTCGATCTCGTTCCGGAGCTCGGGCGGGACGTCGTGGACGTCCTCGACCCGCATCCAGGACGGATCCTTCAGGGGCACGCAGATGATCTTCTCGTCCGGCCCCTTCTCGTCGGCCATGTGGAAGACGCCGACTACACGGGCGCGGATGCGGCAGCCGGGGAACGTCGGCTCGCCGACGAGGACGAGCGCGTCGAGCGGGTCGCCGTCCTCGCCCAGCGTGCCCTCGATGAAGCCGTAGTCCGCGGGGTATGCCATCGAGGTGAAGAGGCGTCGGTCGAGCACGATCGCGCCCAGCTCGTCGTCGAGCTCGTACTTATTGCGCGAGCCGGACGGCACCTCGACGAAGACGACCACGTCGGTCATGCGCGGAGGCTAGCCCAGTCGGGGGCTCGACTAGGCTGCCGCCGTGTCACGCGCCCGCGACGACGCCCGAGCCTTCGCGCTGTCGCTCCCGGAGACGACCGAGGACCAGCCGTGGGGCGAGGACGTCGTGAAGGTGCGCGGGAAGGTCTTCGTCTTCCTCGGGACGGGGTCCTCGACCCGAATGACCGTGAAGCTCGACGAGTCGCACGGGCACGCGCTCTCGATCGCGGGCGCCGAGCCGACCGGCTACGGGCTCGGCAAGGCCGGCTGGGTGACGGTGCCGCTCCAGGCGAAGGGCGTCGGAAGGGCGGTCGTACGCGACTGGATCGAGGAGAGCTACCGCATCGTCGCGCCGAAGCGGCTCGTCGAGCAACTCGACGCGTCGGGCCTCACGTGAGGCGGCTGCTCCCCGCGCTCGGTGCCGTCGTCGCGGGCGTATCGCTCCTCGGGCCGGGTGTGGCGGCACCGCGTGTTCCACGTTCGTGGACGCTGGCGCAGGCGGCGAGACAGGTCGCCGCCACTCCGCCGTTCGCGATCGTCGACCGAACGCAGGCGGACGAGCCGCGGTTCGTCCTCGATCTCTCGTCCGTCTCCGCGTCCAGCGTGCGTCCGGTCGGACGGCCGATGCTCGCCGGCCGACGGATGACGTGGCGGAGCTTCCGGTACGCGGGCACCGTTCAGGACCTGCTGACCGGATCGGCGACGAAGGTCAGCTTCCTCTTCTCCCCCGCTTCTGCCCGCGGGATCCGTGTCCGGGAGTTCCGCGGGCCGCCCCCGAACGCGCACGAGCCGACGTTTCCCGTTCGCGCGGCGTTCTACTACGCGTGGTTTCCCGAGCTCTGGACGGCGGGCTCGATCTTCCCGTACACGCACTACCACCCGTCGCTCGGCTTCTACGACTCCGGGAGCGCCGACGTCCTCCGCGCGCACGTGGCCGCGATGCGCTACGCGGGGCTCGACGCGGGCATCTGGTCCTGGTGGGGGATCGGGGACCCGACGGACGAGCGGTTCCGGACCGCGCTCGAGGTCGCGCGGCCGACGCCGTTCCGCTGGGCCGTCTACTACGAGCGCGAGGGGTACGGGAACCCCTCGGTCGACGACATCCGCCGTGACCTCGAGTACATCCGCGATCGCTACGGATCGCAGCCGGCGTACCTCCGGCTCGGCGGTCGCCCTGTCGTCTTCGTCTACTCGTCCGGAGACGACTGCGAGGTGGCGGACCGCTGGAAGCAAGCGGACCCCGGTGGGCTCTTCATCGTGCTGAAGGTCTTCGCGGGATATGCGAGCTGCCCGTCGCAGCCCGACGGCTGGCATCAGTACGGCGCCGACTTCTCGACCGGGATCGACCGCCAGCCCGGCTACGGGACGACGATCATGCCGGGGTTCTGGAAGGCGGACACGGCGGTCAGCCCGTTCCCCCGGGACCTCGGCAAGTGGCGAGCGAACGTCGAGGCGATGGCCGCCTCGGGAGATCCCTTCCAGCTCGTCGTCAGCTTCGACGAATGGGGTGAGGGAACCGCCGTCGAGAGCGCGGAGGAATGGGCGACGCCGTCGGGCTACGGCGCGTACGTCGACGTCCTGCACGACGTCCTCGGGTCGCGCTGAACGGCTACGCGGCGAGCGCGCGGAGGTCGTCGACAGTCGATCCGAGGAGCGTGTCGCGGAGGTCGAAGAGCCCGGCCCAGAGCGACGAGCGGTCGGGTGCGGCGCCGAAGCTCGCCGCGGTCCCCAGCCCCTCGAGCGCACGAACGAGGACGGCGAGCTCGAGGTACACCGAGGCCACGCGATTCGGGCACGCGCGCACGCCCGCGCGGTCGAGGACCGGCCGCCACTCGACGAGCTCGGCGACACCGGGGCCTCCGTACCACGAGCGCCCTTCGGCTCGCTCCGGCTCGAGCTCGAGCAGGTAGCGGGAGAGCGGCCGCTCGAGGCCGGCGATCGCCGTCTCCACACGGTCCGCGGCGCGGCGGAGCGCCGCCTCACGCGCACCGGCGGTCGCCGGGAGCGCTTCTCCCCGCTTCCAGCGCTCGAGCAGCCGGCAGAACGCGAGCGCCGCCACCTCGCACGCCTGGAGCTGTGCGACGAGCCGCGACGCGCTCGAGCCGCTCGCCGCGTGATCCTCGATCACCGAGTCCCAACCGCCCATCAGACCTCGATCACCACCGGCAGGACCATCGGTCGGCGGCGCGTGCGGTCGTAGACGATCTGTCCGACCGCGTCGTGGATGTGCTCCTGGAGGAGCTTGATCTCCGTTGCGTGCTCGGCTGAGAGCTCCCGCACGACCCGGTCGGCCTCGTGCCGGAGCTCGTCGAGGAGGTCGTCCGACTCGGCGAAGCCCCGCGCGATCAGCTCGGGCGGCGCGATATCGCCCCCGTCCGAGGACGTCAGTGTCGTGACGACGATGAGGACGCCGTCCTCCGACAGTCGGCGCCGGTCGCGGAGCGCGACGTCGCGGATGTCTCCGACCCGGAGGCCGTCGACGAACGTCACACCTGCCTCGACGTGGTCCACCAGCCGCGCACCGCCGCGCACGAGCTCCACGACCGACCCGTTCTCGGCGAGCACGATCCGCTCCTCCGGAACTCCGGCGTCGCGCGCCAGCTTCGCGTGCGCGGCGAGCATCCGGTACTCACCGTGGATCGGCATCACGTAGCGCGGACGGAGGAGCGAAAGCATCGTCCGAAGCTCCTCCTGGTACGCGTGCCCGGAGACATGGACGGGCGCGATCTCCTCGTGCAGCACCTCTGCCCCAGATCGCGCGAGCTGGTTGATCGAGTCGTGCACGCGGAGCTCGTTCCCCGGGACCGGCTTCGCGGAGATGATGACCGTGTCGCCCGGCTCGACCGAGAGGGTCGGGTGATCGCCGTACGCGATCCGCGTCAGCGCGGAGAGCGGCTCGCCCTGGCTCCCGGTGCAGAGCGCGAGGACTCGGTCGGGCGGAAGCGACGCCGCCTCGTCCGGGTTGACGATCTCGTCCTCCGGAAAGTCGACGTAGCCGAGGTTGCGGGCGATGTTGATGTTCTTGCGCATCGAGCGCCCGACGACCGTGATCTTGCGGCCGCATTCGATCGCGACGTCCGCGGCCTGCTGCATACGGTGGATGTTCGAGGCGAAGGTCGCCACGAGGATCCGACCGCGGCGGAGCGGGAAGAGCGAGCGAAACGCCTCCCCGACGAGCCGCTCGGAGCCGGTCGTGCCCGGCCGCTCGGCGTTCGTGGAGTCGCCGAGGAGGAGGTCGACGCCGCGATTGCCGATCTCGGCGAGCTTGCCGACGTCCGTCTTCAGGCCGTCCACGGGGGTGTGGTCGAGCTTCCAGTCGCCCGTGTGGACGATCCGGCCGGCCGGCGTCTCGATCACGACCGCTGCCGAGTCCGGGATCGAATGGGCGACGCGGACGAGCTCGAGCCGGAACGGGCCGAGCTCGAGCGGCTCGTCGCCGGGCGCAGCTTCGACGAGCTCGGACGCCTGGCCGAGCCCGTGCTCGTCGAGCTTCGACTTCACGAGCGCGAGCGTGAGCCGGGTGGCGACGATCGCGTCCACGTCGACGTCGCGCATCAGGTACGAGAGCCCGCCCACGTGATCCTCGTGCCCGTGCGTGAGGACGACCGCGCGGACGCGCCGCCCTTGCAGGTAGGACACGTCGGGGAGGAGCAGGTCGACGCCGAGGTGCTCGTCACGCGGGAACGCGAGGCCTGCGTCGACGACCAGGATCTCGCCGGCGATCTCGTAGACGGTCATGTTCTTCCCCACCTCGCCGAGCCCGCCGAGGGGGACGATCCGCAGGGCATCGCTCATGGGCCAGCCTCTCGAGAGCCTCCGGTCCTCATCTGCAACTGAGTCTACGGGCGGCCGGAACGCGACTACAGCGCGAAGACGTCGATCGTGAAGAGATCGCCGTCGACCCGCTCGGCGCGGACGACCGTGTCTCCGGGGCCTTCGACGAGCGCGTCGAGCGCCGAGACCCACTCAGATGCCGGCTGTCCGTCGATCGATACCTCGCGGTTCCCGCCGACGACGCTGAGCTCGACGACGTCGCCGTCGATCCCCGGAAGCTCCGAGACGGACACGCGCTGGGCCGACACCGACCAGATGTCCCCCTCGTCGCGCACGGCCGTCGCTCGGTACGGCGGCGAGACGTGCTCCTCGAGGGCGTCGGCGAGCGGAGAGAGGGAACCGTCCGGAACGTCCTCCTCGACGATCAGGCTTCCGTCCTCGAGCGCGACGAACGAGACGGAGTCGCCGGTGAGATCAGGTGCGTGCGCGGAGGCGAGCGCGTCCCAGGTGCGGCCGGCCGCGGCCCCGGTCACGCCCGGGATTCCGATTCCGGGCTGCTCCTCGAAGTCCGACACCCTCAGACGACCGCCGGCTGGAGGAGGCCGAGCCGCTCGAGACAGCCCCGAACCTGCTCCCGCTCGTCCTCGGTCGCTTCTACCAGCGGCAGGCGCAGCCCGCCGACGTCGTGGCCGAGGAGGTTCAGCGCGCACTTGATCGCGATCGGGTTGACGACGACGCGCAGGAGGTCGATCGAGGGTCGGAGCTCCTCGTCGATCGCGCGGGCGCGGTCGAGGTCCCCCGCGCGGAAGCGCCTCACCATGTCCTTCACCCGCACCCCGACGACGTGCGTGTGCACGCACACGCCGCCGCGGCCGCCGAGCTCGAGAAACGGGAGGACGAGATCGTCGTCGCCGGCGTACAGGTCGAGGCCGAGGTCGACGATCGCGCGTGCCTGCTCGAGATCCGGGTTCGCCTGCTTGACGGCCGTCACGCTCGGGATCTCCGCGAGCTGCGCGATCGCGTCGGTCTCGAGGTTGAGGACGACGCGGCCGGGGATGTTGTAGACGACGATCGGCCGGTCCGACATCTCCGCGATTGCTTTGAAGTGCTCGACGACCCCGCGCACGGGAGGCTTCGAGTAGTACGGGGTCACGACGAGGAAGCCGTCGACGCCGATGTCGTGCGCGCGACGCGTGAGCTCCGCCGAGTGCTTCGTCGAGTACGTCCCCGTCCCGGCGACGACGGTCGCCCGGCCGCCGACCTCGTCGACCGCCGCCTCGTACAGGGCGAGGCGCTCGACGTCCGACAGCGTCGGGGATTCGCCGGTCGTGCCAGTGACGACCAGGCCGTCCGAGCCGTGGTCGACGAGGTGGGAGGCGAGCCTCCGGAACCGCACGATGTCGAGGTCGCCTCTCTCGGAGAAGGGCGTGACGATCGCGGTCAGGATCTCGCCGAGCACGTCAGGCATCGTACTCGGCCGCGGCGCTTCCGAAGAACGAGCTGGAGACCATGTAGAACGCGGCGATCACCCCGAACAGGAGCGCACTCGCCTGCGGCGACACAAATGCGACGAGCGTCGCGCCGGCGTACATCGGCGTTCCCGGGAGGTAGCTCCTCGTGATGCCGCTCACCTCCTTCGAGTCGACGTTCGGATGCAGGAGCCGCCTCCCGCGGGACGCGTAGAGCCAGACCGCGTTGAAGAAGACGGCGGTGACGGTCAGCGTGACCCCGTACAGGAGCGCCGCCGCCCGACCGTCGTCGCCGCGGACGAACTCGGCCAGGATCCTCGTGGGGAACGGGACGAAGGCGATGCAGGCGAGCAGCCCGAGGTTCAGGAACAGGAACCGTTCGTCGACCTTCTCGATCTGCCGGATGAGCCGGTGGTGGTTCACCCACATGATCCCGATCGTCACGAAGCTGATCGCGTACGCGACGTATTGCGGCCAGATGTCGAGGAGCTGGCGGCCCAGCGACTCGTCCGCGCCGGAGGGGAGCCCGACGTCGATGATCAGGAGTGTCGCTGCGATCGCGAAGATCCCGTCGGCGAACGTCTCGAGGCGTCCGGGGGTCATTGTTCGCCCAGTTCGCGTATGAGACGCTGGGTCCTCGTCCCGTCGTCGACCCGAAGGGGGCAGGCACGATGCTGAAAGAGTTCCGCGACTTCCTCGTGCGGGGGAACCTCGTCGAGCTTGCGGTCGCGTTCGTCATGGGTGTCGCGTTCGCAGCGGTCGTGACGTCGTTCGTGAACGACCTCGTCATGCCGATCATCGCGATGATCTTCGGCAAGCCCGATTTCTCGGCCCTGACGTTCACCATCAACGACGCGGTCTTCCGCTACGGCGCGTTCATCACCGCGGTGATCACGTTCGTCGCGATCGCCGCTGCCGTCTTCTTCTTCGTCGTCAAGCCGCTGAACGCGATCAAGGCGAGAATGACGCGGACCGAAGAGGTTGCGGTCGACGACGAGGAGCGCCGCCACCAGGAGCTGCTTGCCGCGCTCCGGGCGCGCTAGGAGCCGCGCTCGTTCCCGAGGGTCTCCGCTGCGTCCGCGAAGACTCGGCGGAGTCCCTCGTCCAGGAAGACGAAGCGCACCTCGTCGAAGTGGTCGGCGAGCTCCGCGACGGCGGCGACCGAGACAGGCGCCGCCAGCTCGGGCGGATACCCGTAGATCCCGGTCGAGATCGCGGGAAACGCCACCGTGCGGCAGCCGAGCTCCTCCGCGACCTCGAGCGCGCGCCGGTACGCGGAGGCGAGGAGCCCCGGCTCTCCGTGCAGTCCGTCGTGGAAGCTCGGGCCGACGGCATGGATCACGTATCGCGCCGGAAGCCGCCCCGCCCCTGTCGCCTTCGCATCTCCAGTCGCACAGCCGCCCAGGCGTGCGCATTCGTCGAAGATCTCGTCCCCTCCCGCCCACCGGATCGCGCCGCAGACACCCGCTGCCGCGACGAGAGCCTCGTTCGCTGCGTTGACGATCGCGTCGACCCGCTGCTGCGTCAGGTCGCCGACGACGAACGAGACCGCCACCCGCTCAGAGGAGCGTCTCGAGCCCGACGGTCAGGCCGGGCGGCAGCGAGCCGATCTTCTCGAGCGCGAGCAGCACTCCAGGGACGAATGCCTCACGCGAGGTCGTGTCGTGGCGGATCGTGAGCGTCTCGCCCGGCCCCCCGAAGATCACTTCCTGATGGGCGACGAGCCCTGGAAGGCGAATCGAATGGATCGGCGGGTCCGTCCCCATGCGAGCAGCCGTCGCGCGGGCCGTCCCGGAGGGCGCGTCGCGCTTCGTGTCGGCGTGCAGCTCCACGATCTCCGCGCGCGGGAAACGTCTGGCCCCCTCCTCCGCGAACCGCATCATGAGCACCGCCCCCTGCGCGAAGTTCGGCGCGTGGAAGCAGGCGACGCCCGCCTCGCGGGCGCGCCGGTCGAGTGCCTCGGCGTCGAAGCCGGTCGTCCCCACGACCAGCGGCACGCGGGACGAGAAGCAGCGCTCGGCGTTCCCGGCGACCGCGTCGGGGCCGGTGAAGTCGACGGCGGCGTCGCAACCGTCGGGGCCGTCTGCGCGGGCGTCCACGGCCACGTGCCCGGCAGCCTCGAGTGCCGGCACGAGCACCGATCCCACCTTCCCGTCCTTCCCGAAGACGGCGACGCGCACGAGGGATCTACGCCGCCCGCGAGAGCAGCGACGGGTTGACGTGCTCGACCGCCCGACGGAAGTGCGCCTCGTCGGGGCCGATTCCGGCCGCGGAGAGCCGGCCCGGCGCGAACAGCTCGGCGGCGAGATCGGCCACGTCGCCGGCCGTAACTGCCTCCAGCCGGCGAACGATCTGGTCGACCTCGAGGAGGGGCACTTCGGTGACGGTCGCCTTCCCGAGGCGCGTCATGCGCGTCGACGTCGATTCGAGCGAGAGGAGGAGCCTGCCCTTCAGGTTCTCCTTCGCGCGGGCGAGCTCGTCGGTCTTGACGTTCCCCTGCGCGAGGTCCAGGAGCTCCGCGACCGCGATCTCGAGGCAGCTCGCGAGGTTCTCCTCCCGCGTGCCGACGTAGAGCCCCACCTGGCCCGCGTCCGAGTACTCCGAGAGGTAGCTGTAGACCGAGTACGCCATGCCCCGTTTCTCGCGGATCTCCTGGAAGAGACGCGACGACGCCGAGCCGCCGAGGATCGCGTCGAGGATCGACGCGGCGAATCGGCGCTCGTCGGTGCGGTCGATGCCCGGGGCGCCGAGGCAGACGTGGTACTGCTCGGTGTCCTTCCGCTGAAAGCGGAGCCCCGGCCCGGGAAGCCGCCGCACCGGCCTGCGCGCGAGCGCTCGTCTCCCTCCCGTAACCCCGTCTCCGCGCTCGCGGAGAAGCTCGACGAGCCGCTCGTGGCGGAGGTTTCCGGCGGCGGCGAGAACGACGCGCGGGGCCGCGTAGGCACGCCGGTGATAGGCGGCGAGCGCGCGGGTCGTCACGGACTCGATCACGTCTGCTCGCCCGATCACGGGCCGTCCGAGCGGATGCCCGCCGAACACCGCTTCCGCCGCGATGTCGTGCACGAGGTCGTGAGGCGTGTCCTCGACCATCGCGATCTCCTCCAGCACGACCTCCCGCTCGGAGTCGACGTCCTCGAACGAGGGCCGGAAGACCATGTCCGCCATCACGTCGAGCGCCGTCTCGAGACGCTCGTCCGGGATCCGCGCGTAGACCACCGTCGTCTCGCGCGACGTGGCCGCGTTCAGCTCACCGCCGAGCTCGTCGAAGATCTCGGCGATCTCCTGCGCGCCGAACCGCGACGACCCCTTGAACAGCAGGTGCTCGATGAAGTGGGAGACGCCGGCGCGGGCATCGGGCTCGTCGCGCGAGCCGGAGCCGATCCAGAACCCGAGCGCGATCGAGCGAACGCCGGTCAGACGCTCCGAGATGACGCGCTCTCCGCCCTCGAGCTCGGTCAGCTGGTGCCGCATTCCGCGGTGATGGTAGACGGGGGCGGCAGACGCCGCCCCCGTCCGCTCCTACGACCGCTCGCGCTCGCGCGGCCGTCCGCGGCCGCGATCGCGCGGGCCGCGCGGGCGCTCCTCGCGCTCCTCGCGCGGGGGCGCGTTCTTCGCCCGCTCGATCAGCTCCTCGGGCTGGACGAGGTTGCCGTTCTCGTGCTTGGCCACGAGCTTGAGCCCGATCCGGCCGCGGTCCTTGTCCACCTCCTGGACGAGCACGTCGAGCACGTCGCCACGCGTGATCACGTCCTCGATGTGACCGACGCGGCCGGGGCCGACGTTCGAGACGTGGAGGAGGCCGTCCGTCCCTTTCTTCAGCTCGACGAAGGCGCCGAACTGCGTGGTCTTGACGACCTTCCCCGTGTACGTGTCCCCGACCTCCGGGGACTTCGTCAGAGCGTGGATCGCGGCGACGGCCGCCTCGCCCTTCTCGCCCTCGGTCGAGTACACGAGGATCGTGCCGTCCTCCTCGATGTCGATCTGGACCTCGTAGTCGGCCTCGAGCCCGCGAATCGTCTCGCCGCCCTTGCCGATGACCATCCCGATGAAGTCGGGATCGATCTTGATGGTCGAGATGCGCGGGGCGTGTCCCGGCATCTCCGAGCGCGGCTCGGGGATCTCCGCGAGCATCGTGTCGAGGATCGACTCCCGCGCCCGCTTCGCCTGCTCGAGCGCGGAGCGCATGATCTCCTGCGTCACGCCGGTGATCTTGATGTCCATCTGCAGCGCGGTGATCCCGTCCCGCGTCCCGGCAACCTTGAAGTCCATGTCGCCGAGGTGGTCCTCCGCTCCCTGGATGTCGGTGAGGATGACGTAGTCGTCGCCCTCCTTGACGAGGCCCATGGCGATGCCCGAGACGGGCGCCTCCACCGGGACGCCGGCGTCCATCAGTGCGAGCGTCGAGCCGCACACCGAGCCCATCGACGACGAGCCGTTCGACTCGAGTGTCTCCGAGACGAGTCGGATCGTGTATGGGAACTCCTCCACCGAGGGGATCACGGCCTCGAGCGCGCGCTGCGCGAGCGCCCCGTGGCCGATGTCACGCCGCTTCGGCCCCCGCATGAACCCGGTCTCGCCGACGGAGTAGGGCGGGAAGTTGTAGTGGTGGATGTACCGGCGCTGCTGCTCGCGGGAGAGGTCGTCGATCTTCTGACCCTCCTTCACCGTCCCGAGCGTCAGCAGGGTCATGATCTGCGTCTGCCCGCGCGTGAAGAGCGCGGAGCCGTGCGTCCGCGGGCTCACGCCCACCTCGCACGTCACGGGGCGGATCTCCTCCGAGCCGCGGCCATCCGGCCGCCGCTTGTCGACGGCGATCTTCTTGCGGACGAGGTCCTTGTAGATCGCCTCGCAGGCTCGCTTCACGTACTGCTTCGTCACCGAGTCCTTCACCGGAGCCTCGCCGTCGGCAGGCGGCTGCCCGACCGGGAACGGGAGCTCGACCTCTTCGAGGATGCGGTCGTACAGCAGGTCGCGCTTGGCCGAGCGGAGCTCTTTCGAGTCCTGCTCGGCGTCGGTCAGCTCGCGGAGCTCCGAGAGGAACTGCTCGCGAACCGGTCCTTCGACGGCGGCGAGACGCGCCTTCTCGAGGATCGACGCGAAGCCCGCCCGGACCTGGCCGCGCTTCGTCATGTCGTCCTCCGTCGAGGACATCGTGATCTCCGGCGACGCCCGCTCGACGAGCTCGTCGACCGCGCTCGCGGCCTCGCGGAGCCCGTGCTCGGCGATCGCCGAGGCCACTGCAGGTCCGTGCGAGGCGTCGAGCTCGGCCGTCAGGTCGACGTCGACCCACTTCGGCTTGCCGACCTGTGTCCGCAGGTCCTCGAGCGCGTCGCAGATCCGGCGGATCTCCGAGTGGGCGAGCTCGAGAGCCTCGAGGATCGTGTCCTCGGGGATCTGATCCCCGCCCGCCTCGACCATGGTCAGCGCCTCGCGCGTGCCGACGACGATGAGGTCGAGGGACGAGCCCTCGAGCTCCTCGAGCGACGGGTTGACGACGAGCTCGCCGTCGACCCGTCCGATCCTCACGGCGCCGATCGGGCCGAGGAACGGGAGCGGCGAGATCTGCAGCGCCGCCGAGGCGCCGTTGATGCAGAGGATGTCGTGCGGCGTGACGAGGTCTGCGGAGAGGACGGTGCAGATGACCTGCACCTCGTTGCGGAAACCCTTCGGCCAGAGCGGCCGGATGGGGCGGTCGATCATGCGTGCGGTCAGCGTCGCGCGCTCTGTCGCGCGCCCCTCGCGCTTGAAGAAGCCGCCCGGGATCTTCCCGGCGGCGTACATCCGCTCCTCGACGTCCACCGTCAGCGGGAAGAAGTCCGCGTCGGGCCGGGAGTCCGGCCTGCCGACGGCTGTCGCGAGGATCATGGTCTCGCCGGAGCGGCAGAGGACTGCTCCGTCCGCCTGCTTGGCGAGCTTGCCCGTCTCGAAGACGATCTCCTGACCGCCCACGTCGACGGACACCGTGGCGATTCGCCCGGTTGTCGTGCTCATGTGGTGTGTCCCTTCACTCTTCCTTCGATTCGGAAG
>DASSQE010000156.1:0-15456 GCA_035702645.1 Gaiellaceae bacterium
AGGGTCGAGGCCCGCAACGGATCGTGCTTGCGGATCGCGATCCCGATCGGGAACGGGTTGATCGGGTTCCCGGCGACCACGACCGACTTGTCCGTCTTCGCGTAGTACGCGACCGGCGGCGCGTCAGCATAGTAGGCGTCCACCCGGCCGGCTTTTAGGGCCGCGAAAGCGTCCGTGTCCTTGGGGAACGTCTTGATGCTGATGCCCTTCTTCCCCTGCTTCGTGAGCTTCGCCGAGGTCGCGGCGAGGAAGTCGCGGTTCGTCGTGCCCGACTCGACCGAGACCGTGTGACCCGAGAGGCTCTCGAGCGTGCTGATGTGGTTCGGGTTCCCCTTCTTGACCATGATCGACTGCCCAACCTTGAGGTAGTCGACGAAGTCCACCTGCTTCCGGCGCTCGGGCGTGTCGTTCATCCCGCTGATGATCGCGTCGCAGCGCTTCGAGAGGAGCGCGGCGATGATCCCGTCGAAGCCGGTGTTCTTGAACTGCGCCTTGACGCCCATCTGCTTCGCGACGCCGGCGCCGATGTCGATGTCCGAGCCGACGATCTTCGAGCCCTGGAAGTACTCCTCGGGCGGATACGTCGCGTCGGTGCAGTAGACGATCTTGCCCGCGCTCTTGATTGCGGGAGGCGGTGTGATCGCCCGCGCCGATGCGAGCACTCCCGTCGCGGCGACGGCTGCGACTGAGCCTCCCACCACGACGAGCCCGACCAGTTTGCGTATGGTCATTCTCTTCTCCCTTCGAGCCTGGTGTCAGTCGGATGGATAAGTGTGGCGGAACTTCGGCGCCGGCGTTGCCCGATCGGAGGCGAGGCTGACGCTCAGTCGTGGATGCGGGCGATCAAGTCCTCGCGCTTCAGGACCTTGACCTCGAGCCCGCCGAGGCGGACCTCGTAGCCCACGTCGCGCGGGTAGAGCACCTTGTCGCCGGGCTCGATGCCCACGACGTCGCTTCCGACGGCCGTGACGATCCCCGTCCGGCACGCGACCGCCGCCGCGGCAGTGGCGGGGAGGATGAGGCCCGAGCGCGTCTCCGTCTCGTCGGAGACGGGCTGGACGACGACGAACTCGTCCAGCGGCTCGAGTGTCACGTCGATCGTCGGCTCTTCGATCACGCTCTAACGATACGCCGGACTGCTCTCAGAGACGCCCCGCCTCGACGATCCGCCGCAGGAACTGCTGTGTCCGCGGCTCGCGAGGCGCGTCCAGGATCTGCTCCGGAGGTCCCTCCTCCAGGATCGCGCCGTCGTCGAGGAAGCACACCCGATGAGCCACGTCGCGCGCGAAGCTCATCTCGTGCGTCGCGATGAGCATCGTCATCCCCTCCTCCACGAGCTCGCGCATGACGTTCAGCACCTCGGCGACGAGCTCCGGGTCGAGCGCGCTCGTCACCTCGTCGAGCAGCAGGAGATCGGGCTGCATGGCGAGTGCCCGTACGATCGCGACGCGCTGCTGCTGGCCGCCCGACAGGCGGTCGGGGTACTCGTCCCGTTTGTCCGCCAGGCCGAAGCGGCCGAGGAGCTCCGTCGCGCGCTCCCGCGCTGCGCCGCGCGAGAGGCCGAGCGCCTTCCGCGGGCCGAGGGTCACGTTCTCGAGCACGGACATGTGTGGGAACAGGTTGAAGGCCTGGAAGACGATCCCGATCCGGCGCCGGACGGCGTTGACAGTGCGCCCGGCCACGGACGTCACGTCGGTTCCGCCGAGGACGATGCGGCCCGCGTCGATGGGCTCGAGGAGGTTGATGCACCGGAGGAGCGTCGACTTCCCCGAGCCCGACGCCCCGATCAGGCAGACGGCTTCGTGCTCGGCGAGGGCGAGATCGATTCCGCGGAGCACCTCGAGCTTCCCGAAGGACTTGTGGAGCCCCTCGACCTCGAGCACGGGGCGGCTCACGGGCCGGCCTCCCGCGCGTGCGCGGGGAGGGGTGGGCGCCGAAGGCGAGTGGTGCTCACGCGGGGACGCCTGCCGCCTGCCTGCGGCGCCGATCGCGTGCGATCAGCCAGTCGGTGAAGCGCGCGAGCGGGATCGTGATCAAGACGAAGAGCGTGGCGGCGACGAGGTAGTAGGTCCCGTTGAAGGTCGCTGCCTCGTCGATCTGCGACTGCTGCAGCACCTCGACGACGCCGAGGACGCTGACGAGCGCCGTGTCCTTCTGCAGGCCGATGAAGTCGTTGAGGAGCGGCGGGACGACGCGGCGCACGGCCTGCGGGAGGATCACGAAGCGGAGCGCCTGGAAGCGGGAGAGGCCGAGCGAGCGTGCAGCCGCCTCCTGGCTCGGGTGCACCGACTCGATCCCCGCCCGGTACACCTCGGACACGTACGCGGTGTAGACGAGGACGAGCGAGACGACCGCCCAGAAGATCTGCGATGTCGGCACCCCCGCCAGGCCGAGCGCGGGCATTCCCGTGCCGAGCATAAGGATGACGAGGATCGTGGGAACGCCGCGGAAGAAGTCCGTGTACACGACTGCGAGCGCCCGCACCGGGAAGAAGACGGGCCCCGGGAGGCTCCTGAGCACGGCGAGGACGAGCGCCGTCACGAGGATGATCACCTCGGAGATGCAGAAGATCTTGATGTTGATCACGAAGGCGCTCGCGATCTCGGGAAACGCCTCGCGGTACTTCTGCCAATCGAAGAAGTAGGCCTTGAACTCCGGCCAGCCGGGCGCCTGGGTGACGAGCGCGACGAGCAGGCCGACGAAGACGACCGTGCTCAGGACCGCGATCAGCGTCGCCCGCCCTGGTCCAGGGCGGGCGGTCAGCGGACCGAGGATGCGCGAGCGGCGGTCGTCGTCCAGCGTCGGTTACTTCAGCTCCGGCGCACCGGCGACCTTCGCGAGCCAGACGTGCTGGAGGCTCTTGATCGTGCCGTTCGCCCACAGGCGGTTGAGCGCCTTGTTGACGCACGTCCGCAGCGGGTTGCCCTTCTCGAAGACGAGGCCGAAGTGCTCGCGGCCGCCCCGGTTCGGGAACTGGCCGACGATCGTGCCGTCGGGCACCTGGACGGCGGTGACGTAGAACGCCGTCGGCAGGTCGACGACGATCCCGTCGATCTGCCCGCTCTTCAGGGCCTGGACCGCAAGGTCGTTCGAGCTGTAGACGAGCGGCTTCGTCGTCGGCTTGATGAAGTCGACGATGTACTGGTAGCTCGTCGTCCCGAGCTGAGCGCCGAGCTTGTACGAGCGGAGTGCCCGGATCGACTTCGCCTTCGCGATCGCGGTGCCCTTCCGCGCCACGAGCGCCTGATTGACGAAGTAGTAGGCGTTCGAGAAGTCGACGACCTTTGCGCGGTCTTTCGTGTACGAGACCTGGGCCAGGTAAAAGTCGAACTTCTTCTTCCCGGGCCGGTAGGACTGGCTGAACGGGACGTACGTCCACGCCACCTTGCCGCGCTTGAACCCGAGTTGCTGCGCGATCGCGTACGACACGGCCGACTCGTAGCCCTTGCCGCTGTACGGGTTCGAGATCTTCCACGGCTTCTTCTGCGCGCCGCCCCACCACGGCGGATACGCCGGGTTGTCGGTTCCGATCGTCAGCGTTCCCGAGGTCCGCAGATGCAGCGCGCTGGGCGCGCAGCCGGGGATCGCCGCCGGTGCCGCCGTCTGCGCGGGCCGTCCGAACGCCGCCGCCGCCGTCGCCGCGACGACGAGCGCGACCACAGCCAGACCACAAAGACCCTTTTTCATCGCCAGATCCTTCCTCGCCGCCGTGGGGGAATCAGCGCCGGCGAGCGTACCACTGCGCCTGCGGCTAGCGTGGAGCCGTGGCGTCGCCCGCGATCGAGCTCGAGGTCGGGAAGCGAACCGTTCGGGTCTCGAACCCCGAGAAGGTGCTCTTCCCGACGGCGAAGAAGACGAAGCTCGACCTCGTCGAGTACTACCTCGCGGTCGGCGACGGCATCGTCCGCGCACTCTACGACCGGCCGACGCAGATGCGCCGCTTCCCGGACGGGATCGAGGGCGAGATGATCTACCAGAAGCGGGTGCCCGAGAAGCGGCCGGAGTGGGTGAAGGCGGCGCGGGTGACCTTCCCGTCGGGCCGGCACGCCGACGAGCTGTGCGTGACCGAGCTCGCGCAGGTCGTGTGGGCGGCGAACCTCGCGGTCGTGGACTTCCACCCCTGGCCGTCGCGGCGCAAGGACACGGAGCACCCGGACGAGCTCCGCATCGACATCGACCCGCAGCCGGGGACGACGTTCAGGGACGCGAAGCGCGTCGCGACACTCGTGCGGGAGGTGCTCGAGGAGATCGGCTACGTCGGGTGGCCGAAGACGTCCGGAAACCGCGGGATCCACGTCTTCTGCCGCATCGAGCCGAACTGGGAGTTCCCGGTCGTCCGGCGCGCCGCGCTTGCGTTCGCCCGTGAGATCGAGCGACGCCTGCCGAAGAAGGTCACGACCGCGTGGTGGAAGGAGGAGCGCGGCCGCAAGGTCTTCATCGACTTCAACCAGAACGCGCGCGACCGGACCGTCGCCTCCGCCTACTCGGTGCGCGCCCGCAAGGACGCGGCCGTGTCGGCGCCGGTCACCTGGGACGAGCTGCCGGACGTGGCCACGGAGGACTTCACGATGACGACGATGCCCGCACGCTTCGCGAAGCTCGGGGACGTCCAGGCCGGGATCGACGATGCGGTGTGCGACCTCCGCGTTCTCCTCGAGTGGGTCGAGCGCGAGGAGAGCGACGGCCTCGGCGAGGCGCCCTACCCGCCGAACTTCCCGAAGATGCCAGGCGAGCCGCGGCGCGTGCAGCCGTCGCGAGCGCGTCAGCGCGGCTGATCAGGAGCGCTGCGGAACGCAGCGCCTCGACGCGGCGGCCGTCGCCTCACTGCGCTGAAGAGTCGCCGATCCGCAGGCCGGTGTCGGGATCGAAGAAATGGAGGCGGTTGACGTCGACCGCGATGTCGAGCGGTTCCCGCTCGCGCGCGCCCGTCGTGCGGTCGAGCCGCGCGATGAAGGGAACGCCGTGGACGAGAACGCGCTCGGCGGCGCGCTTTGCGGCCTCGTCCTCGGGCTCGTCGAGCCCGGCCTCGAACGCCTCCCGCGAGGCGACTCGCTCGGCATCGACGTTGAAATGCGCGTAGACCTCGGAGCCCATGTCCTCGCGGATGTCGCAGATCACCCGGAGCCGGCTGCCCTCGTCCGCGCCGCGTGCGACGGAGGCGTCTTCCATGTCCTCCGGGCGGATACCGAGCACGATTTTCCGGCCCTCGTAGCCGGAGAGCGACGAGTGGCTGTCGAGGAACGAGGGCGGGATGCGGAGCCGGTTGCCGCCGAACTCGACGCGGACCGCGCCGTCGTGTCGGACGAGCTCGGCCAGCGCGAGGTTCATCGCCGGAGAGCCGATGAACTCGGCGACGAAGAGGTTCCGCGGCTCCTCGTACAGCATCTGCGGGACGTCCACGTGCTGGAGGATTCCTCCGCGCATGACGGCGACGCGGTCGCCCATCGTCATCGCCTCGGTCTGATCGTGGGTGACGTAGACGGTCGTGACGTTCAGGTCGCGCTGGATGCGCGCGATCTCGGCCCGCATCTCGACGCGGAGCTTGGCGTCGAGGTTCGAGAGCGGCTCGTCCATGAGGAAGGCCTGCGGCTGCCGCACGATCGCCCTGCCCATCGCCACCCGCTGACGCTGCCCGCCGGACAGCGTGCGCGGCTTCTTCTTCAACGAGTCCGTGAGCCCGAGGATCGCTGCCGCCTCGCGCACCCGCCCGTCGATCTCTCGTTTCGGAACGCCGCGCATCTTCAGCGCGAAGCCCATGTTGTCGTAGGCGTTCATGTGCGGGTAGAGGGCGTAGTTCTGGAAGACCATCGCAATGTCGCGATGGCGCGGGGGCAGGTCGTTGACGACGTGGTCGTCTATCTTCACCGTGCCGGAGCTGATCGTCTCGAGGCCGGCGATCATGCGGAGCGCCGTCGTCTTGCCACAGCCGGACGGTCCCACGAAGACGACGAACTCGCCGTCCCGGATCGCGAGGGTCAGATCCGTGACGGCCCGCGTCCCGTCGGGGTAGACCTTCGTCAGTTGTTCGAGGGTGATCTCAGCCACGGACGACGTCTTGTGACGCGTATTCGCCGGGAGAAATCTACTAGCATCGTTTCACCGGAATGGAGGCTGATGCCAGCGCCCGTTGGTCACCGGGGGGAGGCCGCTGGCGTCGCACACTCGAAAGCCGTCGCGTTCTCGGTCCCGCGCTCATCGCGCCGGCGGTCGTCTTCATCGTCCTCGTCGTCGGCGTCCCCTTCGGCTGGGCCATCTACCTCAGCCTGACGGATGCCGTCGGCGGGTCGCTGCATGGCAACTGGGTCGGCCTCGACAACTTCACGAACGCGTGGCACGACGCGAATTTCCGCAAGGCCCTCGAGAACACGCTGATCATCACCCTCGCCTCGCAGGCGATCGTGCTCGTCGGCGCGGCCGTTCTCTCCCACTATCTGATCCGCGACTTCCGGGGGAAGTGGTTCCTCCGCTTCCTCATCATCCTCCCCTGGGCCGCACCGGTCTCCCTCGCCGTTCTCGGCTGGCTCTGGATCCTCGACTCGCTCTTCAGCGTCGTGAACTGGACCCTGGGCCACGGGCTCGGCTTGGTCAGCACGACCAACCCGCCGCAATGGCTCGGGCGCCCGAACCTCGCCCTCATCTCGGTGATCGTGGTGCAGGCCTGGCGCATCCTGCCCTTCGCGGTCGTCATCTTCCTGGCGGGGCTCGCGTCGATACCCACGGAGGTGGACGACGCCGCGAAGATCGACGGAGCGATCGGGTTCAAGAAGCTCCGCTACGTGACCTTCCCGCTCCAACTGCCGATCGCGCTGGTCGCGCTCCTGTTCGGAATCGTGTTCACGGCGGCGGACTTCACCGTGGTCTACGTGCTCACCCAGGGAGGGCCGTTCAACTCGACCCAGGTCCTGACGACGTGGTCGTTCCAGATCGGCGTCAACTCGGGGTCGCTCGGCGAGGGCGCCGCGATCTCGCTCTACCTCTTCCCGCTGCTGGCCGCGGTGACCATCGCGATGCTCTTCTTCGCGCGTAGGGCGCAGGTGTCGTAGATGTCGGAGTCGTTCCGCGCCGCGCTTCACAGGTACTCGACGTACCTCGTCGTCGGCCCGTTCGCGATCGTCCTCGCATTCCCGTTCTTCTGGATGCTCGTGACGATGTTCAAGACGAACCTCGACCTCTACAACACGCAGAACGTCCCCTACGTCTACAACCCGCTTCGGTGGGCGTTCTGGAGGTCGGCGACGACGGAACACGTCGCGTACGTCTTCCAGCAGACGGACTATCCCCGCTGGATCTTCAACACGATCCTGGTCGGGATCGTCGTCGTCGCGATCACCCTCGTCTTCGCGCTGCCCGCCGGCTACGCGCTCGCACGGCTCTCGGGGAGCTGGGGGCAGATGGCCGGGATCGCGATCTTCCTCGTCTACCTCGTGCCCCCGACGCTCCTCTTCCTGCCGCTCGCGCCACTGGTCGCGCGGCTCGGGCTCGAGGACTCGCTCGCGTCGCTCATGCTCATCTACCCATCGTTCACGATCCCCTTCTCGACCTGGCTCCTGATGGGGTTCTTCAAGACGATTCCGCAGGAGCTCGAGGACGCCTCCCTCGTCGACGGGTGCTCGCGGATCGGCTCGTTGGTGAGGATCGTGTTCCCGATCTCGCTGCCGGGAATCCTGACGGTCGTCATCTTCGCGTTCTCGCTCTGCGTGAACGAGTTCATCTACGCGTTCACCTTCATCTCGACCTCGTCTCATCGGACGATCTCCGCGGGTGTCCCGAACGAGCTGATTCGCGGCGACGTCTTCTTCTGGCAGTCCCTGATGGCCGCGACGCTCATCCCGAGCGTCGTGCTCGCCCTGCTCTACAACACGTTCCTGGACCGCTTCATCCAGGGCTTCACCGGCGGTGCCTTCCGTTAGACGACCGATCGACAAGGAAAGGAGGACTCCCTTGGCAGACCCATCCGAAGAGCACGAAGGCAGGAGCCCGACGCTCACCCGATCCGACCTACTCAGGCGCGGCGGCGCGGCCGCCTTCGCCATCAGCATGTTCGGCGGCCTCGCCGACAAGGCTCTCGGCTTCTACGGACCGCTGAAGTACGCGAACAGACAGCTTGCGGGCGACCTGAAGATCCTGCAGTGGGCACACTTCGTGCCCGCCTACGACAAGTGGTTCGACAATACGTGGATCAAGCAGTGGGGCGAAGCGAACGACGTCAACGTCTCGGTCGACCACATCAACAACGCCCTCCTGTTCGCCACGGGGTCGAAGGAGGTCGCGGCCCAGAGCGGTCACGACCTGTTCCAGTTCCTCTCCCCGCCGTCGTCCTTCCAAAAGCAGGTCCTCCCGCTGAACGACATCGTCCAAGAGGTCACGAAGAAACTCGGGAAGATGACCCAGGTTGGGCTGCGGAGCACGTACAACCCGAAGACGAAGAAGTTCTTCGGCTTCCCGGACAACTACGTTCCCGACCCGGTGCAGTACCGGGGCAGCCTCTTCCACCAGCTCGGCATCCCCGTCCGGACATGGGAGAACATCCGCCAAGCGGCGCCCAAGCTGAAGGCGCTGGGCCATCCCGTCGGGCTGGGCATGTCGAACGAGCTCGACTCGAACATGTTCCTGATCTCCCTCCTCTACTGCTACGGCGGCTTCATCCAGAACGAGCAGAACCAGATCGTGTTCGGCAGCGGCTCGAGCCGGAAGGGCGCGATCGGCGCCCTCAACCTGATGAAGGACATCTACAAGAACGGGATGTCCGACGAGGTCTTCGCGTGGACGGCCGCGTCGAACAACCAGGCGTTTCTCGCCGGTCGCCTGTCGTTCGCCCTGAATGCGATCTCGATCGCGCGCTCGGCGGAGGACTCCGGCAACACGGCGCTGTCCGACGACACGTGGCTGGCACCGATCCCGGCCGGCCCGAACACGCGGCTCGGGAACGAGCACGTCATGGGCGTCTACGTGATCTGGAAGTTCGCCAAGAACAAGGCTGCCGCGAAGAAGTTCCTCGTCGACCAGCAGCTCGCCTACCGGCAGCACTTCGTCCAGAGCAAGTTCTACAACTTCCCCGCCTGGACGAACGCGGTGAAGGGCGGATTCCCCGCGATCCGCAAGATGGCGGCGGCGGACCCGCACAAGCCCCGCGGCAAGTACACGGTCCTCACGACCATCGCCCAGAAGTACACGACGAACGTCGGCCACCCCGGATACTCGAACGCGGTCATCGACGAGATCTTCAACCGGTCCCTGATCCCGCAGATGTTCGCGCAGGTCGCACAGGGAAAGACGTCGGCCGCCGACGCCGTCACGACGTTCGACAAGCAGTTCAAGCAGATCCATCGCAAGTGGCAGAACCAGGGGCTCGTCTAGCCGCCTGGTCACGTGCGCCCGTCCGGGTCGGGCCTGGCCGACCCGGACGGGACGAAGGTCACGTCAGGGTCACGACCGCCTTGGCGCCGGTTGCCTGCGCATTCCAGGCCTCCGCGACGTGCTCCAGGGGATACGTCTCCACGTCGATCGTGATCCGGCCGGCGGCAACGTGCTCCGAGAGCTCGAGGTAGGCCTGTCGTCGCTCCTCGGGTGTGAGCCCGAAGTTCGAGTGTCCGAGGATGGAGAGCTGCTTGCCGCGCACGGCGGCGGACGTGAGGGTCGCCTCGGGTCCCGCCGACTGGCCGACGTGCACGATGCGCGCCCTCGGAGCAGCCGCGTCGATCGCCGCCCGCGCCGGCTCGCCCCAGAGTGAATCGACGACGAGCGTCGGTCCGTCGCCCCCGGCCGCCTCCTTCAGTCGTGCGACCAGGTCATCGCCTTCGAGCGTGAGCGTCACGTCGGCTCCGAGCTCGCGCGCCCTGGCGAGCCGACGCTCGTTGCGTCCGGCTGCGACGACGCGCTCGGCGCCGAGCAGCCGGGCGGCTTGGACGGCGACGGAGCCGAGCGTCCCGGTCGCGCCGAGGACGAGGACGCGGTCGTCGGGACGCACCGGTGCGCGCGCCGCAAGCGGAATCCAGCCTGCGATGCCTGCGATACCGCATGCGGCCGCGAGCGCGTCGTCGAGCTCGTCGGGCACGGGTACGGCGAGGTCCACCGGGAAGTCGAGCCGCTCGACGAGGAAGCCGTCGCGCGTCTGTCCGCGTCCTTCCCCGAACAGGTAGCCGCGCCCGCCGTCGAGACGACCGACGGCTTCGGAGCCCGGCACGTAGGGGAGCGGAGGATGCCCGCCGTAGAAGCGACCCGCGGCGACTGCGAGGTCGACCGGGTTGAGGGCCACCGCCAGGATCTCGACAGGGCCGTCGACGTCGACGTCGACCGCGTTCGGGGGCGAGCCCAGCTCGACGACGTGTGCGGCACGCACGTCGGGATCTTACGATCCGACTCGAGCCGACTCGCCGCCCTATCCGAGCAGCGACGCGACACTGACGCCCTTCTTGCGCGCGGGTCGCAACTCGCGCCACGTGCACTGCTCGGGGTTCTTGTCGTCGCGGAAACGCAGGAGCTTCGTCCCGTGGCGGAAGCGGTGCCCCTGCACCTTGTCGTAGCGCACCTCGACCACGAGCTCCGGCCGGACAGCGGACTCCTCGAGCTCGCCGCCTCCCCAGCGGTTCGGCTCGGAGAAGCGCCGCTCGGGCGCGCTCTCGAGCAGCGGGAGGACGCGCTCGGCGATCGCGTCGTGGCGCGCGGGCGCGACCGCGGCCGAGCCCACGTAGTCCAGGTCGCCGTCGTCGTCGTAGAGCCCGAGGAGCAGCGTCGCGATCCGGTCGGGCCGTGACTTCCACCGGACACCCGCGACGACGCAGTCCGCGGTCTTCTCCGGCTTCACCTTGACGACGCCCTCGCGCGAGCCGGGGAGGTAGGGCCGGTCGAGGAGCTTCGCGACGACGCCGTCGAGGCCGATCGCCTCGAAGCGGTCGAGCCAGCCGAGCGCCTCGCCGCGGTCGCGGGTCGCGGGCGACGCGGAGAAGCGCTTCGCCTTCCGCTCGAGCGCGGCGCGTCGCTTCCCGAGAGGAAGGCGCCACGTCTCCTCGTCCTTCCACACGAGGATGTCGAAGGCAACGAACCGCGCGGGGATCTCGGCGGAGAGCTTGCGAACGCGGCTCTCCGCGGGGTGGAGCCGTGCCTGCATCGCGTCGAAGTCGAGGACGCCGCCGCGCTCGATCACGATCTCGCCGTCGAGCGCCGAGCGCGGTGGAAGTAGCTTGCCGAGCGGCGCCAGCTCGGGGAAGTAGCGAAGGAGCGGGCGCGCGTTCCTGGACCAGAGGCGAAGCTCGCCGGAGAGGTTCTCGAGGAGGCCGCGGAAGCCGTCCCACTTCGGCTCGTACTGCCAGTCGCCCTCGTCCGGGAGCTCGCGGACGAGCTCGGCCTCCATCGGCGGGAACGGGATCGCGGGATCGAGGTCGGGGGGGCGTTCGACCGGCTCAGCGGTGGGGGCGCGGCGGCGTGGGCGGGCCATGGCGCCAAGCTACACCGTCTAGTCTCTCTCCCTCGTGCGCCGCGCTGTCGTCACCGGGCTCGGAGCGGTCACCCCGCTCGGGCTCGACGCGCCCTCGACCTGGGAGGCGGCTGTCGCCGGACGGAGCGGCGTCGACTGGATCCAGGCGTTCGACCCGAGCGACTACCCGGTGCGGATCGCCGCCGAGGTGAAGGGGTTCGACGCGGCCTCCGTCGTCGGGCCGAAGGACGCCCGCCGGCTCGAGCGGAACGTGGTCCTCGCGGTCGCGGCCGCGCGCGAGGCCTGGGCGGACGCCGGTGCGGAGGGAGTGGACCCTGCGCGCGCGGGGATTCTCGTCGGGTCCGCGATCGGCGGCGTCGTCGGCCTCCTCGAGCAGAACGAGGTGCTTCGCGAGCGCGGTCCCTCGCGGGTGTCTCCGCACATCCTCCCGAACGTGCTCGTCGACACGGCGAGCGGGCAGATCGCGATCGACCTCGGCCTTCGTGGGCCGAACTACGCGCCCGTGTCGGCCTGCGCGACCGGGTCGCATGCAATGGGAGAGGCGGCGGAGCTCGTGCGACGCGGCGACGCGGACGTGGTCCTCGCCGGGGGGACCGAGTCCTGCATCCACCCGATCATCCTCGCCGGCTTCTGCGCCATGCGCGGCCTCGTCGCCGAAGAGGAGGATCCAACGCGCGCATCGCGGCCGTTCGACGCGACGCGGGCCGGGTTCGTGATGGGGGAGGGCGCGTGCGTCCTCGTGGTCGAGGAGCTCGAGCGTGCGCGGGCGCGGGGAGCTCGCGTGTACGCCGAGGTGCTCGCGTACGGGACCTCGAACGACGCCCACCACCTCGCGCAGCCCGACCCCGAGTCCGTGGGGGTCGGGGAGATGATGCGTGCGGCGCTCGCGCGGGCGGGCGTCGAGCCCGAGCGCGTCGGGTACATCAACGCCCACGGCACGTCGACGCCGCAGGGGGACCTCGCGGAGACGAAAGCGATCAAGCAGGTCTTCGGTGACCACGCATACCGGCTGGCCGTGTCCTCGACCAAGTCGGTGACCGGTCACATGTTCGGCGCCGCGGGTGCCGTCGAGGCGATGATGTGCGTTCGCGCGGTGCACGAGGGTGTGCTGCCGCCGACCATCAACTACCGCGTCCCCGACCCCGAGTGCGACCTCGACTACGTGCCGAACGAGGCGCGCGACGCGCAGGTCGACGTAGCGCTCTCGAACGCGATGGGCCTGGGTGGACACAATGCGTGCGTGCTCGTCGGCCGGGTCGAGGCCGACGGCGGCTGATCGAGGGTCTCGCAACCCGTGTTGCGGCGCCGGTGCGCCGGTGTGGATCGATCGTCACGCTTCTTCCGCCTTCGGTATCCCACCCGTGAATCGTCGCGCGTTAGGCTCGAAGTGGGGAGGAGGATGGTGGCCCCCGCGGACGAGTCGGCAAGAGTCCTGAAAATCACCGTCGACCCTCGCCGCGGACGACCAGCGGCGTCAGCTCCGCGAGCGACTCGAGCACGACGTCCGCGACCGCCAGCGCCTCCGGCGGCGGGGGATAGTGGTGGTTCGGGATCGCGATCACCCGCATCCCCGCCGCCTTCGCCGACCGAAGCCCGTTCGCCGAGTCCTCGATCGCCGCACACTCCTCCGGTGGGACACCCAGCCGACGCGCCGCTTCCAGGAACACGTCGGGCGCGGGCTTGCCCTGCGGGACCTCCTCGGACGAGACGGTGACCTCGAAGAGCTCGGCGAGCCCGGCCGCGGCCAGCACCGCGTCGATCAGCGGCCGGTTCGACGAGGATGCAAGCCCGAGCCGGAACGCGTCGGCGAGTCGCCGGACGGCGGCCGCGGCCCCGTCGAGCAGCGGGAGCGCCTCGGCGTAGCGCGCGCGCATGCGACGAACCACTTCGGCGTCGATCTCCTCCGGCGGTTCGGCCAGTCCGATCACGTCGTGCATGTAGCGCGACCACTCGACCGAGCTCATCCCCATCATGTCCGCCTGCGCGCGCTCGTGCCAGCGGCCGCCGCGCTCGCGGGCGAGCTCCTCGCGGACTTCGTCCCACACGTGCTCGGAGTCGAGGAGCACGCCGTCCAGGTCGAACACGACCGCCTCGATCGACGTCATACGGCGAGGTACTCGCCGCGGACGCGCACGAGCGAAGGCACGTCCACGCCGTGCTCGACCCGTCGCACCTCGCACCCGAAGAGCGTGTGCGTCCCGGCCTCGACGTCCCACGCGAGCGAGCACTCGAGCCAGCCGACGGCTCCGACCAGGAGCGGAGCGCCGGCGGCTCCCTCGACGGTCGAGACGCCGTGCCACATCGCGATCGGTGGCACGCCGCGCGCGAAGTGCTGCGCGAGCCATTCCTGACCGGCTGCGAGAATCGAGATCGCGCAGCCGCCCGCCTCGCGCAGGAGCTCGTGCATGGCTGCCTCCCGCGCGACGGCGAACGCGACGAGAGGCGGCTCCAGCGACAGGGTGACGAGCGAGCCGACCGTCAGGCCGAGCTTCTGACCGCCGGCGTCGACCGTGACGACGCAGACGCCCGACGGCACTCGACTCGCGAGCGAGCGGAGGTCGTCCATCGCGGGCGGGGGCTCCGTCACGCCGCGCGCTCGACCGAGTCTCGTCCGATCTCAGCGACCGAGCGGCAGCCGGCGAGGCCCATGGTGAGGTCGAAGTCCGCCCACACGTTCCGGAGCACCTCGCGCACGCCCTCATGCCCGCCCACCGCTAGGCCCCAGGCGTAGGGCCGCCCGAGCCCGACCGCCGTCGCCCCGAGCGCGAGCGCGCGAAAGACATCGGCCCCCGAGCGCACACCGCTGTCGAGGAGGACGGGGATGCGACCTGCGACGGCCTCGACGATCCCGGGGAGCGCGTCCATCGTCCCGACCGCGCCGTCCACCTGGCGACCGCCGTGGTTCGAGACGACGATGCCGTCCATCCCGTGCTCGATCGCGGCAGTCGCGTCCGCGGGATGGAGGATCCCCTTCAGCAGGACGGGCAGTCTCGTCCGCTCGCGCAGGAACGCGAGGTCGTCCCAGGAGAGCGACGGCCGCGAGTACGTCTCGACGAAGCGTCGGACCGCCGCCCTCGCCTCCTTCGAGCGGAGATTCGAGAGGCGTGACCCCGGATGCGCGCCCGCGAGCTCCCAGAGCGACGCGAGCGCGGCGAGCGTCACGCGCCCGGTCGGGGGCGGGTCCTCGTCGAGGGTCGACCGCACCGCCTCCATGAAGGTCGGATCGCTCGTGTACTGCGCGAGCCCCTTGCCGCGGAGGAACGGCAGGGAGGCGAGATCGAGATCGCGGACGCGCCAGCCGAGCATCGTCGTGTCGAGCGTCAGCACGATCGCCGAGCAGCCGCACCTCTCTGCGCGGGAGACGAGGCTCTCGACGAGCTCGTTCGACGTGCTCCAGTAGAGCTGGAACCACCGTGGCGCGTCTCCCATCGCCGCCGCGCATTCCTCCATCGGCCGGGATGCCTGATTCGAGAAGATCATCGGGACGCCCTCCGCGGCCGCAGCCCAAGCGACCGCGACGTCCGCGTCGCGGTGCGCCAGCTCGAGGACTCCGATCGGGCAGACGACGAGCGGGCTCGGGAGCCGGGCGCCGAAGAGCTCGACGGACGTGTCGCGCCGGGACACGTCTCGCAGCATCCTGGGCACGATCGCCCACCGCTCGAACGCGCTGCGGTTGCCGCGTATGGTCTCCTCCCGCCCCGCGCCGCCGGCCACGTAGGCGAACGCCTCCGCGCTCATCGCGGCCCGAGCCTGCTGCTCGAGCCGCTCGTAGGAGACGGGGACGCGCGGGTACGTGCCGCGCACGCCCGACATGTACACCTCGAACTGACGCACCCGCCCGATCCCGGGGGACGCAGGCTGCTCGTCGCTCATCGCGCGCCGAATCTAGAGCACCCGCGGCAGGAGTGCCTCGGAGCCGCTACGAATCAGGCGCGATGGCCCAAGACGCGTCCGGCTATCCGCTCGCCAAGCGTGTCGAGGACAGGAGCCTCGCGGCCGCGCTCGTCGTCCTCCTGTTGCCG
>DASSQE010000157.1:0-18184 GCA_035702645.1 Gaiellaceae bacterium
GTTCTCGTCGGCGCGCTGACGGCGCCGTACGCGATCCTCCTCGACGCTGCGAGCTTCGTCGGGTCGGCCCTGCTTCTCTTCCGCATCCGCGCCCACGAGGCGCGGCCCGAGCCGGCCGAGCATCCCGACATGCTCCGAGAGCTGAAGGAGGGCCTCGCCTACGTCGTCCGGCACCGCTACTGGCGCGCGATGGCGGCGACGACCGGGGCGACGAACTTCTTCTGGAGCCTCGTCGGCTCGGTGATCCTCGTCTACGCCGTTCGCAACCTCGGCATGTCGCCCGCCGTGATCGGCCTCGTGATCACGCTCGGGAGCATCGGCGGCCTCGCCGGCGCACTCTTCGCCTCCAGGATCGGGCGACGGCTGGGCGTCGGCCCGACGATCGTCGCCGCGTCCGTGCTGTTCGGGCCACCGCTCCTCCTCGTGCCGCTGGCGTCCGGAGGCTCGGCGATCCCACTCTTCGTCGCGGCGTTCCTCTTCTCGAGCGCAGGGAGCACGATCTACTACATCACCGGCTTGAGCCTGATCCAGACGCTGACGCCGGAGCGGCTGCTCGGGCGGATGAACGCGAGCAGGCGGTTCATCGTCCTCGGCACGATCCCCCTCGGCTCCCTCGCGGGCGCTGTTCTCGCGTCCCGGATCGGCGTCCATCCGACGATCTGGGTCGGTGCTGTCGGCGCGTGCTTCTGCTTCCTGCCGATCGCCCTCTCGCCGATCCGCGGAATTCGCGCGATGCCGACGGAGCCCGAGCCGGACGTCGACTTCGGCGGCTTGCCGGTGCCCGCTGCAGCGCACTTCGATGCCTGAGCTGCCCGAGGTCGAGGCTTGGGTACGGGAGCTGTCGCCGCTCGTGTCGAGCTCGCCGATCGAGCACGCGGGACCCGCACACATCGCGACGCTGAAGACTGCCGACCCGGCGCTCGACGCCCTCGAGGGGAGGCGCTTCGCGGGGGCGCGGAGGCGCGGGAAGAACCTCCTCTTCCCGACTGAGGACAGCGAGCTCGTGCTCCGGGTGCACCTCATGAGCGCAGGTCGGCTCCGCCACCTGAGCCCCGGCGCGAAGGGCCCCAAGACGCCGATGTTCAAGCTCCGCTTCGCGGACGGCGGGGAGCTGGTGCTGACCGAGGCGGGGAAGAAGAAGCGCGCGGGCGTCTGGCTCGTGACCCCCGAGCAGCTCGACGCCGATCTCGCGCACCTCGGCCCCGACGCCCTCGACCTCGATCTCGCGGGGTTCACGGAGATCCTGTCCCGCGAGCGGCGGCAGCTCCATCCGCTCCTCCGTGACCAGCGGGCGCTCGCGGGCATCGGTCGCGCGCACGCGAACGAGATCCTGCACCGCGCACGCCTCTCGCCATTCCGGCTCTCCACCGACTTGTCGCCCGAAGAGAGCGAGTGCTTGTGGATCGAGATGCGCGAGGACCTCTCACGGGCTCTCGAGCTCCGCGAGGCGGGCAAGGGCGACAAGGACGTGTACCGGATCCACAACCGGCTCGGCGACCCGTGCCCCGTCTGCGGAACGCCGATCGCCCGCGTCGACTTCGAGGAGCACACCATCTACTACTGCCCCCACTGCCAGACCCAGGACCGGCTGCTGAAAGACCGGCGGCTCTCGCGGCTCCTCCGCTGAACGACCGGTTGGTACGGTGGCCCGCATGAGCGGCGTGGCCAGGATCGACGAGGATCTCCAGGCATCCTCGCCCGAGATCGCGCTCGCGCTCTCACGGGCCGGCGTCAACGGCGTGCAGAAGGCGGTGCGCATCAGGCGCGGCGACGCCCAGACCGTCATGGCCGCCGTCATCGACTGCACGGTCGACCTCGCGGCGCACCAGAAGGGCGTGCACATGTCGCGCTTTCCCGAGCTCTTCGAGGAGGCGATCGACGTCGTCGTCGAGCGCGAGGCGCTCCTCGTCGAGGTGCTCGCCGAGCTGATCGCGACCCGCGTGGTCGAGCGTCAACGCGCTCTGCGCGCGGAGGTGTCGATTCGCGCGCAGTGGCCGATCCACCGTCGCACGCCCGTGACGGGGCTGCGGACGCAGGAGATGGTGACGCTCTGGGGGATCGCCGCTGCCTCCGAGGCCGGATCGCGTCGCGCCGTCGGCGTCGAGGCGACCGGGATCAACGCCTGCCCGTGCGCGCAGGGCCTCGTTCGCGGCCACGCGAGCGAGCGCCTCCTCGAAGAGGGATTCGAGGCGAGCGACGTCGAGCGCATCCTCGAGATCGTCCCGCTCGCGACCCACAATCAGCGGGGACGAGCGACGCTCCTCGTCGGAACGGAGCAGGATCTCGACGCGGAGCTCCTCGTCGAGATCGCCGAGCAGTCGATGAGCGCCCCGATCCACGATCTCCTGAAGCGGCCGGACGAGCTCTTCGTCGTCGAGCACGCCCACCTCCGGCCCCGCTTCGTCGAGGACTCCGTGCGCCACGCGCTCCGAGGTGCAATCGACGCGCTCCCGGCGCTCGCCGACGTGGACTTCCTCCTCTCCCGCCAGGTCAACTTCGAGACCATCCACACGCATGACGTGGTCGCCGAGCGCTTCGGCACGGTCCGCGAGCTCCGCAACGAGCTCGCGACGGGCGAGCCGGGACGCCAGACCTCGCTCGCCGACTGGCTGTCCTCGTAGCGCGCCGCGCGAGGCTCAGACGCGATGCGGTCGCCGGAGCTCGAAGCGATGCTCGGTCCCGGCGAAGAGACGGCGGATGTTGCGGTGGTGGAGCGCGACGATCGCCGTCGCCCCCGCGACCGTGAACACGACCACCGGCCACTCGTACCCGTAGAGCCAGGTGAAGAACGGCAGCGCGACCGCGGTCACGATCGACGCCAGTGACGCGTAGCGGAAGACGAGGAAGATCGCGAGCCAGACGGCGACGCACGTGAGCGCGGCGAGCGGCGCGAGCGCGAGGGCGGCCCCGCCCGCGGTGGCGACCATCTTCCCGCCCTTCCGGAAGCGGAGGAAGACGGGACGCGCATGGCCGAGCATCGCGGCGGCCCCGGCGAGCACGCCGAGGAGCGCTCCGCCCACCGCCAGGCCGAGCAGCGCCGCCGCGAGTCCCTTCGTGACGTCGAGGAGCGCGACGGCGGTCCCGAGCCTCTTTCCGTACAGCCGGAAGACGTTGGTCGCGCCGACGTTCCCGCTTCCTCGGGTACGGATGTCCTCGCCACGGAAGAGCCGGACGAGCCAGTACCCGAACGGGAGCGAGCCGAGGAGATATGCAACCGGAAGGACGAGGAGCTCGGTCATTCGCGAGTCCGGCAGCCGCTGGATCGTCGATCGGTACGTGCCGTCGAATCGTGGACGGCAGAGACCGAGCCGTCCGCTGCGCGGCCGCTGCGGATACGTCTCACTCGGCCGCCTGTCTAGACGGACGGGACGCGGTAGGCCGCGATCCAGCCGTTCACGACGGACCAGTCGAGATTCCGAAAGAACGCGTCGATGTAGGCGCCGCGGTCGGTCTGGTAGTCGAGGAAGTAGGCGTGCTCGTAGACGTCGAGTGCGACGAGCGGGGTCGCGTTCCAGACGGGGAACGTGTTCTGCGCGTCGCCGACGTAGTTGAAGAGGCGTCCCTCGTCCCAGTCGAACGCCGTCCAGGCCCATCCGCGGCCCGCCATTCCCGACGCCTTGAGATCGGCCTGCCACTCGTCCGCGGAGCCGAAGTCACGGTCGACGAGCGAGCGAAAGGCGCCGTCGGGATCGCCGCCTTCGCCGCCGAGGTGGTCGAAGTAGATCTCGTGGTTCTTGATCCCGCCGATCGCGAAGCTCAGATCGACCTTGAGCCCCCTCACCTCCGAGTAGACCTGGTTCGCCGCCGACAGATCGACGCTTTCGAGCTTCCCCAGGATCTCGTTGCGCTTCGTGACGTAGCCCTGATAGAGCCGGTAGTGGGCGTCGATCGTCGTCCGAGAGATCCCGTCCAGCTCGCGGAGCGCGGGCTTCAGCTCGCGAGGCCTGATCTCGACGAAGTTCGGCATCCAGCGGCTCCTTCTGGCTCGGGGCGGAACGCCGCGGAGCATATCCTTCGCCGAAGCGAGACCGGACCTGAAGAGAGGAGCAGGCAGATGGCCTACAGCGTCCCCGACCTGCCGTACGGCTTCGACGCCCTCGAGCCGACGATCGACGCGCAGACGATGGAGATCCACCACGACAAGCACCACGCGGCGTACGTCGCCAACCTGAACGCCGCCCTCGAGGGGACCGAGTGGATGGACCGGCCGATCGACGCCGTCCTCGCCGACCTCGACATCCTCCCCGAGGACAAACGCACGCCGGTGCGGAACAACGGAGGCGGGCACGCCAATCACAGCCTGTTCTGGGAGACGATGTCGCCCGACGGCGGCGGAGACCCGTCCGGGGCCCTGGCCGACGCGATCGACGAGGCGTTCGGAAGCGTGGCCGACCTGAAGAGCGCGGTCAACGACGCGGGGGTCAAGCGCTTCGGCTCGGGCTGGACCTGGCTGGTGTGGGACGGCACCGGGCTCGCCGTGAAGTCGACCCCGAACCAGGACTCGCCGGTGATGGACGGCGACGTGCCGCTGCTCGGAATCGACGTCTGGGAGCACGCGTACTACCTCCGCTACCAGAACCGGCGCCCGGACTATCTCGAGGCGTGGTGGAACGTCGTCAGCTGGGACATGGTCGCGGCTCGTTTCGACGCGGCGAAGTAGCCCCGGAAGGCCCGATACGAGGGAGCAATCCGAACGACGCGGGAGCGCGTACAACGAGCGGATGTCGTCCTCGTACGCCCTCCCGCTTCCCCTCCCGCTCGAACGAGCCGGGAGAATGCAACGCGTGGATCACACCGCGCAATCGGACGGCGAGCTTATCGAGCGCATCGCCGGTGGCGACCGGTCGGCGTTCGAGGAGTTGTACGGGCGCTACGCGCGAGCCGTCCTCGGGCTCGCGATGCGCAGGCTGGGCGACCGCGGCCGCGCGGAGGACGCGACGCAGGACGCCTTCGTGGCCATCTGGCGCTCCGCGAGGACGTACAAGCCCGAGCGCGGCGCCGGAGCTCCGTGGCTCTACGCAGTCGCGCGAAACGCGATCACCGACGGCCTCCGCCGGACGCCGGAGCCCGCGGCCGAGCTCCAGGACGGGCCCGGTACCGAGCCCGACCCGGCCGACCAGGCCGCCAGCGCGTGGACCGCGTGGCAGGTGCACCGGGCGCTCGAGGTGCTTCCCGCGCACGAGCGCCCCGTGATCGAGCTCGCCTACTGGAAGGGCCTGTCGCAGAGCGAGATCGCGAAATCGCTCGATCTGCCGCTCGGAACCGTCAAGACCCGAACGCGGAGCGCGCTCGCCCGGCTGGCGGAGGCGCTCGAGGGAGAGCTCGAATGACCGAACGACGCCCCGATTTCGACGCGCTCGTCCCCGACGACCTCGGCTCCTCGGAGCGCGAGCGCCTGCGCCGCGTCCACGACGCGCTGGTCGCCGCCGGCCCGCCGGAGGAGCTTCCGTCGCGGCTCGCGCACGCCCCCGACGTCCAGCCCCGTGTCGTGCCGCTCCGACCGCGGTGGCGCCCACGTCTCGCGCTGATCGCCGCCGCGGCCGCAATCTCGATCGCGGTCTTCGCGGCCGGCTTCTCCGCCGGTGACCACCACGCGACGCCGAGCGCCGTGAAGACGGTGACGATGGCCGGCTCGCCGCTGGCACAGGACGCGCATGCATCGCTCGCCCTCTTCAAGGTCGACTCGGCGGGCAACTGGCCGATGAAGCTCACCGTGAGCGGCCTCGAGCCGGCGAAGAGCGGACGCCCGTTCGAGCTCTGGCTCACGCGACACGGCAAGCCCCTCGCGCTGTGCGGAAGCTTCGTGCCGACGCGCGGCGGCACGGCATCGGTGCCGATGAACGCGCCGTACAAGCTCACCGAGTACGACGGCTGGGTCGTCGTCGAGGAGGGCTCGATGCAACCCGTGCTGACGACGGCCTGAGCGCCCACCGGCGGCCCCGCCGAGGCGCTCGCTATCGTCGGATTGGTGAGCGTGTCGACCCAGTACGAGGACTTTGCACGCCACGTATTCACGCACGGCGAGCCGAAGTCCGACCGGACCGGAACGGGGACGGTCAGCGTGTTCGGCTACCAGATGCGGTTCCCGCTCGCGGACGGCTTCCCCCTCGTCACGACGAAAAAGGTCCACTTCCCGTCCGTCGCCTACGAGCTCCTGTGGTTCCTCCGCGGGGACTCGAACGTCCGCTGGCTGCATGAGCACGGCGTCTCGATCTGGGACGAGTGGGCGGACGACGACGGCGAGCTCGGGCCCGTCTACGGCGTGCAGTGGCGGAGCTGGCCGACCCCGTCGGGCGGGCACGTCGACCAGATCGCAGAGGTCGTGCGGCTCCTGCGCGAGGACCCCGACTCGCGACGCATCGTCGTCAGCGCCTGGAACGTCGCCGACCTGCCGAGGATGGCGCTCGCGCCGTGCCATGCGTTCTTCCAGTTCCACGTCTCGAGCGAGGGCCGGCTGAGCTGCCAGATCTATCAGCGGAGCGCCGATGTCTTCCTCGGCGTCCCCTTCAACATCGCGAGCTATGCGCTCCTCACCCACATGCTCGCGCAGCAGACCGACCTCGACGTCGGTGACCTCGTCTGGACGGGCGGCGACTGCCATGTCTACGACAACCACCGCGAGCAGGTGGAGACGCTCCTCGCACGCGATCCCTTCCCGTTCCCGACGCTTCGCCTCGCCCGCCGACCCGCGTCGATCTTCGACTACGCCTTCGAGGACTTCGAGGTCGTCGGCTACGAGCACCACCCGGCGATCCGCGCGCCGGTCGCAGTGTGAAGCCGACCTTCGTCGGGGCATGAAGCTCTCACTCGTCGCCGCCGTCGCGCGAAACGGCGTGATCGGGCGGGGCGGCGCGATTCCCTGGCACATCTCCGAGGACGTCGCGCGCTTCAAGGAGCTCACGACCGGCCACACGGTGGTCATGGGGCGCCGCACCTGGGACTCCCTCCCCGAGCGCTTCCGCCCCCTCCCGGGCCGTCGCAACGTCGTCGTCACCCGCCAAGCGGGCTGGAGCGCAGTGGGCGCCGAGCCGGCCGCCTCGCTCCAGGACGCGCTCGAGCTCGTCGCGGACGGGTCGCAGGTATTCGTGATCGGTGGCGCGGAGCTCTACGCGGCCGCTCTGCCGTACGCCGACGAGCTCCTGCTCACCGAGATCGACGCGGAAATCGAAGGGGACACGTTCTTTCCGCGCTGGGACCGCCGTGCATTCGAGGAAGCCGACCGTGCGGAAGGGGTCTCGGCGGACGGCACGCGATTCGCGTTTGCGACGTACCGCCGGTGGGCCTCGGACGGCGAGAGCCAGCTGTCCGTGCTCGGCGACGTCACCAGGCTCCTGGAAAGCGAGCACGTCGACTACTGGCTCTTCGGCGGCTGGGGCGTCGACTTCCATGCCGGCCGGATCACCCGCCGGCACGACGACATCGACCTGGCTGTATGGCTCGACGACGTCCCTCAGATCGCGCGGCTGCTCGGTGCGACAGGCTGGCAGCATGCGCCCGAGCCGGACGAGGACGGAGGGACGGGCTACGAGCGCGACCGGGTGCGCCTCGAGCTGACGTACCTGCAGCAGGACGACGATGGCCAGGTCACCATTCCGCTGAAGCACGGCGAGGCGACGTGGCCGGACGGCGCGTTCGCGGACGACCGGCGGACCATCGGGGGCGTCACTGCGCGCGTCGTTGCACTCAGCGCGCTGAGGACAACGAAGGCGTCGGTGCGAGACGAACCCGAGGACGCAGCCAAGGACCTCGCGGACTTCGCCGTGCTGTCGTCTCTCTAGAGGGACGAGGCGAGCTCGAGCGTGGCCTCGCGGAACGCTGTCGTGTGCAGGTCGACGTCCTCCTCCGTCGTCGCGGGTGACATGAGGGCCATGTTGTGGAACGGTGTCAGCAGGATCCCGCGGTTGAGCGCATGGAGGTGGAGGTAGCGCTCGAGCGCGGGGTCCCCGGCCGCATGCGCCACGCTCCCGTTGCGCGGTCGTTCAGGCCCGAACAGGTACTCGGCTCGGCAGCCGAGACGGGTGACATGCCAGGGGAGGCCGGAGTCGACGATCGCACCCTCGACGCCCGCCGTCCACCGCTCGGCGAGGGAGATCATCCGCGCGAACGCCTCCTCGGTCAGGACCTCCGAGAGCGTTGCGCGCATCGCGGCCAGCGAGAGCGCGTTCGCCGCGAGCGTGCCGCCCACGCCTCCGACGTCGACGTCCTCGAGCTCGATCGAGGCTCCGACTCGCTCGGCAAGCTCGGAGGTGAAGCCGTAGGCAGCCGCCGGAACACCGCCTCCGATCGGCTTCCCGATGGTGACGATGTCCGGATCGAGGCCGTGCGCACCGGTGTAGCCACCCGGCCCGCAGCAGATCGTGTGGGTCTCGTCGATCGCAAGGAGCGCCCCGTGTCTCCGAGTGAGCTCGCGCAGCGCAGCGTGGAACCCGGGCTCCGGGTGGACGATCCCGACGTTCGTGAGGGCGGGCTCGGTGAGGACGACGGCGACATCACCGTACGCGAGCTCCCGCTCGAGCCCGTCGACGTCGTTGAACTCGACGACCCTGGTGGTCTCGCCTGGGCTCACAGGCGGCCCGAGGTTGCCGCGACGGGCGACGACGACGCCGGACTCGTCGAGGGTCGCGAACGTCTCGTCGACCGTGCCGTGGTAGCACCAGTCGAACACGAGCACCTTCGGTCGACCCGTGACGTGCCGCGCCAGCCGGATCGCGAAGCGGTTCGCATCCGTGGCCGTCAGCGCGAACTGCCACGACGCCACGCCGAAGCGGCGAGTCAGCTCCTCGGACACCAGGAGCGCGTCTTTGGTGGGGAGCATCAACGTGATGCCGCGCGACGCCTGTTCGGCCAGCGCACGGAGCGTCGGTTCTGGCGCATGGCCCGTCATCGCGCCCGTGTCGCCGAGGCAGAAGTCGACGTACTCGTTGCCGTCGACGTCGACGAAGCGCGCACCCTTCGCCTCCGCGACGAACACCGGGAACCCGCCAGGCCACTTGCGCATCCAGTGCATCGGGACGCCGTCGAGCAAGGACGCGCGTGCGCGCTCGAACAGCGCTCGCGAACGTGTATGCGTGTCGGCGAACCGCTCTCGCTCGCGCGCGTGGAGCGCAGTGAGCGACAGCACTACGCGCGCCTGATGCCGATGACGCGCGCCTTCCAGGCGCCGCGCGGCGCCTCGACGTCGACGACGTCCCCGACGCTCGCGCCGAGCAGTGCCCTGCCGAGCGGCGAGTCGGGCGACACACCTCCGACCGCCGAGATCTCGACCTCCATCGGCTCGCCGTCCTCGTCCGCGATCTCGACGAACGAGCCCACGCCCACGTGGTCGTCGGTGTCGTGCTCGACGGTCACCGCGTGGTTCAGCCGGGCGCGGAGCTTGGTGATCCGGGCCTCGAGCAGTCCCTGCTCGTTCTTCGCCGCGTGGTACTCGAAGTTCTCGGCGAGGTCGCCGAACTCGCGCGCCGTCTTGATCGCCTCGACGATCGCCTTCCGCCGCGGGCCTTCGAGCTCGGCCAGCTCCGCCTCCAGCGCGGCGCGCTGGGCGGGGGTCAGGTACTCGGTCTTCTGCTCGCTCATCGCGCACAGGCTAGATGAGCGTGCATGGCGACCTGCGGCGGATTACGCTCCCCGACTACCGACCGAGGACGCGACATCGAGGAGGGGAACGTGGCGACCGACCTGGAACGCTTCGTCGAGGCCGACGGCCGCGCCGAGCTGGTGAAGGAAGTCCGGCAGCGGATCGACGCCGAAGGCGTGACGTACGTCTACTACCAGTTCCCTTCGGTCACCGGTCGGATCATGGGCAAGGGCGTCCCCGCGCCGCACTGGGAGCGGATCGCAGAGAAGGGATTCCAGCTCGTCTACGGCGCCACGGCGAACCTGTTCACCGACCGTCACGGCAACTACATCGGGTACGGCCCGGAGGCCTGGGAGCTGGTCGGAATCCCGGAGCCCGAGACGTTCGCCGTGCTCCCGTGGGACAGGCGGGTGGCCCGCGTCTGGTGCACGTGCTTCCGGAACCGGGAGGACCGCGACGGCCCGGGCGCATTCCTCACTTCCGACTGCCGCGGGAACCTGAGGCGGACCCAGTCGGAGCTCGAGGAGCGCACCGGGATGCACCTCCGTGCCGGCATGGAGCCGGAGATGATGTGGCTCAAGCTCGACGACCGGGGCGAGCCGTCCGTCGACGGCAAGACGAAGCCGTACTGCTACCACATCGACCAGTTCTCCGAGCTCCAGCCGATCATCCACAAGATGGTCGAGTACGGCCAGGCTCTGGGGCTCGACATGATCCAGGGCGACCACGAGGACGCACCGGGTCAGATCGAGCTCAACTTCGGCTTCGACCGCGCGGAGAAGACCGCCGACAACCTGTCGACGTTCCGCCAGATCGCGAAGCAGGTCGGCCGCGAGGAGGGCGCCTTCCCGTGCTTCATGCCGAAGCCGTTCATGGGTGTCTCCGCGAACGGGTGCCACACGAACATCTCTCTCTGGTCGGGCGACGAGAACACATTCCTGCCGGACACGGACGACGTGCACATGCCGAGCAAGGTCGGGCTGCACGCCGTCGGTGGGATCCTCGAGCACCTGCGTGGTCTGACCTGTGTCACCGCGCCGACCGTCAACTCCTACCGCCGCTTCTGGGAGACGGGCTTCTGGGCCCCGGTGTTCGCGGACTGGGGGTACCAGAACCGGACGACCGCGCTCCGGATCTCCTCGCCCGACCGCTTCGAGTACCGGTCCGTCGACGCCTCCGTGAACCCGTATCTCGCTCTCGCCGGGCTGATCAAGGTCATGGACGACGGGATCCAGCGCAAGCTCGACCCCGGCAAGCCCGAGGAGGGGAACATCTACGAGGCGATCGAGGCCGGCAAGCAGGTGACGCGCGTGCCCATGACTCTCGGCGAGGCGCTCGAGGCACTCGAGGCCGACGACGTCGTGAGGAGCGCGCTTCCGGGAGAGATGTACGGTGTCTTCATGCACTACAAGCGGGACGAGTGGGAGCGTTACTGCGCAACCGTCTCCGACTGGGATATGCAGGAGTACCTCGATGTTCTTCCGTAGTGCGATGTCTCTGGCCCGGACGCCGGCCGGCGAAGCCGGCCGCTTCAGGGGTCTTGCCCGCCCTAGGCGGGCTGAGCGGCCGGGAGCCGCTCCTGCGGCTTCCGACCTTGCGAGGTACTGACTGTGTGCGGAATCGCAGGGATCATCTACCGCGACGGAGCGGTGCACCCGATCGGGGACGAGATGACACGGATGCTCCAGTCGATGAAGCACCGCGGCCCGGACTCGACGGGCTATGCGCTGTACGGATCGTCCGAGAACGGCGGGCTCGTCATGCGCTACAAGCTCGCCGACGCGAACACCCCGCGCGACTTCGAGTTCGAGGACCGGCTCCGTCGGCACCGCTTCGAGGTCGAGTCGCGGCTCGTGACGCTCGGCGCACGCATCCACGAGGTCGACGAGGAGACGCCGTACGCCTTCCGCATCTCGTTCACCTTCGACGGAGACCTCAAGCACCTCGCAGATTTCGTCGAGGACATCCCGGAAGCGGAGGTGCTCTCGCTCGGGCGGTCGCTCGAGATCGTCAAGGATCTCGGCGACGCGGAGACCGTCCACGACCAGTACGGACTCGACAAGTTCGCCGGGACGCACGCGATCGGCCACGTCCGGATGGCGACCGAGTCCGAGGTCGACATCGCCGGCGCGCACCCGTACTGGGCGTACCCGTACTCGGACGTCGCGGTGGTGCACAACGGCCAGCTCACGAACTACTTCATGTGGCGCCGCCGCCTCGAGCGCGCCGGGCGCCGCTTCATGTCCGAGTGCGACTCGGAGATCATCGCCGTCTACCTCGCTCAGGAGATGACCGAGGGCGCGACGCTCGAGGAGGCGATGCGCAAGTCGCTCGACGAGCTCGACGGCGTCTTCACGTACATCGCCGTGACGAAGGACGAGCTCGGGGTCGCGAAGGACGAGCTCGCGGCGAAGCCGCTCGTGCTGTACGAGTCGGACGACCTCGTCGCGCTCGCCTCGGAGGAGATCGCGATCCGCGCGATCATCGACCACGAGATCGACACCTACGACCCCTACGAGCGCGAGGTGTTCGTATGGCAACGATGACGGCGTGGGGGAACCCAGGGTTCCCCCACGATCCCCCTCTTTCTGCGCAGCGTTTCCATCTGGGGGCGTGTGGCCTGCGGGCGAATGAATCGCCCTCCGGCCCTCGAACGTCGCGGATCCAAGAGCCAAGGACACCGGCATGGCGGCGGTAGGCGAGTCGCGGATCACGTACGACGCGCGCGGGCTGGCCGAGCCGCACGCGGAGGCGCCGCGCGTCGCGGAGATCGACGGCGACAGAGCCGTCTTCGACGCGAAGGAGCTGACGACGCGCCAGATCAACCTCGAGCTGCGGCGACTTCTCTACGAGGAGGGGATCGAGGACGTCACCGTCCAGAACCCCGGCGCGAAGCACTCGCTCGGAGTCTGCATCCTCACGCGCTGTCGGATCACCTTCGAGGGCAGCCTCGGGTACTTCGGCTGCGGCCTGATCGACGGCCCCGAGATCCACGTCACGGGCCGGGTCGGCTGGTCGGCGTGCGAGAACATGATGTCCGGCGTCGTCGTCGTCGACGGGAACGCCGGGTCGCTGACCGCGGCCGCGATCCGCGGAGGCGACCTCGTGGTCAAGGGCCGCGTCGGAGCGCGGACGGGGATCGACCAGAAGGGCGGCACGGTCATCGTCCTCGGCTCTGCCGGCTCGATGACCGGATTCATGATGCAGCGCGGCCGCATGATCATCTGCGGCGACGTCGGCCCCGGGCTCGGCGACTCGATGTACGACGGAACGATCTACGTCGGCGGGAAGATCACGTCGCTCGGCATCGACTGCGTTCCCGGCGAGTGGACGGATACCGACACCGAGTTCGTCGAGCGGAAGTTCCGGATCTACGGCCTCGGCTCCCCGCCCGAGCTGCAGAAGCTCGTCTGCGGCAAGCAGCTCTACAACTACGACTCCCTGGAACCCGCGGAGAGGAAGCTGGTGATCTGATGGCCGACGAGAGCGCTCCCAGCTCGAAGAACGTCCTCGGACACAGCCGGATCTTCACTCCGGAGGTCGTCAACGACATCCACGTGAAGGCCGAGCTCGGTCGCTACAGGATGCGCGGCTTCTCGCTCTTCAAGCCGATGCCGCACTGGGACGAGCTCGTCTTCCTCCCCGGCACGCTCACGCGCTTCGTCATCGAGGGCTACCGCGAGAAGTGCGAGACGAAGACCGTCCTCGGCGCCCGCTTCGCGAAGAAGCCGCTCGAGCTCGACATCCCGATCTACATCACCGGGATGTCCTTCGGCGCCCTGAGCCTCGAGGCGAAGATGGCGCTCGCGAAGGGCGCGTCGATGGCCGGAACGGCCACGTGCTCGGGCGAGGGCGGGATGATCCCGCCGGAGCGCGACCACTCGACCAAGTGGTACTACCAGGTGATCCAGAGCAGGTACGGGTTCAACCCGCACCACCTGATGCTCGCGGACGGCGTCGAGTTCTTCATCGGGCAGGGCTGCAAGGTCGGGCTCGGAGGTCACCTGATGGGACAGAAGGTGACGGAGCAGGTTGCGGAGATGCGCTCGCTGCCGGCCGGGATCGACCAGCGCTCGCCGGCGCGCCATCCGGACTGGCTCGGCCCCGACGACCTCTCGCTCAAGGTGCAGGAGATCCGCGAGGCGACCGACTACCAGGTGCCGATCCAGCTCAAGCTCGGTGCGGCGCGTGTCTACGACGACGTGCGCATGGCGGCCAAGTGCGGGCCTGACGTCATCTATCTGGACGGCGCGGAGGGCGGAACGGGCGCGGGGCCGCACATCGCGACCGAGGAGACGGGAATCCCGCTCATGGCCGCGATTCCCGAGGCGCGGCGCGCGCTCGAGGACGTCGGGCTCGCGGACGAGGTCGACCTCGTCGTGGCCGGTGGGATCCGGAACGGAGCGGACGTCGCCAAGTGCCTCGCCCTCGGCGCGAAGGCCGTCGCGATCGGGCACTCGGCACTGATGGCGCTCAACTGCAACAAGGAGATCCCCGGCGTCACCGACTACGAGGGGACGGTCGGCGTCCCCGCGGGCCAGTGCTACCACTGCCACACGGGCCGCTGCCCGGTCGGGATCACGACGCAGGACCCGGAGCTCCGCAAGCGGCTCGTCGTCGAGGAGGCCTCCGAGCGCGTCTACAACTTCCTCACGGCGATGACCATGGAGCTGCAGATGCTCGCGCGCGCCTGCGGCAAGACGAACGTCCACTCACTCGAGCCCGAGGACCTCGCCGCGCTCACCGTCGAGGCGTCCGCGATGGCGCGGGTCCCGCTCGCCGGGACGACGTACACCGTCGGGCAGACCGAGCACGAGATCCTCGCGGAGGTCAAGCGCCTGCTCGAGCTCAAGGCCGAGGAGGAGCTGATCGCGAACCCGACGGCCCAGGTCCACGACTTACGGACGGTCGAGTGATGAGCGAGTCCTCGCAGGCGCACGGGCACGAGCTCGCCTACTCGGAGCCGGAGAAGATCCGCTCGATCGATGCCGAGTTCCTCGCGGGGCACCGCTTCCCGTACCAGGAGGACATCTCGCTGGTCGAGGACGTCGACCTGCTCGCCGCCACGCCGGGGGAGGACATCAACTGGCTCGAGGACGTCGAGCTCCTCGAGGAGGACGGCGTCCCCGCCGTCTTCGACCGCTACTCGAACTCCTTCCTGAAGATCTACTTCGAGATCCCCGAGGGCCGGGAGAACGAGCTCGCGCGCAAGGTGCTGATCAAGCACCTCCAGAGCGGTAACTCGTACGGCATCCAGCTAAAGGAGATCCACACGAAGTTCCCCCAGCCCGAGCTCGGCCCGTGGGTCGGTGACACGAAGACGGTCGGCACCGACTGGAAGCCGCCCGTCCTCGAGGGGTGGGAGAAGCCCGTCGGGCACTGACGCCGCCGCGCCCGGTACGCGGCGCGACGCACCGAAGGAGGGCTATCGAGGTCCGGAGCATCCGTCGATGACGACCGCACGATGCGTCCTCTTCTCGCCGCGCTCGTCCTCGCCGCGCTGACCGCGGGATCCGCCGCTGCGGCCGGTGCGGTCGCGACGACTGCGCCGAACCCGTGCAGGCTGGTGACGGCGACCGACGTCAAGGCGGTCCTCGGCACCTCGGTCGGCCGCGGCAAGCTCCAGCTGCTCGGGCTCTACCGAAGCTGCACGTATACGACGAAGAGCTTCGTCACCGTCACGGTCCAGACGCGGCCCCTCTCGAAGGCGGACTTCGTCAGAAGCGCGAAGGCCAATCCCCCGCCCGTGAAGGCTGTCGGAGGGCTGGGCGCGCCTGCGTACTACGCGGCTGGCGCCACCCTGCTCGTCTGGCGTCGCGGCAACGAGGCGACGATCAGCGTCTTCGGCGGCGGGCCCGGGCTCGCGCGCGAGGTCGCGCTCGCGAAGCGCGCCCTCCGCCGGCTGTAGCCGACCGCGGCTGTCGACGGGTCAGTGCCCGTTGAACGAGAAGTGCATGTAGTCCTTCGTCGAGCCGGACCAGGAGCCGCCCCAGCCCCAGCCGATCGAGCGGAACGCCGCGATCACGGCCGGCGTCACCATGCCCTTGCGCACGCGCGAGCGGTTCATGTACCTCCGCGCGTTCGCGTCGCGCGTCATGCCGCAGCCGACGTACGGGTTCTCACGCGGGTCGAGGTCGACCGCGAGGCCGTACGCGTGGTTCGACCAGCTTCCGGTCCCGCTTCCGCCGGTGCAGGGCGAGGGCACGGCCTGGCGGCACGAGAACGAGCCCGTGACGTCCTCGTCCTTCGGCCTCCCGGCGACCGCTCCGTACATGTCCGCGAGCTGCATGTGCCTGACCGGGAAGCGGAGGTCGTAGAGCGTGCGGAACACGGACGCGAGCTGCCGGGCGGCACTCCGGTTCACGACGAGCTGTCCCGTACGGACGCGGCCGTCGAACCCGACCGTGGACACCGTGAGCACCCGCAGCTGCGCGAGCGAGACCGGGCAGCCTGAATGCCAGAAGCCGTGGCCGCGAAGCTCGGCCTGGACCGCCGGCGAGAGCGGCCGGACCGACTGCTGAAACGCCTCCGGCTTCGCGCTCGCCGCGAGCGGGAGCATGGCGACCACGACGAGCCCCAGGACGACGATCCGCGTCACGGCGTCATTGTGCCGCTCGGGCGACGCGAACCCGCGCCGAGCGATCTCCCTGGACGCGCATGGGGGCAGGGTCATACGATGGCCGCGACGACCACGACACCGCTGGAGGGGCAGATGTCCGAGAAGACGTGGGCCGGCGAGCCGTTCTGGGGGCTCGGCTACGACTGGGATCCCGACTGGTTCTACACCGACCGCCAGAAGGAGCTGCGCGCGAAGCTGATCGAGCTATGCGAGCACGAGCTGCGCGCCAACGCAAAGCGCTCGGACGACGAGCTCCTCTTCCCGCGCCGCAACCTCGAGATCCTCGGGGAGCACGGGTTCCTGGGGCTGACCGTGCCCGAGGAGTACGGCGGGCTCGGCGAGAACCACGTCGCCTATGCGATGACCTGCGAGACGATCGCGCGCTACGGCTGTGCGTCGACGGCGATGTGCTACGTGATGCACATCGGAGCGGTCAACGCGATCATGCTCCGCCCCACGCCCGAGCTGATCGACAAGTACATCCGGCCGCTCAACTCGGGGAAGATCGGGACGCTCTCGTACTCCGATCCCGAGACCGGCTCGCACTTCTGGTACCCGATCTCGTCCGGCGCCGAGCGCGTCAACGGCGGGTTCAAGGTGCGGAAGAAGGCGTCCTGGACGACTTCGGCCGGCTTCGCCGACTTCTACGTCGTGCAGACGACGAGCCCCGATTTCTCCGGCTACGACGACCTCTCGGTCTTCGTCATCGATGGCGACGAGGTCGAGTCGCAGCCGTCGCTCTGGGACGCGCTCGGGCTCCGCGGCAACCAGTCCGGCCCGCTCGAGGTGCCGGACGTCGAGATCTCGGGCGACCAGATCGTCGGCCCGGTCGGCGACGGCGCCGCCTCGAACGACGAGTCGGTCGACCCCTGGTTCCTCGTCGGCTCGTCGTCGGTCTGGAACGGGATCGCGATGGGCACGATCGACATCGCCAAGCGGCACACGACGCGGAAGCGCCACGTCGACGTCGGGCTCCGCGTCGCCGACTACCCGACGATCCAGGACTACGTCGGCGAGGCGGTCATGGACACGAACGCCTCACGGGTTTTCGTCCACTCGATCGCGCAGGCGATGGACCGTGAGACGAACGAGAACACGCGGATTCTCGACGTCGGCGAGACGGCGCGCGCTAACTTCCTCCACTGGGCCTGGCAGATCAAGTTCGTCGCGGCGAAGAACGTCGCGCACGTCGTCGACAAGATGCTCCACGCCTGCGGAGGCTCGGGCTACAAGCGGGACATGGAGCTCGAGCGCTACCTGCGCGACGCGAAGGCGGGCTGGGTGATGGGCCCGACGAACGAGGTGCTGCGCCAGTTCGTGGGCAAGGCCGTCCTCCTCGGGTTCGAGTCGCTCGACTACTGGAACCAGTCGTACAACCGCCGCGCGGTCGAGAACGAGGTGAAGAAGCTCGACGCCGACGGCAAGCGCGAGCTCGCCGAGCAGCTCGTGGCGCAGGCGGCGGAGGAGGAAGCGAAGGCGCCCGCGAAGGCGTGAGGTGACGATCCCCGGCACACCCGCCCTCGTCCGGGGCCTCAAGCCGGAGGACCCGTTCCTCGAGACGTACCTCGTCCGCCCGGGCGGCGCGACCGTGCTTGCTCTCGGTCCGGACGAACGGATCGCGGTGATCGACAAAGACGGCGGGCAGGTCGCCGAGCTGACGGCTCTCGACGCGGCCGGCCGGGACGACGCGGCTGCGCTCGGAGCGACGGCGGATGCTCCCGCAACCGTGATCCGCGATGCGCTCTCCTCGCGGGACGGAAGCCTCCTCGTCGACGAGCTCGGCGCCCGCGTGCTCGACCCTGGGGAGGCGAACGCGATCCGGCTCTTCGGCGAGTGGTCGCCGCCTGGCGCCTCGCAGGCGTTCCGCGCCGACCGCGCTGTGACGGTCGTGGTCGCCGCACCGGGGGGACGCATCCTCGACGGAGCGCCGCCTCCGTCCGAGCTCCTCGTCGAGGTCCGGCGGGCCGCACCGCGGCGCTACGAGGACGACG
>DASSQE010000158.1:0-13942 GCA_035702645.1 Gaiellaceae bacterium
GAACAGTCGCGCGGCGGGAGTGCGTGCTCTGGTCGCGACGATACACGCGAGCGCGAGGCTCGTCGCGACGGCCGAGAGCCCCGCGAAGTCGTGATGACCGAGGAACGACGGCTGGCGCCAGCCGGCACGCCAGGCCCCCAGAGTGTCGACTCCGAAGAACTGGACGAGGGCGACTGCGGTCGCGATCGCGCCCCAGAGGACGAACGCGCCGAGCACGATCGCGAGATCCTGGGCTCGTCTGACGAGCAGTGGCACGGCGATGGCGAGGAGCGCGTACTCGCAGAACTTCGCGAAGCTGACGACGTGGTCGGCGAAGAGTGTGTCGTCGATCGAGGCGGGGCGAAGCAGCTCGACCCCCAGCCAGGCGAGAAGGAGAGCTCCGGGAACCCATACGATGCGGCCGGCGCCGAGCCGACCGAGGCCGGAGCGGGCCGCGGCGACCACGGCGGCGATCACGACCGCCAGCACCGCGACGTCCGAGAGTCGGATGTCGACCGAGGTCGACCCTGCTGCGACCGACAGGTCGGGCTGGTAGCGCTCGTGGAGGAAGACGAAGGGGATCGCCGCGGCGACGACGAGCGCTCCCACGGCATCCCGGTCCGCACCGATGCGCTCGCGGATCCGGGTCAAGAGCGGCCCTCGGGCGGCTTCGTCACGGCGGCACTATATGGCCGACCCCGGCGGCAGAGGCGTCGCCAGACCCGACGCCTAGACTGACCCGGAGACTTGATGCGCTCACGCCTCCTCCGGCGCCGGTCCGCGACCGTCGCGTGGATCTACGTCGCCGTCGCGTTCGGGATCCTCGGCACGATCGTCGCGGCCCGCGTCCTCGGCCTCGAGGACTTCGGCGTCTTCGCGACCGCGCTCGCGGCGGTCGGCTTCTTCCAGGTCCTCCTCGACCTGACCGTCGAGGAGTCGCTGACGAAGTACGGGTTCCACTACGTCGCCGCGGAGGACTGGGGCCGCCTCCGGCGGCTCTTCCGCCAGACGCTCGTCCTGAAGATCGTGGGCGGGGCGGTCGCGACGGTCGTCCTCGTCGCGCTCGCGCCGTTCGCGGACCGGATCTTCGGCTCGCCGGGGGTGGAGACGGCGCTCCTCGCGGCCTGCCTCCTCCCGCTCGTGCAGTCGTCGGAGAACGTGTTCGCGACCGCGTTCCTGCTCCACGGCCGGTACGACCTCCGGGGCGCGTATCAGGCGGGGTCGACCGCCCTCCGCCTCCTCGCGATCGCCCTCTTCGCACCCCTCGGCGTGAACCAGGCGCTGGCCGCGATCGTCGTCGCGCAGGCGATCTCCACGGCGGCGGTCACGATCCTCGGTACGCGCGCCTTGCGCAGCTTCCCCGCCGGGGAGCCGCGCGAGCTCGGCGAGGACGTGCCCGGAATCCGCTCGTTCGTCCTCCAGTCGAGCATCGCCACGGGCGTGATCTCGCTCCGGACGACGCTCGTGCCCCTCCTGCTCGGCATCGTCGCCGGCCCGACCGACGTCGGCCTCTTCCGGATCGCGCAGACGCCGCAGACGGGGCTCTCGGCAGCGAGCTCGCCCGCGCGACTCGTCCTGCTCACCGAGCAGACCCGCGACTGGGAGCACGGCGAGCAGTCGCGCGTCCTCGCCGGAGTTCGGAGCTACACCGTGTGGGCGGGCGGCCTGATGCTCGTCGCGGTGCCCGTCTTCTTCGTCGCCATGCCCTGGCTCGTCCGGATCGTGTTCGGGTCGCAGTACGAGGGGGCGGTGGACGCCGCGCGCCTGATCCTGTTCGCGGCCGCGATCCAGTTCGCGCTCGGGTGGACGAAGTCGCTCCCGGTCACGATCGGCCGCCCGCGGCTGCGTATCGTCGCGCACGGGGTCGAAGCGGCGGTCGCACTCCCGCTGGTGGCCTTGTTCGGCGCCAGCTGGGGGGTCACCGGCGCCGCGGTCGCGGTGCTCCTCTCCTCCGTCGCCTTCGCAGCTGTCTGGGTCGTCGTGCTCGTGCGCCTCCGCGCGGAGGTGGCGGCGCGCGACCGGGAGCGCGCGCTCCGCGAGGCGCTGCAGGGATGAGGGTGCTCGTCGTCAGCGGAATCTGGCCGCCCGATCCCGGTGGCCCGGCGAGCCACGCGTCGGCGTTCGCCTCGTTCCTGCACGCGCGCGGGCACTCGGTCGAGGTGGTGACGACCGCCGACACGGCGCCCGAGCCCCGCGCGTACTCGGTGTCGTGCGTGCCTCGGGCGTGGCGGACGCGGCATCTCCGCTCGGCGCTCCTCGTCCGGAAACGTGCTCGCGAGGCGGACGTCGTCTACGCGACGAGCATGATCCGGCGCGCCGCCGTCGGCTCGCGCCTCGCGCGGCGACCGCTCGTCGTCAAGCTCGTCTCGGACGAGGTATTCGAGCGCATGCAGCGCGAGGGTCGGTTCTCGGGCTCCCTCGACGACTTCCAGCGCGTGCGCGGGAACGCGCGCATGCGCTTCCTGCGGGCGACGCGCGATCGTGCGCTTCAAGGCGCGAGACACGTGCTCTCGCCGAGCGAATACCTGCGGCGCATTGCGCTCGGCTGGGGGCTCGAGCAGGCACGGATCTCCGTTCTCCCGAACACCACTCCCGCGATCCCCTCGCTCCCGTCGCGGGAGGAGCTTCGTACGGAGCTCGAGCTCGAGGGAGACTCGCTCGCCTTCGCCGGGCGGCTCGGGATCCAGAAGTCGCTCGGCGTCGCGTTCGAGGCCCTCGCCACGGTTCCCAACGTGACGCTGACGATCGCCGGGGACGGGCCGGAGCGGGAGGGGCTCGAACGCCGGGCGACCGAGCTCGGGCTCGACGGGCGCGTCCGCTTCCTCGGCGCGCTCCCGCGCGACGGTGTGCTCCGACTCTTCCGCGCGGCCGACGCCTCGCTCCTCTCCTCGTCGTGGGAGAACTTCCCGCACACCGTCGTCGAGGCGCTCGCGGTCGGGCGCCCGGTGATCGCGACCTCCGTGGGCGGCGTGCCCGAGGTCGTGCACGACGGCGAGAACGGGCTCCTGGTGGAACCGAACGACCCGAATGCGCTCGGGGCGGCGATCTCCCGCTTCTTCTCGGACGGCGACCTCCGTCGGCGTCTAGCCGACGCGGCCGCCCCGTCCGTCGCCGGCTACGCGGAGGACGCCGTCTTCGCACGGATCGAGGACGTGCTGAAGCAGGCGACGGAGCCGTGAAGCGGCGGCTGCTGCTCGTCGGGCGGAGCCGCTACTCGCTCCCGCTCTCGCCCTCGCTCGCACAGAAGTTCGAGGCGCTCTCGGAGGAGCTCGACGTTCACGTCCTGGGGACATCGGCGGGAGATGACGGCGCGTCCGATCCTCGGTTCCGGCTCGTCCGGCAGGTGCGCCCGCGGCTGCTCGACGGGCTGTCGTTCTATGCGCTGCTTCCCGCGCGCGTCGCACGTGAGCTGCGCCGTGTCCGGCCGGACGCCGTCCTCGCGCAGGGTGGGCAGGAGGCTGCGCTCGCACTCCTCGGCCGGACGCTCTCGCGCGTGCCGACGCGGGTCATCGCCGACGTGCACGGTGACCCGGGCGCCGCGACGCGCCTTTACGGGTCGCCCCTCCGGAGAACGCTCGCGCCGCTCGCGGACGCGCTCGCGCGTCGCGGCCTTCGGCGCGCGGACGGCGTCCGGACGATCTCCGCATACACCTCCGGCGTCGTCCGCGAGCTCGGCGCCGAGCCGACGGCGACCTTCGCGGCGTTCATGGATCTCGAGCCCTTCACGATGACGCAGCCAGCGCCGCTCCCAGCCCGTCCCGTCGCCCTCTTCGTCGGCGTCCTCGAGCGCTACAAGGCGGTCGACGTGCTCACTGAGGCCTGGAGGCTCGTGGCTCCGAGAGTGCCGGAGGCGACGCTGCACGTCGTCGGGCGCGGCCCGCTGCGCGAGGTCGTCCAGCGGCTCGTCGCCGATCTCTCCGGGCAGACACGCTGGACGGAGTCGCTCCCGACCGCCGAGGTCGCGCGAGCGCTCGACGACGCGACCGTGCTGGTGCTCCCGTCGCGCTCCGAGGGTCTCGGGCGCGTGGTTGTGGAGGCGTTCTGCCGCGGCCGTGGAGTCGTCGGGAGCCGCGTCGGCGGGATCCCTGACATCGTCGCGGACGGCGAGACGGGCGTCCTCGTTCCTCCCGGCGACGCACGCGCGCTTGCGGCTGCGCTCGTTCGCGTCCTCTCCGACGGCGAGGTCGTCGCTCGCCTCGGCGCGGCCGCACGCGTCGCGGTCGAACCGTGGCTCGCGACGCCGGACGAGTACGCGCGCGAGATCCGCGACCTGGTCGAGAAGGTCGTCGCGGAGCCCGTTTCCTAGACTGGCCGGATGCGCGCGGACCGGGCGAAGCAGCTCCTGAAGAACGGCGTCTACCGGGCTCTCGGGGAGACCGTGAACGGTGCCGGCGGCCTCGACGGCGACGAGGACCGGACGCTCCGCGTGCTCATGTACCACAAGATCAACGACCTCTGGCCGAACCCGACGACCGTTCCGATCGGTGTCTTCGCCGAGCAGATGCGGCTCCTCGGCGAGCTCGGGTACGCACCCGTGTCGCTCGACGTCGTGCGCGACCACTACCTGTACGGCTTCGAGCTGCCCCGTCGCGCGGTCCTCATCACCTTCGACGACGGCTATCGCGACAACCTCCTGAACGCGCTGCCGATCCTGCGCGCACACGGGTATCCCGCCGTGCTGTTCGCGCCGGTCGGCTTCCTCGACGACGGACGGCCGCTCCCCCACGAGGAGTCGCTCCACGCGTTCGGAGTCCACAACTCGACGCTTCGCTGGGAGGAGCTGGCGGAGCTGGAAGCAGGCGGCGTGCGAGTCGAGTCGCACGGGATCGGCCATCGCCCGCTCTCCGAGCTCGACCCGGGACAGGCGACCCGCGAGATCGCGCTCTCGAAGCTCCGGCTCGAGGAGCGGCTCGGGCGCGAGGTCGAGGCGTACGCGTTCGTCAAGGGGTCGCAGGCCGACTTCAAGCCCGAGCACGCGAGCCTCGTCCAGCAGGCCGGCTACAAGCTCGCGTTCACCTCCGTGTCGGGGGCGAACGGGCCGGGCACGGACCGCTTTCGGCTGCGCCGCTACAACATCGAGCCGTATCCGGCGCGGACGTTCGAGCTCGTCTTGAGCGGCGCGTGCGACCTGATCTCGCTGAAGGACACCGTTCTCGGGACGCACGCACGCCGTGCCTTCAACGCGGCCCTCGGGACGGCGACGCGGTAACGCCTTGCCCTCCATGAGCTTCGACGTCGTCCGCTACACGCCCGACCGGCGCGCCTCGCTCGTCGCGCTGCTCGCCCGCGTCGGGACGACGCAGCTCTCCGACGCCGAGTTCGCCTGGTGGTTCGAGCGCAACCCAGCCGGGGAGGGGATCGTCTCGCTCGCGATCGACCGGGACGAGGTCGTCGGCGTCGTGGCGATGAGCTTCTTCCGGACGGCGCTCGACGGCTCGACGAGGCTCCTCGCGATCCCGGTGAACGCCGCGACCGACCCGGGCTACCGCGGCCAGGGGATCTTCTCGACGCTCGAGCTCGCGAACGAGGCCGCGGCCGCCGAGACGGGCTCGCCGGTCACGGTCACGTTCCCGAACGGCAACTCCCACCCGATCTTCATCCGCCACCTGGGCTGGGCCGATCTCCCGAGGCTCCGGGTCTGGGCGCGGCCGCTCCGGGCGGGCGCGGTGATTCGCTACGCGCTGGGGCGGGCGGGCGAGCGGGATGGAGGGCTGCGCGTGCCGGATCCCTCTCCGAGGACGCTCCGTGGGCTCGAGGTGCGCCCGGTCGAGCGTTTCGGGGAGGACATGGACGAGCTCGGGAAGCGTGCGAGCGCCGGCTACGCCAATCACTTCGTGCGCGACGCCGCGTACTTCAACTGGCGCTACCTCGACTCGCCGCGCGACTACCGCTGTTTCGGCGCCTACCGCGAGGGGGAGCTCACGGGCGTGGCGGTCGTCGGGCACACGTTCAAGCACGGGGTGTCGGCGGGCTTCCTCGCCGACCTCGTCGTCGCGCCGGACGGCTCGGCCGAGGTTCGCACGCTTCTCTCCCGCGCGGTCGAGGAAGTCCGGGGCGGTGCCGACGCGCTCGTGCTCCTGCCGCCGCCAGCGCAGGCGCACCGGCGCGCGCTTCTGCGCTCCGGGTTCCTGCCGACGAACAAACGGCTCCGCTTCATCGGCAAGGCGCTCCACGACGGCGCCCGCCTCGACGAGCGAAGCGAGGCGTGGCACTTCACCCTCGGCGACTTCGACTTCTTCTGAGCGTGGCCCGGATCGCCTTCATCACGCAGCAGGTCGATCCCAGCCACCCCGCCCTCGCGGCGACCGTGCCCAAGATCGCCGCGCTCGCGGCACTCGTCGACGAGGTCGTCGTGCTCGCGGACGGCGTGGTCGACGAGGTCCTTCCGCCGAACTGCCGTGTGCACACGTTCCGTTCCAGCTCGAAGGCCGGCCGGGGGGCGCGCTTCGAGACCGCGCTCGTACGGGAGCTCCGCGGGCTCCGAGGCGGCGCGGTGATCGCGCACATGTGCCCGATCTACGCCGTTCTCGCCGCGCCGCTGGTGCGGCCGTTCGACATCCCGCTCGTCCTCTGGTTCACGCACTGGCGCTCGAGCAGGCTCCTGAAGGTGGCCGAGCGCGCCTCGACGGCTGTCGTCTCGGTCGACCGCCGCTCGTTTCCGCTCGATTCGCGCAAGCTGAAGGCGATCGGCCACGGGATCGACGTCGCCGAGTTTCCGTGCGTCGGCCCCGAGCCGCAGAAGGAGCTGCGCCTGCTCGCTCTCGGCCGCACCTCTCCCGCCAAGGGGCTCGACGTCGTCGTGCGAGCGATCGCCGAGGCGGGCGACGGCGTTCGTCTCGACCTGCGCGGCCCGTCGCTCTCCGACGAGGAGCGCACGCACCGAGCCGAGCTCGAGAGGCTCGTCGAGGAGCTCCGGCTCGCGCAGCGCGTGCGGCTCGGCGATGCGGTCCCGCGCGCGGAGCTGCCGCAACTCTTCGCGAGCCACGACGCGCTCGTGAACAACATGCGCGCCGGGGCGCCGGACAAGGTCGTGTACGAGGCTGCGGCAAGCTGTGTGCCGGTGCTCGCCTCGAACCCGGTCTTCGATTCGCTGCTGGATCCGGCCCAACGCTTCCCGCGCGACGACCCGTCGGCGCTCGCCGAGCGGATCCACGAGCTTGCGGCGCTCGACGGAGGGGCGCGGGCGGAGATCGGCCGCGCGCTCCGCGAGCGGGTCGAGGCGGGACACTCGGTCGAGACCTGGGCGCAGGGCATCCTCTCGGCAGCGGGGGGCCCCGAATGAATCGGAACGGCGTCGTCCTCCACACGCAGAAGGTGGCAGGGATCTCCGGCTCGGAGGCGCACCTGCTGCAGCTTCTCCCCGATCTCCGCGCACGCGGCTGGGACGTTCGCTTCCTCATGCTCCACGAGGACGAGCCCGGCGCCTGGGAGTTCGCGGACGAGCTGCGCGCGCGCGGCGTCCCTGTCGAGGACATCCGCCTCCGCGCAGACGTCGACCCGATCGCCTTCGGCGAGGTCGTCTCCTACCTCGCGCGAGTGAGGCCGTCCGTCCTCCATACGCACCTCGTGCACGCGGACGTCTACGGCCAGCTCGCCGGGACGATGGCCCGCGTGCCGCTGCGGCTGTCGACCAAGCACGGCTTCAACGAGTTCCGCGAGGGGCGCTTCTTCGGGCTCGCGGACCGCAGCGTCGGCTCGCTCGCGCACGTCCACATCGCGATCTCGCAGGGGCTCGCGCACTACCTCGCCGAGACCGAGGGATTCGACGAGGAGGACTTCGAGATCGTCCACTACGGCATCGCCTCGCACGACGGCGTCGTCTCGGTCCCGTCCGAGCCGCGCCTCCTGTGCGTCGGACGCCTGATCCCGATCAAGGGCCACCTCGTCCTCCTGCGGGCGCTCGCGCAAGCGCGTGCGCGCGTTCCGGGGGTGACGCTCGCCGTCGCCGGCCGCGGTCCGCTCGAGCCGGCGCTCCGGTCCTACGCCCGCGAGCTCGGGCTGGAGAGCGCGGTCGAGTTCCTCGGGTTCGTCTCGCCGGTGCAGAAGGCGGTCGCGGACGCGGCGATCGTGGTCGTCCCCTCGCTCGGCGAGGGCTTCGGGATGGTTGCGCTCGAGGCGATGGAGCGCGGGCGGCCCGTGATCGTGAGCGCGGTCGGCGGCCTGCCCGAGATCGTCGTCGACGGCGAGACCGGGATCGTCGTCCCGCCGGGAGACGCGGAGGCACTCGCGGAGGCGATCGTGCGGCTCGCGGGTGACCTCGACGCTGCGGCAGCGATGGGACGCCGCGCGCGCGAACGTGCGCTCGCCGAGTTCCCGCCCGAGCGCTCGGCCTCTCGAATCGAGGCTCTGTACTCCCGCTAGACCGGGTCGCTAGCGCGACGATTCCGGTTGCGCGGGAATCCCCGAGGACGACTGCCCGGCCGTGTCGCCGCGCTCGTCCGCCGTGCGTGTCGACCGCCGGGCCCTGACCCACGCGAGGATCTCGGCGAGCGTGAACGCAGCGAGGAGCGCGAGCAGGAAGTCCCACGGGACGCGGTAGCGCACCGTTCCGGCGAAGATCGTGGCGAGGACGGTGTTGTAGGCGAGGAGCGCGAGCGCGAGCGAGACGAAGCGCCGGGGCGCGAAGAAGAGGCCGGCGATCGCCAGCAGGTAGAGGAGGACGACGTACGCGGGCTCGATCGTGCGTCGTGCGGTTCTCGCGATCCCGCTCCCGCTCGAGTCGGACTCGCTCGGCACCGGCGTCCACAGCATCCGCACTGCCTGAGCAGCGAGCTTCGCCTTCGCGCCGGGGTGCTTCTTCCAGAACTCGATCGTCGCGTGCCGGTAGAGGCGCATCTGGGCGCACTCGTCCACCGTCGTCTGCTTGCCCTCGAGCGTCAGGTCGGCCGCGAGCTCTGGCCACGGAGGCGCACCCGCGAGCGGCGGAACGTCGTCGATCCAGCCTCCGTTCTGGAGCACGCGGTACGTGTTCACGTTGTTCGCCTTCCAGAGCGCACGTGCGTCGGTGGTGATCGCGAAGCAACCGACCTGCACCTTGTTCCGGATCACCCACGGCGAGACGACGACGGCCGCCGCAATCGCGACGACGGCGACCGCGAGGAGCGCCCGCGTCCACGGCCGTATCCACCAGGCGATGTAGATCCCGACGACGAGCGGCAGCAGCGTGAGCCTCGCGTTCCCGAGGATGGCGAGGCCTCCGACTGCCCCAGCCGCGGTCGCCCATGGGAGCGAGCGCTTCTCGTAGGCGATCAGCGTGAGCAGGGTGAGGGCCGCGAGCGTGAGCCCGTCGAGCACCTCGCGGTTGGCGTGCATGTCATGCCAGACGACGTACGGGTGGAGCGTCGTGATCAGTGCGGCGGTGACGCCGATCCCGGTCGAGCGGAGGCGCGTCCCGATCTCGAGCACGATCAGCGCCGTCGCGATCGAGACGACCACCTGCGCAAGCCCGACCGCCCACCAGTGGCGGCCGATCGGCCAGTAGATCGCCGCCAGGAACCAGCCGTACAGCGGCTGCGTGTACGCGGAGGGCACGCCGGGCAGGAACCCGAACGTCCCGTGCTCGACGAGCGTCGTCGCGAAGCGGTCGTTCTTGTCGACGAACGCGGTGAGGATGGTGTTGCGCTCGTGCACGAGCACGACGAGGCGCGGGAGGGCGGCGGCGATAGTGACGACGAGGATCGCGGTGGAGCGGCGCATCAGCTGGTCGGTCGGTGATTGCCGGAGAGCAACTGCCGATCGGCCATCTAGGTTTCCCGGCGGATGGGCGCCACGTCGCGGGAACGGTACGCGGTCGTCTCCTGCCACGTCGAACGACTGCTCGACGACGAGGTGTGGGCCCGCTTCTCGTCGCTCCTGGCGAACCGTCCGGGCGGATTCGCTGTGGCGGCGCTCGTGCGCCCGCCTGACGAGGGCGCCGGGGAGGACGCCGTGCTCTGGCTCGAGCGCGCCCGGGAAGCGGCCGCACGCGGGCCGTTCGGCCATCACACGCACTGGACCGCGCCCGACCACGCGCGGCCGACCGGCGACGTCGCGACCGGCGAGCGCGTGCTGCGCGAAGGAAGGTGGATGCAGGAGCAGGGGCTCGCGCCCACGCTCTTCTGCGGCGGCGGTTGGCACACGGACGTCGACGTTGCCGGAGCCTGCGCCGTCCTCGGCTACACGGACTGCACGCCGCGGGCGACGCGACCCCCGTACCTCGCCGCCGGCGAGCGGTGGGCGGAACTCGGGGCTCCAGCCGCTGTCCGGCTTCCGTCGAGCCAGAGCGTGCTCGCCGTCGCCACGACGCACTCGCTGGGCGACCTCGCGCGGGCGCTCGTCCGGCGAGGCGAGCTGCCGATCGTGACCCACGTCTACTTCCACGACACGGACCTCCTCGACCGCCGCCGCCGGGCTCTGCTCGCGGTCGTCCTACCGCTCCTGGCGCGGCGCGCGCGCGCCACGAACCTCGACGAGCTCACACGCAGGCTCGGCTCCGACGCGCCCGAGCTCGAGTGGGCCGACGTGGCCCGGTCGTAAACTTCCCGGGGTGTCCAAAGCCGCTCCGCCGGCCGAATCAGCGCGTCCGGCCACCGTCACACCGAGCGATCCGCAGGGCGACGGAGGCGACCGACCTCCACACGACGCCCGCGCGTCCCGCATCTACCTCCTCTCGCGCGGGCCGATCTTCTCAGCGGTTCGGCGCGTGCTCTCGATCGCGGCGCTGATCTGCCTCGACGTCGTCGGCCTCGCGCTCGGGATCTACATCGCGCTCGTATTGCGCGAGGTCGTCCACGGCGACGAGATCTTCTGGAACCTCCTCTGGCGCGGCGGGCCGGGCGAGTGGCTCAAGTTCGCAGCGCCGATCACGGTCCTCGTCTTCGCCCAAGCCGGGCTCTACCGGCGCCGTGAGCTCCGTCCCGGCGCGGGACGCATCCTCTCGTCGCTCATCATCGTGGCGCTCATCGTGCTCGCGTTCGGCATCGGGACGGACTACGACTTCACGACCTCGGGCCTGATCCCGACCTCGGTCGTCGTCTCGGCGCTGACGATCGGGCTCCTCCGGACGGCGTACGAGTCGGTCGCGCTCGAGCTCATGCGCGCGTTCGGGATCCGGAGGAAGCTCGTGCTCGTCGGGGAAGGAGAGAGCCTCGTTCGCCTGCGGCGGGCGCTCGCCGCGTCGCGCGGCGGCATCGCGTACGACCTCGTCGGTGCGGTCTCCCGCGACGAGACCCCGGGGCTGCGGCTGCTCGGCTCGCCCGAGGAGCTCTCCGCGATCCTCGAGCGAGTGCGGCCGGACGAGGTGATCCTCGCGGAGGCGGACTTCGACGAGGGCTCGGCGCTCGGCGTCGTCGAGCAGGCCCACCGTCAGGGGATCCGCGTGCGGCTCGCGCCGGACACGACCGAGCTCCTCGTCCAGCGCGGCGAATACGTGCCCGGCGAGGGCGCGCCGCTCTTCGAGCTCCGCCCGCCCGTGCTCACGGGCTGGGACTGGGCGGTCAAGCGCACGTTCGACATCGCGGTGAGCGTCCTCGTCGGTGTGCTCCTGCTGCCGCTCTGGATCCTGATCTCGCTCGCGATCAAGCTCTCGTCCCGCGGTCCGGTCTTCTTCGTCGACCGCCGGATCGGCGTCGGCGAGCGGGAGTTCGGGATGCTCAAGTTCCGGACGATGGTGGCCGGGGCGGAGGAGCTCCAGGCGAGCCTCGAGCCGGAGAACGAGGCCGAGGGCGCGCTCTTCAAGATCCGCGACGATCCGCGTGTGACCGGCGCGGGACGGGTGCTGCGGCGCCTCTCGCTCGACGAGATCCCGCAGATTCTCAACGTCCTGAGAGGCGAGATGAGCCTTGTCGGCCCGCGCCCGCTCCCGCTCCGCGACTACGCGCTCCTCGAGGAGCACCACAAGATTCGCTACACCGTGCTCCCGGGTATGACCGGCCTGTGGCAGATCTCCGGGCGCTCCGGCCTCACGTTCGACGATCTCGTCCGCCTCGACTTCACCTACCTCGAGAACTGGTCGATCTGGCTCGACATCACGATCATCGCCAGGACGATCCCGGCCGTCCTCCTGCGCCGCGGGGCGTACTGAGCCCGTGAAGGCGCCCCGGATCCTCGCGGTCGCGTCCGCGATCGACCTCGACTTCCGCTACGGCTGCACGCCCGCGTGGTGGCAGATCTGGAAGGGGATGAACGAGTCGGGCGTCGACCTCGTCGTCACTCCGTACCGCGGGAGGCCGGTGGAGTCGCCCTGGTGGCGGGTCGCGCCGAACCCGACCTATCTCGAAGGCGAGTCGTACCAGGCGCTCCGGAACGGGCTCGCGCGGCTCAAGGGCGATCGCTACCTGCGCCGCGCTGAGGCGGAGCCGGAGGAAAGCGCGTTCGACAAGCTGACGCGTGAGACGATCCACCGCGTCGTCACGCCGCGCTGGCGGCGGCATCTCGAGAAGCTCGTCGAGCGGGAGCGGCCCGACGCGGTCGTCGTCTTCACCGTCCCGATGGCGCACTTCCGCGGGATCCCGACGGCGCTGCGCAAGCGTTTCTCGATCCCGGTCGCGTTCTACGACGGCGACGTGCCGATGAGCCTGCCCGAGTACGGCGGCATGGATACGGGGTTCAACTACTACCACGGGGCGGACCCGTCGGAATACGACCTCGTGCTCTCGAACTCCGAAGGCGGGATCCCGCGCCTGCTCGAACTCGGCGCCCGGCGGGCCGAGGCGCTCTTCTGGGCCGCCGACCCCGAGTTCTTCGCGCCGCAGCCGGTCGAGAAGGAGGTCGACGTCTTCTTCTACGGATACGGGGACAAATTCCGCCGCGACTGGATCGGAACGATGGTCGGTGAGGCGTCGCGGATCGCACCCGAGCTGGACATCGGGCTCGGCGGTCTCGACTTCCAGGGCGACCTCGGCTCCGCGCGGCTCCTCGGCGACATCCCCTTCAACGCCTTCGCGCGGGCGATCTCGGCGGCGCGCGTGAACCTCAACGTCACCCGGCGGCCGCACGCGACCGTGCCGGCGTCCTCGACCGCGCGTCCGTTCGAGCTCGCCTCCTCGGGAGCGGCGATCGTCTCGAACCCGCACGAGGGCATCGACCGCTGGTTCGAGCCCGGGCAGGAGCTCGTCGTGGTCGAGAACGCCCAAGAGGCAGTCGCGACCTACCGCGAGCTCGTCTCCGATCCCGGGCAGGCGGAGGAGATGGGCCGGCGCGCTCGCGAGCGCGTCCTCGACGAGCACACGTACGCCCACCGTGCGCGGCGACTGCTCCAGCTCATCGGCCTCGAGGCGGGGGTCGCCGTATGACGCGTGTGGTCGCCGTCGTGCCCGCGTACAACGAGGAAGGCGCGATCGGGAGGCTCGTCGACGAGATCGCGGAGTACCAGCCCGACCTCGACGTGGTCGTCCTCGACGACTGCTCGACGGACGGGACCGCGGCCGTCGCGGAGGACCACGGTGCGACGGTGCTCCGGCTCCCGTTCAACGTCGGCATCGGCGGTGCCGTGCAGACCGGCTTCCGGTACGCGCTGGAGCAGGACTACGACGCGGCCGTCCGGCTCGACGGCGACGGGCAGCACGACCCCTCGGAGATCTCGAAGCTCCTCGGCCCGGTCGAGCGCGGCGAGGCGAACCTCGTCATCGGCTCCCGGTTCGTCGATGCGAACGGGACGTACCGGCCGCCGCTCGCCCGCCGCCTCGGTATCCGCGTCTTCGCGCGGCTCGTCTCGCTCCTCGGCGGCCAGCGCGTCACGGACACGACGTCGGGCTTCGTCGCGCTCGACCGTGTGGGGATCGAGCTGTTCGCGAGCGAGTATCCGCACGACTACCCCGAGGTGGAGTCGACGCTCGTCGCGCTCCGCAGCGGGCTCCGGCTCCGGCAGGTGCAGGTCGACATGCGGGAGCGCGAGACGGGCTCGTCCTCGATCACCTTCGTCCGCTCGCTGTACTACATCGTCAAGGTGATGCTCGCGCTGCTCGTCGCCAGCCTGCGCCGTTAC
>DASSQE010000159.1:0-2019 GCA_035702645.1 Gaiellaceae bacterium
TCGAAGAGCCGGAGGTAGCGCTCGCGGAGAAGCTCGAGCGCGCCGGGCGGGACGAGGCCTTCCTCGACGATCAGGAAGCCGTCGCGGTGGAACGCGTCGACCTGCTCCGGTGTGAAGGACTCGACGAGCGTCGCGACGGCCTTCCTTATGAGCGAGGTCTGGTCTTGTCCGGGTCGTAGAAGGGGAAGCGGACGACTGTCGCCGGGATCCGCTTCTGCATGCCGTCGAGCTTCCCGACCTCGAGCGGGGTATCGAGATCGGCGTACTGGACGGCCACCCGTGCGAGCGCCACGTTCTTCTTCAAGATCGGGCTCCGCGTCCCGCTCGTCACGACGCCGACCTTGCGGCGCCCCACGTATACGGGGTCGCCGTGGCCGGCCGTCTCGTTCCCGGCCAGCTCGAGCCCGACGAGCCGGCGCTGCGGGTGCTCCTTCCGCTCCTCGAGCGCCTCGCGGCCGACGAAGTCGTCCTCCGTCTTCAGGTCGACGGCGAAGCCGATGCCTGCCTCGAACGGGTCGACCTGGTCGTCGAACTCGTACCCGGCGAAGATCAGGCCGGACTCGATCCGGAGGATGTCGAGCGCCTCGAGCCCGAGCGGCGTCAGGCCGTGCTCCTCGCCCGCCGACCAGATCGCGTCCCAGACCGCAGGCCCGTCGGAAGGATGGCACCACACCTCGTACCCGAGCTCGCCGGTGTAGCCCGTGCGCGAGACGACGATCGGGATCCCGTCGTACGTCTTCACGCGGCCAACCGTGAAGCGGAACCACTTGAGGTCCTCCAAGGACGTCTGGGTGGGCGGCGTCCACACGATCTTCTTCAGGAGCTCCCGGCTCTCCGGCCCCTGGACGGCGACGTTGTGGAGCTGCTCGGTCGACGGCTTGACCCAGACCTTGAACTCCCGCCGCTCGGCGAGCTCCTTCAGCCAGATCCCGTCGTACTCGTCGCCGCCGACGAAGCGGAAGTTGTCCTGTCCGAGCCGGTAGACGGTCGCGTCGTCGATCATCCCGCCGGTCTCGTTGCAGAGGGCCGTGTACGTGACCTGGCCGACCGAGAGCCGCCGCGCGTCGCGTGTGACCGCGAGCTGGATCAGCGACTCCGCGTCTGGCCCGAGCACCTCCCATTTGCGGAGCGGCGACAGGTCCATGACCGCGACCTTCTCGCGGCAGGCCCAGTACTCCGCGATCGCGCCCTCGTTGTCGAAGCAGTGGGGGAGCCAGTAGCCGCGGTACTCGACGAAGCTCTTCGTCAGCTCGCTCGTGCGCGGGTGGAAGGTCGTCTCGCGGGTGAGCACCGGCTCCGCGTCGGCAGTCACGCGGCGCGCGATCGCCGTCGAGAAGGAGTTGTCGGGCGCGTACACGCGCACGTGCACGGGCGTGATCTGCCACCCGTTCGCGGCGTCGATGTCGTCGGGGCAGGCGGATGACGCGCACAGCAGGTCGCTCATCGCCCGCAGGAGCACGTAGTCGCCGGGCCGCGACCAGGGCTCGTCCATGACGAAGACGTTCTGCGCGTCGAAGCCGGTGTTGTAGAAGAAGTTGAGCGCCTCCCAGCCCGCGCGGGGCGCGATCCCGTACGGCGTCACCTGACGGTTGAAGTTCTCCGAGCAGTTGACGTGGCCGGGGTAGCCCTTGTCCTCGTAGTACTTGGCCGTGCAGGCGAGGCCGAACGTGTCGTGGCGGCCGACCGTGTCGCGGACGACCTCGATCAGCGGGTCCTGGTCGACGTCGTAGAACTTCCCGTACAGCCCCGGCTGAGGGTAGGCCTGCCCCATGAGGCTGCGTGTCGTCGTCGCGTCGAGCCCGCGCTCGAGCCCGCGCTCGAGCTTGCGGCCGTCGAACGCGAGGAAGTCGGAGCACTGCTTCCCCTCGACGTCGATCACCTGGATGAACTCGCCGGCCCGCACCTCGTAGGCGAGCGCGGTGGCGGCGTCGACGCGGAAGTCGAGGCGCGGCTCGGCGAGCGGCGGCGGGAGCTCGTCCTCCTCGTAGCGCCGCGGCGCAGCCCGCCGGACCTCGACGA
>DASSQE010000160.1:0-9025 GCA_035702645.1 Gaiellaceae bacterium
GCTCCCGGCACGCAGGCTGCGAGGACTCCCGTCCCCGGGATCAGCGCGTGCCCGAGCTCCCGGAACCGCTCGCTGGTCGCCGAGGCGGGCGCGACGCCCTGTCCGCACAGCGCGAGCGGCTCGCCGCGTGCCTCCGACCAGAAGACGACCGGCACCTCGCCGCCCGGCCCGTTCAGGTGCGGCTCGACGACCTGGAGCACGAAGCCGGTCGCAACCGCGGCGTCGAAGGCGTTCCCGCCCCGCTCGAGGACCGCCATCCCCGCCGAGGAGGCGAGCCAGTGCGTCGACGCGACCATCCCGAACGTGCCGCGGAGCTCCGGCCTGGTCGTGAACACGGACGCACTCTAGTGTTCGATTCCGTGGGGACCTGTGCGAGATGCGGCGGCGAGAACCCTGACCGAGCGCGGTTCTGCAACGCCTGCGGTGCCTCGCTCGAAGAGTCGGGACGCACCGGCGAGGAGCGGAGGATCGTGTCCGTTCTCTTCGTCGACCTCGTCGGCTCCACCGCCCGGGCGGAAAACCTCGATCCGGAGGATGTCCGCGCCTACCTCAACCGCTACTACGAGCACGTCCGCGCCGAAGCCGAGCGCTTCGGGGGCGTCGTCGAGAAGTACATCGGGGACGCAGTGATGGGCGTCTTCGGGGCGCCGACGACCTACGGCGACGATCCCGAACGCGCCGTTCGTGCAGCACTCGCGGTTCGCGACTGGGCAGAGGAGGACGGGCTCCAGCTCAGGATCGCCGTGAACACCGGAGAAGCGATCGTCGAGCTCGATGCGCGGCCCGAACAGGGCCAGGCGATGATCGCCGGAGACGTCGTCAACACCGCGGCACGCCTGCAGTCCGCCGCACCCGTCGGCTCCATCCTCGTCGGCGAGGACACATACCGCAGCACCAGGAACGCCATCGAGTACCGGCCTGCCCAGCCGGTGCACGCGAAGGGGAAGGACGCTCCCATCCGGGCGTGGCTCGCCCTCGGCGCGAGCTCGGGCGTCGGCGAGCGTCCCGTGACACCCGTGCCGATGATCGGGCGCGAGCGCGAGATCGAGGCCCTGACACGAATCTGGGAGCGCGTCGCCGAAGAGGGCCGCGCTCACTTCGTGACCATCTTCGGCCCGGCGGGCATCGGGAAGTCACGGCTCGCGCTCGAGATCTCGCAGCTCGTCGCGGGACAAGGCGCGCGCGTCATCCGCGGGCGCTCGACGCCGTACGGAGCGAGCAGCCCGTACAGCGCGTTCGCGCAGCAGGTCAAGCAGGTCGCGACGATCTTCGACAGCGACGCTCCCGAGGAGGCGCGGACGAAGCTCGACGACGCCGTGTCCAGGCTGGCCGGCCCGGCGGCGGCCGAGGAGCACGCTCCCCACCTGGCGACCCTGCTCGGCCTCGGTGACGACGGCGAAGTCGAAGATCGGGAAACGCTCTTCTTCTCCGCCCGCGTCCTCGTCGAGTCCATCGCCCTCGACGGCCCGACCCTCCTCCTCTACGAGGACATCCACTGGGCGGACTCGAGCCTCCTCGATCTCCTCGAGACGCTCGCCGCACGGGTCCGGGACGTGCCGGTCCTCTTCGTCGCGCTCGCGCGACCCGAGCTCCTAACCGATCGCCCCGGCTGGGGCGGCGGCCTCCCCGCTTCCACGACGGTCCCGCTCGAGCCGCTGACGGGAGCCGCGGGACTCGCGCTCGCCGAGCAGCTGCTCGCGCACGGGAACCTTCCTGCGAGCGATGCGGAGACGATCGCATCGACGGCGGAAGGAAATCCACTCTTCATCGAGGAGCTGGCCGCCTGCATCGGGGAGCAACCGGTCGAGGGAATCGACGAGCTGCCGACGAGCGTGCGGGCGATCATCGCGGCACGGCTGGACTCGCTTCCGACGGACGAGCGGCACGTACTGCTCGACGCGTCGGTGGCCGGGCGCGTGTTCTGGCGTGGCGCGCTCGAGGAGATCGGCTGCTCGTCCGAGATCTCCGCGCTCCTCGGCTCACTCGAAGCGCGCGGGATGATCGGCCGCGAGGCAGTCTCGAGGATCCAGGGGGATCAGCAGTTCGCGTTCAGGCACGGGCTCATCCACGACGTCGCGTACGCGACGCTCCCCCGTGCGGCCCGCCGCGCGCGCCACGCGGCCGTCGCGCGGTTCCTCGAGCGTACGACCGCTGCGGGCCAGTCGCACGAGGCGCTCGCCCATCACTGGCGCGAGGCGGGCGAAGCCGAGAACGCCTACGACCATCTCATGACGGCGGCCGAGCAGGCCGGCCGAGGTTGGGCGAAGCAGCGGGCGCTCACCCTGTACACGGAGGCATTCGCGCTCCTTCCGGAGGAAGACGGCGAACGACGGCGCAGCATCAGGATGCGTCAGGCCGTCCTCGTCCAGGCGCTGTCCCACCTCCAGCAGGACGACGTGTCACAGGCACCGCCGGGTTGAACGGATCGCTGCGCCGCATGCGCAGATTTCGAGCTGTCGACTACTCGGGCGGCGGATCGGTGAGTGGGAAGTCTGCGGGCGTGACGTCGCCTGCGATCTCCCAGATCGTCTCGACGAAATGGTCGCCGAGCTGCTGGGAGTGCTGCCGGACCATCTCCTCGCTCGGCGCGTCGTAGACGCAGAAGGATTTCGGGATCCCGTCGGTGCCGACGACGACGTGGCTGTGCTCCCACACGATCTCCGGGAAGCGGTGGTGGCCGATCGCCTTCGACCGGGTCGCCACGGTCGGCAGCTCGTCCAGGTCGACGGTGTACGTGCGTTCGATGAGGTAGCGCGGCACGCGGCGATCCTACGTCGTCGTCGCCCGCTTGACTAGGCGGATTCCTCGGCGAGCTCGTCGAGCTCGTCGTCGGCGGAGCCCGCGCTCGTGACGAGGGTCGGCTTCAGGCCCTTCGAGATCGTCTCCTTCGTGATCACGCACTTGGTGACGTCGGTGCGCGACGGGAGCTCGAACATGACGTCGAGAAGGGCCAGCTCGATGATCGAGCGCAGGCCACGGGCGCCGGTCTCCCGCGCGAGCGCGTGGTCGGCGATCTCCCACATCGCGTCCTCGGTGAAGACGAGCTCGATCTCGTCGTACCCGAAGAAGCGCTGGTACTGCTTCACGAGCGCGTTCTTCGGCTCGGTCAAGATCTCGACCAGGTCCTCCCGTGTCAGCTGGTGTACGGCGGAGATCACGGGGAGACGGCCCACGAACTCGGGGATGAGGCCGAAGCTCATGAGGTCCTCGGGCATCACCTTTCCGAGGAGCTCCGCGCTCTCCTCGGAGTTCCGCGAGCGCACGTCGGCGGCGAAGCCGATCGTGTTCTTGCCGATCCGCCGCTCGACGATCTTGTCGAGACCGGCGAACGCACCGCCGCAGATGAAGAGGATGTTCGTCGTGTCGATCGAGAGGAACTCCTGGTGCGGGTGCTTGCGCCCGCCCTGGGGCGGCACCGAGGCGACCGTGCCCTCGAGGATCTTCAGGAGCGCCTGTTGCACGCCCTCGCCCGAGACGTCGCGCGTGATCGACGGGTTGTCCGCCTTACGCGCGATTTTGTCGACCTCGTCGATATAGATGATCCCCTGCTCCGCCTTCTTGATGTCGAAGTCGGCGGCCTGGATGAGCTTCAGGAGGATGTTCTCGACGTCCTCACCGACGTAGCCGGCCTCGGTCAGTGCGGTCGCGTCTGCGATCGCAAACGGGACGTTGAGAATGCGCGCGAGCGTCTGCGCGAGGAGCGTCTTTCCGCAGCCCGTCGGCCCGAGGAGGAGGATGTTCGACTTCTGGAGCTCGACCTCCGAGTCGTCGAGGCCCATGCGGACGCGCTTGTAGTGGTTGTAGACCGCCACCGAGAGCGTCCGCTTCGATTCCTCCTGCGAGACGACGTAGTCGTTCAGGACGGAGTAGATGTCGAGCGGCTTCGGAAGGTTGTCGAGGTCGAGCTGCGCCGGAGTCGTGAGCTCCTCGTCGATGATCTCGTTGCAGAGATCGATGCACTCGTCGCAGATGTAGACGCCCGGTCCAGCGATCAGCTTCTTGACCTGGCGCTGGCTCTTGCCGCAGAAGCTGCAGAGCAGCTGCTCGTTGCCCTCACTCGCCCGAGCCACGTGTCTCCTTTTACTCCGCTCTACCTGTCTTGTGCAAGGCCAGGATTCGCGAGTGCGAATCCCGGCCGCACGAAAATCCCTGAAGGCGTCCGCTTCGCGGCCGCTGGCGTAGCGTCGAATCAACGGCCGGGGGGATGTGCAAGGCCAGGATTCGCTGGCGCGCATACCAGCTGAGCGAAGATCCTTGAAGGCGGCCGTTTCGCGGCCTCGGCGCTGCGATCACCTCAGTGGTCATGGTCAGCGGTGTTCGATCACCCGGTCGATGAGGCCGTACTCCTTGGCCTCCTCGGAGGTCATGTAGAAGTCGCGGTCCATGTCCTTCGAGACCTTGTCGATGTCCTGACCCGTGTGCCTGGCCATGATCTCCTCCATTAGCCGCTTGAGGCTGATTACCTCTCGCGCCTGGATCTCGATCTCCGTCGGCTGGCCGTGGAAGCCCGCCGAGCCCTGATGGATCAGGATCTTCGAGTGCGGCAGCGCAGAGCGCTTCCCGGGCGTGCCCCCGGCGAGGACGATCGCTCCCATCGACATCGCCATGCCGACGCAGATCGTCTGCACGTCCGGCTTGATGAACTGCATCGTGTCGTAGATCGCGAGCCCGGCGTACACGATCCCGCCCGGCGAGTTGATGTAGATCGAGATGTCCTTGTCCGGGTCCTCCGACTCGAGGTGGAGGAGCTGGGCGACGACGAGGTTCGCGATCTGGTCGTCGATCGGGGTGCCGAGGAAGATGATCCGCTCGTTCAGCAGACGGGAGTAGATGTCGAACGAGCGCTCGCCGCGCGAGGTCTGCTCGATCACCATCGGGATCAACGGGCTCATGCGCTCTCCTTGCTGCCGGGGGTCCACAACTTCGTGTCCGTCTCGGCCTTTTCCTTGTCGGGGGTCCAGAGCTTGTCGCGGGCAGCGGCGAGATCAGGGGCGATCGGCTTGACGTCGGCGACGAGCCGGTCGAGCGCGGCGCGCAGTCGCAGGTCCTCGCGAATCGGCTCCTGCTGCCCGTGGGTCCACACGTCCTCGACGAGCGCGTCCGCGTCCTCCCCGGCAGACTCCGCCTCCTCGCGCAGGTACTCCTTGACCTCGTCGTCCGAGACCGTGATCCCCGCGCGCTCGGCGAGCGCTTCGAGCGCGAGCTCCCGCGCGACCGAGACCGCTGCTTCGAGGACGAACTGCTTCTGCAGGTCGTCCGACGTCGCGCCGCTCGCGGCGAGGTAGGCCTCGAGCGTGACGCCGCGGCGCTCGAGCGAGCGGACGAAGCCGTTCAGGAGGTCGACGGCGCGCGAGCGTACGAGCGGCAGCGCCGGCTGGACCTCCGACGCGCGGACGAGCTCGTCGACCGCGGCAACGCGATACGCGGCGTCGATCTCGGTGTCGAGCTGGGCGCGCAGGTCCTGCTCGATGCTCGCGCGGAGCTCGGCGAGCGTGTCGAACTCGCTTGCGGAGCGTGCGAGGTCGTCGTCCATCGGCGGCAGGACCTTCTCCTGAACCTCGCGCACGGTGACCGCGACGGTCACCTCGCTCCCGTCCGAGAGCGCGTAGGTCACGTCCCTCGAGTCGCCCGCCGAGGCACCGACGAGCGCCGATTCGAGCTCGCCCGCGAGCCTGCCGGCGCCGAGCTCGACGACCGTGTCGCGCTGCGCCTCTCCGTCCGAGTCGACGAGATCGACGACGAGCGTGTCGCCGACCTGAGCCGGCCGCCCGTCCGCGGGAGCGAGCTCGGCCACGGATTCGCGGAGCGTCTCGACCTCGGCGTCGATCGCCTCCTGCGGCACGTCGACCTCGGCACGCGCGACCTCGAGCGTCGTCCAGTCCACGATCTCGGGGATCGGCTGCACCTCGACGGTCGCCTCGAAACTCCAGGCCTCCTCGGCGCTCGCGGGCAGCTCGAACTCGTACTGCGGGTCGGTCACCGGACGCACGCGGTTCCGCGCCGCCGCGCTCCAGAACCAGCCGCCGATGTGGCTGTCGACCGCCTCCGAGTAGATCCGCTCTTTGCCCAGACGGGAGATCAAGACCGGGGTCGGGATCTTGCCCTTCCGAAACCCCGGGATCTTCACGCTCTGCGAGAGATCCGAGACGGCGTGCTCGACCGCGTGCTTCACCTGCTCGGACGAGACGTCCACGGTCAGGCGGACGCGGTTCTCCCCGAGCTCCTGGACCGACGTCGTCGCCACCGGGCCATTCAACCAGCTCGCCTTCACCGGCCGCCGACCTCCCGGCCGGCAGAGCCGGCCTCCGGTGCGGCTGACGCCCCGGAGAAGGCGAGACCCGGAGATATGGTCACGCCGGGATGGAGCGGTACGACGTGGTCGTCGTCGGTATCGGCGGAATGGGGAGCGCCGCCGCCTACCACCTCGCCGGCCGCGGCCAGCGCGTGCTCGGGCTCGAGCAGTTCGACGTCCTCCACGACCTCGGCTCGTCCCACGGGCTGACGCGGATCATCCGCCTCGGGTACTTCGAGCACCCGGACTACGTGCCGCTCCTCCACCGCGCGTACGAGCTCTGGCGCGAGCTCGAGCGGGAGGCACGCGAGCGGCTCCTGTACGTCACCGGGATCGTCGAGGGCGGCGAGCGGATCCACGAGGGCGCGCTCCGATCCTGCCTCGACCACGACCTGCGGCACGAGGCGATCGACGGGCGCGAGGTCGCCCGGCGATTCCCTGCATATCGGCTGCCCGACGACTTGCCGATCGTCTTCCAGCCCGACGGCGGCTTCGTGCTGCCGGAACGCTGCATCGTCTCGCATGTCGCGGGAGCGCTCGCGAACGGCGCTGTCGTGCGCGCCCGCGAGCGCGTGCTCGAGTGGAGCGATACCGGGGACGGCGTCCGCGTGCGCACCGATCGCGGCGTCGTCGAGGCGGGCCGGCTCGTGTTGACCGCCGGCGCGTGGTCGCAGGAGGTCGCCCGCCTGCCCGAGGGCATGGTCCGGGCAGTGCGGCAGGCGCTCGCCTGGTTCCAGCCGGCGCACCCCGAGCTCTTCGAGCCCGATCGCATGCCGGTCTTCAACCTCGCGCTCGACGGGGAGCACTTCTACGGCTTCCCTGCGTTCGGGATCCCCGGCTTCAAGCTCGGCCGCTACGACCACCACGGCGAGGGAGGCGCGCCGGAGTCGATCGACCGCGAGCCGACGCTCGCCGACGAGACGCCGCTCCGGGAGTTCGCCGAGCGCTACTTCCCGGACGGCGCAGGGCCGACGATCGCGTTGAAGACGTGCCTGTTCGAGCCGTCGCCCGACGAGCACTTCCTGATCGACCGACATCCCGAGAGCGAGCGCGCGGTCGTCGCTGCCGGCTTCTCCGGCCACGGCTTCAAGTTCTGCTCGGTGGTCGGTGAGATCGTCGCCGACCTCGCGCTCGACGGGTCGACGCGCCACGACATCGGCCTCTTCCGGCTCGATCGCTTCGACTGACGCCCCGGCTCCGGCGTCGCAGAAATGTGACACATAGGTGCTACATTCCTGCGACCATGGAGCACGTGAGCGTCCGTGAGCTGAGACAGCACCTGAGCCGGTATCTCCGGCGCGTCGCCGAGGGCGAGCGACTCGTCGTCACCGAGCGCCGGCGCCCTGTCGCGATGCTCGGCCCCCTGCCCGAGAACGAGGACATCCTCGACTACCTGATCGCGACGGGAGAGGCCACGACGCCGATCGGCGATCTGCTGGATCTCCCTCTCCCGTCACCGAGCCCTGCCGGCCCGTCGACGGCCGAGATCCTGGACGACCTGCGCGAGGAGCGTCTCTGATCGCGTACGTCGAGTCGTCGGCGCTCGTGAAGCTGGCGGTCGTCGAGCAGGAGAGCGAGGCGCTGCAGCGCGCGCTCGTCGCCTGGCCCCGAAGGATTTCGAGCCGACTCGCGGTTGTCGAGCTTCTGCGAGCCGTCCACCGACGTGACGTCTCGAGAGAAGCGCTTGCGCGTGAGCTCCTCGCCCGCATGTCGCTCGTGTCCATCTCCGACCGCGTCCTCCTCGCGGCGGCGCAACTGGGTCCTGTCGGGATCCGCTCGCTCGATGCGATCCACATCGCCACGGCGCTACGGTTCGGAGAATCCCTGGCCGCCTTCGTCAGCTACGACGCTCGCCAGCTCGACGCCGCGGCGACCGCTGGGCTTCCGTGCGTCTCTCCTCGCTGATCCATACGACCAGGACGTGGATGCCTCGCGCTACGGTTGCTCCAGCCATGAGACGAGTCGGGAAGTTGGCCGCGTTCGCCGCGATCGCCGTCCCGCTCGTGCTCGCAGGGTCGGCTCACACCGAGCCCGCGCTCCGTACGTGTCGGACCTCGCAGCTCCACGTCTGGGTAACGCACTCGGGTGCTGCCGCGGGCACGGTCGGCGGCTACCTCGCCTTCACGAACCGCGGTCGGTCCGTGTGCTCTCTCCACGGCTGGCCGACGCTGACGGCCCTCCGGCCGGGAGCGAGCTCGATCGCGGTTCACGTGCGCTCGACGATGTTCGGCCCCTACGTCGGCGGCGCGGGGCCCTACGTCCGGGGCGTTCCGACTGTCCGCCTGCGCCACGGGCAGACGGCCGTCGCGGCGTTCACGGCCGGGGACAATCCCGGACCGGGCGAGACGTCCTGTCCGCCGTCGTACCGGCGGCTCCGCGTCACTCCGCCCGGGAACACGCGAAGCGCGGTCGTCAGAGCGTGGCTCGCGTACTACGACCACAACCTGCCGTCGTGCACCCGCATCGAGGTGAGCATGGTCGTGTCGGCGTCTGACATGCCCCCTCGCGGCTAGACCGGAGGCGCAGCGGTCCTCGAGTGCGGGCAGGAGGACTCGACCCTGCTTGACGGCACCAGCTCGGTCGCGGTCGCGAAGCGGCCGCGTAGCTCCTCTGTCAAGCCGCCGCCTGCAGGTGCATCTCCGCATCCGCTCGCAAGGCTCGGTAGACGACGTCGGAGAGGCGGCGCTTGAGCACACGCAGCGCCTCGCGCTGCGAGCCGCCCTGAGCCCTGCG
>DASSQE010000161.1:0-14363 GCA_035702645.1 Gaiellaceae bacterium
CCCGGAGCGGATGATCTCGCTCACGAGGATCAGCGCGATCGCGAGGCCCGACGCGATCAGGATCGCCTCGCTCGAGACGAGCGCACGGCGCTCGAGGCGCGCGAACTCGCGCGGCAGGGCGCCGTGCTCGGCGAGGGAGTGCGTGAGCCGCGTGATGCCGGAGATGGAGGTCGTCGCGGCGGCGACGAGGATGAGGATCCCCGAGATCCCGACGGCGACCCGCAGCACGTCGACGACCGGGCCGGGAAGCGTTCCTTCGAACGCGACCGCGATTCCGACCAACGGCGCCTCCAGCCACCGGCTGCCGAGCTCCGTCGATCCGCCCGTGGCCGGGTACGCCGAGAGCCCGATCGCCGCGATCGCGACGGTGACCACGACGACGAGGCCGATCGCGGAGAACAGGGAGCGCGGGAGGGTCCGCCCCGGCTCGCGCGCCTCCTCGGCCAGGTTGGCGACGGTCTCGAGGCCGGTGTAGGCGAGCATCGCGAGCGGGAGGGCGAAGGCGAGGTCGCTCCAGTGTTGGCCGGTGGCGAACCCGAATCCCGCCGTCAGCGTGTGCGGGGAGAGGATGAACGCCAGCCCGAGCACCACGAGGACGCCCTGGACGACGAGGTCGAGCAGGGCGACCGCGAACGACCCTGCGTGGAGCCGCGTGCGCCTGCCGATCCGGACGGCCGCGATCGCGACGATGATGCTGCACCCGATGATCGCGTCCCAGGGCGATCGCTCCAGCGAGGGCGCCCTGATCGTTGCCCCGAGGTAGTGCGGCACGAAGAGCGCGGACAGCGCCATGACGATCAGGAAGTCGAGGAAGAGCGCCCAGCCGGTGACGAAGCCGGCGAGGTCGTTGAACGCCCGCCGGACGAACGTCGCCGCACCCCCCGTCTCCGGAAGGGCGGCGGTCCCCTCGGCGTACGAGAGCGAGACGACGAAGAAGAGGGCTCCGGTGAGGAGCAGGACGAGTGGTGTCAGCCCGAGCGCCTGGGCGGCGACGATCCCGAGCGCGAAGTAGAGCGACGAGGCGATCTCCCCGTACGCGACGGCGAAGAGCGCCGGTGCGCCGAGGACGCGCTCGAAGCCCCTGAGCTTCCTCGCCACGTCAGCTCCCCACGTGTCTTCGGCGCTCGATGGTGAGCCGGCCGGCTCCGAGCGCGACGAAGAGCCCGCCGAGCAGGAACCCGACCACCCCTCCTCCGTTGGCCGCGGTCACGACGAGCAACGCGATCCCGATCCCCACGAAGACGAGGGAGAAGACGACGACCGCGACGTGGTACGCCTTCACGCTGCCTCGGTCGCGGTGACGAGCACCCTGCACGGCGCGTTCTTGAGCACGTAGTCGACGGTATTACCGAACACGGCGGCGTGCGACTCGGTGAGGCCCGAGCGCGGCGAGCCGAGCACGATGATCTCCGAGTCGCGGGCCGTCGCCTCGGCGACGATCGCCGGGCCGGCGCTCCGCGCGCGCTCGAGCCGGCCGACGACCCGGACGCCGTACGAGTCACCGATCGCCACCGCCTCGTCGAGCTGGCCGTTCGCGTCTCGCTCGAGCTCGGGCAGGTCCGCGTAGAGCGGACGATCGAGCGGCACCTCGAGCACGTTGAGCGCCACGATCCGCGAGCGCCGCTCGGCGGCGAGGCTACAGGCGACGTCCATGGCGTCGTCCGACGGCTGGCCCGGGACGACCGGCACGAGCAGCCTCCGGTACTCGAGCGCGAGCGCCGGGCCGAGCGCGGGCGGCGCCTTCACGGTCTCGCGCACTGGCACGTGCACGAAACGGCGACGGTAGATCACGTAGGCGACGAAGCCGAACCCGAGCCAGCCGAGCCCGACCCACCGCGTCGCCGGGTTCTGCGCGAGGATGACGAGGAACGAGGCGCCGGTTGCGAACCCTCCGACGATCGCGAAGATCGGCCAGCTGATCCCGCCGAGCCGCAGGTTCGGGCGCCCGCGATACGAGACCTCGTCCCCCGGATCGCGCGCGCGCAGGGTCACGATCGCCGCGTGCGCGACCGTGAACGAGAGCGTCGCGCCGAACGAGTAGAGCGTGCCGACGAAGGTCACGCTCCCCGGAAGGATCACGAGGATCGGGAGGATTCCGGCGAAGACGACGAGGGCGAGCCACGGCGTCTTGAAGCGAGGGTGCAGTCGCCGGAAGAGCTCCGGGATCTGGCGATGGCTCGCCATCGAGTACGTGATGCGCGACGCCCCGATGACGCCGGCGTTCGTGGCGATGAAGAGGATGGTGGCCGCGAGGATCCCGACATAGATCTCGAGCACGTGGAGCGTCCGGCCGTGCAGCCCCAGGTTCGCGACGACGCCCAGGATCGGGTCGTTCGCGTAGCCGCCGTCCTCGGGCGGCTGGGCGAGCTTTGTCGTGTACTGCCCGTCCTGGAAGACGACCGGCATCGCGGAGAGGGCGACGAGCGGGAGCGTGAAGTAGATCGCGAAGACGGCGCCGGCCACGAGCTTGTAGGCGGCCGGGACCGTGCGCGCGGGCTCTCGCGCCTCCTCCGCGAGGTTGGAGACGGTCTCCACCCCCGTGTACGCGAGCATCGCAACCGGGATCGAGAGCGCGAAGTTCGACCACGTCGGGGCAACGCCCCAGTGGACGTTGGAGGTGAGGATCGACGGGCTGAAGACGAGGACGAAGCCGAGGATCACGAGCACGACCTGTGTCGCGAAGTCGATCACGGCCAGCGTGATCGAGAGCCGCGCCGCCTCCTGCACCCCGACGACATTGAGGCAGACGAGCACGAGGATCACGACCGCACCGCCGACGATGTCCCATGGGTTCGTCTTCAGCGGCTCCCAGAAGACCGACAAGTAATGGGGGACGAAGAAGGCCGAGGTCGCGACGGTCACGACGTAGACGAGCATCTGCGACCACGCGGCGCCGAAGCTGACGAGCTCGTCGAACGCGTGCCGGGCGAAGCTCGACGAGCCGCCCGCCTCCGGAAACCGCACCGTCCCCTCCGCGTACGTCGCGGCCGTCGCCGCGAAGATGATCCCCGCGATCACGAACACGACGGGCGTAAGCCCGAGCGCGTAGATCGCGGTCAGGCCGAGCGCGTAGTAGATCGAGGAGCCGACGTTCCCGTACGCAGTCGCGAAGAGCGCCGGCGTGCCCAGCACCCGCTCGAGCTCGACCTCGCGTCTCCGGCGGCGCCCCGGCACGGGCGGGAGCCTACAAGCGGCAGTCGCTACACATGCCGCGGCGCGCGCCGGTTCAGCGCCGGCCGCTAGCCGTGAATGGAGACGATCAGCGGGATGATCAGGATCGCGACGATGTTCGCGATCTTGATCATCGGGTTGATCGCAGGCCCGGCGGTGTCCTTGTACGGGTCGCCGACCGTGTCGCCGGTGACCGCCGCTGCGTGCGCCTCCGAGCCTTTGCCGCCGTAGAGGCCGTCCTCGATCGTCTTCTTCGCGTTGTCCCAGGCGCCGCCGCCCGAGGTCATCGCGATGGCGAGGAAGAGCCCGGTCACGATCGTCCCGATGAGGAGGCCGCCGAGCATCTCCGGCTTGATGATCCCCACGATGATCGGGAAGAGGATCGGGATGAGCGCGGGCGCCATCATCTCCTTGATCGCGGAGCCGGTGACGATGCCGATCGCCTGCGAGTAGTCCGGCCGCGCGGTCCGCTCCATGATCCCAGGGTTCTCGCGGAACTGCCGCCGCACCTCCTCGACCACCTGGCCGCCGACCCGTCCGACGGCCTCCATGGCGAGCGACGCGAAGAGGAAGGGCATGAGCCCGCCGATGAAGAGGCCCGCGATCACCCACGGGTCCGTGAGCGAGAAGCCGATCACCTGGCCCCGGTCGAGGAGCCCCTGGTGGTAGCTGTCGAAGAGGATGAGTGCCGCGAGCCCGGCCGACCCGATCGCGTAGCCCTTCGTCACCGCCTTCGTCGTGTTGCCGACCGCGTCGAGCGGGTCGGTGATCCCGCGCACCGCCTCGGGCAGGTCGGCCATCTCGGCGATGCCGCCCGCGTTGTCGGTGACGGGGCCGTACGCGTCGAGGGCGACGATGAGGCCAGTCATCGAGAGCTGTGCCATGACCGCGACCCCGACCCCGTACAGGGCCTGCCCGGCCGCGTAGTAGGCGCCGACGATCCCGGTCGCGATCACGATCACGGGGAGCGCCGTCGCCTGCATCCCGACGGCGAGGCCGGCGATGATGTTCGTCGCGTGCCCCGTCTGCGAGGCGCGGGCGATCCGCTTGACGGGGTTCCAGCGGGTTCCCGTGTAGTACTCGGTGATCGCGACGAGCAGGAAGGTGACCGCGAGCCCGATGAGCGCCGAGCCGTACAGGTTCCAGAAGCTGAACTCGGGGCCGTCGTCGTAGGCCATCGTCACCGGGATGAAGCCGAGGGCCGAGAGCACGGTCGCGATCAGGACGCTGCGGTAGAGCGCGTTGATGATCGCGTTCGGCCCCTTTCCGACCCGCGTGAAGAAGGTGCCGATGACCGAGGAGAGCACCGAGATCCCGCCCAGCGCGAGCGGGAAGAGCCACAGCTCGGTGCCGACGAACTTGATCCCGAGGAGCATCACCGCGACCGCGGTCACGGCATACGTCTCGAAAAGGTCGGCCGCCATGCCCGCGCAGTCGCCCACGTTGTCGCCGACGTTGTCGGCGATGACGGCCGGGTTGCGCGGGTCGTCCTCGGGGATCCCCGCCTCGATCTTCCCGACGAGATCGGCACCGACGTCCGCGGCCTTCGTGTAGATCCCGCCACCGAGCCGGGCGAAGACCGAGATCAGCGAGCCGCCGAAGGCGAGCCCCACAAGGTCGTCGACCGCGGACACGGGCGTGTGGTTCAGCCAGCCCGTGAGGATCCAGTAGTAGCCCGCGACTCCGAGGAGCCCGAGCCCGACCACGAGGAGGCCGGTCACGGAGCCGGCGCGGAAGGCGACCTTGAACGCCGGCTGGAGCCCGTCGCGGGCTGCCTCGGCAGTCCGGACGTTCGAGCGAACGGCCACGTTCATGCCGATGAAGCCCGCTGCCGCCGAGAGGAGAGCGCCGAAGAGGAAGCCGAAGGCGGCGCCCCAGCCGAGCTGGTGGTAGAAGCCGAGCAGGAGGAACGGCGCGATCGCGACAACCGCGATCGTCGTGTACTGCTTGCGCAGGTACGCCGCGGCGCCTTCCTGGACGGCACGCGCGATCTCCTGCATCCGCTCGTTGCCGGCAGGCTGGCGCAGCAGCCACCACGTCAGGTAGATCCCGTACAGGACCGCCACGAGCGCGCAGACGAGCGCGAACGCGACGGCGTGATCAACGAAGAAGTCCATCCATCCTCCGGTCTCGGCCCGTCACGAAGTGAGCGCCGAGTCGCCCCGGCGCGGGGGATTATGTATCACAAGCGGCGATGGCGCCTAGCGACAGGTCGCTGGTGGCCGGCACGGCGGTCCGTCGTAGGATCTCGATGTGGACGGCCTGGTCGAGCAGCGTCACGTCTCCCTCGAGCACGCAATCGCACTCCTCGCGCAGGTCGCCGGCGAGGCCGAGGCGCAGGGGCTCGCGCTGTCTGTCTGCGTCGTCGACGGGGGCGGGCACGTCGTCGCGAGCCAGCGCATGGACGGCGCTGCGTTGGGAGCGATGCGTCTGGCCGCGGGTAAGGCGTACACGGCAACCCTCTGGGGTGTTCGAACGGGCTCGTTCACGGAGAGCACGCAGCCGGGCGGCGGCGACTGGGGGTGGAACACGACGGACCGGCGGATCGTCGTCTACGCGGGTGGCGTCCCGCTGTACGCGGACGGAGCGCTGGTCGGCGCGCTCGGGGCGAGCGGTGGCACCGCGGAGCAGGACGAAGCGTGCGTGACGGCCGCAGCGACAGCCCTCGGCTTCACGCTCGAGCCCGCTGCGTAGGTTCGGCGTCCGCGCTGCGAAGAGGAGCTCGCGCAGGCGCGCGTTGTTTAGAGCCTGGAGAGCAGCGAGCGCGCCCGCCCGAGCTCACGCACCGAACGCAGCTCGTCGAACACACCAAGCGCCGTCTCAGCCGCGAAGCGAGCTTCGGACTCGGCGCCTTGGGCTCCCTGCGCCTCGGCGACCCAGAGACTCGCCAGCGCCGACTCCCACCGTGCTCCGAGTACAGCGAATCCGTCGCGGGCCCGTGTAAGGGCCTCGATCGCGAGCGATGCGTCGCCACGCGCGAGTGCGGCGCGACCCTCGAGCCGGTCGGCGTAGAGCGGAAGCGCCTCAAGCAGCCCAAGCTCTGCGAATCTCCGAGCCTCGGCCACGGTTTCGCCTGCGAGATCCCACCGCTCGAGCGCGGCGACGACATCGCACCGCGCCTCGAGGATGCCCGGCCTCGCCATCGTCTCCGCTGGGAGCGTGCCCGCAGCCGAGAGGTGTGCGAGGGCGCCGTCGCCCGAGCCGCGGTGCGCAGCGAGCCTCGCGAGCCAGGGGATCTTTCGAACAGTCGCCGTCCCCAGGGATTCGTCGAGGGCTTGCAGCTCGACGCGCTCCGATGCGGCCCGCTCGCCTCGCAGCTCGTACAGGAACGCTGCGCAGCTCCGAGCAGTGGTGTGGAAGTACGCCGCCGCGGCGAAGCGCGTGCTTGCGGGTGACTCCTCGAGCAGACGCAGATCGTCGAGCGCGCCGTCCCAGTCCCCGAGCCGGAAGCGCGCCACCATCCGCCACGCGAGACATGCCCGCCAGACGTCCGGGCCCGCACGAGACCGCTCGAACCCCTCGTCGGCCCAGCGCAGCGCGTCGGCGTAGCGGCCGACCCAGAGGGCGACGTCTGCGGCCGTCTGAAGTGCGTCCCCGACTTCCCACGGATCTGTGAGGTGCTCGACGATCGCGAGCCGCCGTTCCTCCGCCGGCCACAGCCGCCCGTGCCGGCCGCGAATGAAGTCCACGCTGGTGACGCCGTCGAGCGCAGCGCTCGCGAGATCCGGCCGTTCGATCTCGAGAGCCAGCTCGACTGCTTCTTCCCCCGCCTGCACGGCCAGCTGCGCCTCTTCGTCGGTGAATCCTTCCCTCCGGAAGGCGAACAGCCACATGGTTCGAGCTATCAGCAGTCGGATTCGAGCCTCGCCCGCTCGCCCTGCATGGGCGAAGCCGGTCTCCAGGTAAACGGCTACCCGTTCCTCGTCAGGCGCCTCCGACATCGACGCCGGCCAGCGGGTCGGAGGCTCGACCGCACGCGCGCAGAGCATCGCGAGGTTCTCGCCCGAGTCGACCCCGGCCGCGAGGCGCTCGTCGACGGCCTGTGAGAGGTTCCGCCAGGCGCCGTCGCCCCGGTAGTCCCAGAGCGCGCAGAGCCCGAGCGCCTCGAGCGCGAGAGAGCGCTCGTGCGCATTCGTGGCGAGAGCAAGCGCGCCCTCGGCGAAAACGTCCGCCTTCTCCAGAAGCATCTTCGTACGCGCAGCAGCCGACGCCTCGAGCAGCGCAGCGAGGCTCTTTCGCCTCAGCTCTTCGATGTGGTCCGGCGACGCGCCGGGGTCCGCGACGGTGCCCTCGTAAGCCTCGCGATAGTGGTGCGCGAGCAGCTCCGTGAACTCCCTGCGGCGCTCGCCGGCTGCCGACTCGATCCAGCCGGCGACCGCCGCGTGCGCGCTCGCACGATCGCGGCGCGGAAGGGTCCCGTACGCGACGTCGCGCGTAAGGACGTGCTTGAAGACGAACTCGCGCTCTCCGGCCACTGTCGACCCGACCTGCGACAGCACCAGCTCACGGTCTTCGAGGCGGTCGAGAACCTCATCGAGCTTGTCGCTCTCGCCGTCGAGCAGCCTCGTGACAGGCCCCTTCCAGAACACCCGTCCGACGACCGCCGCGGAACGGAGAGCGCGCCTCTCCTCAGTGGGCAGCAGGTCGATGCGGGCCGCGAGGACGCCTTGAACGGTGTCGGGGATGACGATCTCGGCGATGTCGTCGGTAGCTCGCCAGCGGTCCTCCGAACGAACGATCCGTCCCTCGTCGATCAGGTGTCGGACGATCTCCTCGAGGAAGAAAGGGTTCCCGTCTGCACGGTCGAGCATCGCCTCCCGAGCCGAGTCTGGAAGCTCGTCGATTGCGAGCAGGAACTCGACCAGGCGCGCCGCGTCCTCGTGGGAGAGCGGCTCGAGGAAGATCGAGGAGAAGTTCCGCTTCCCTCCCCCCCATCCCTGCCGCCGCTGCGCCAAGTCGGGCCGGGCAGGGCACAGGAAAAGAAGCGGGCCTGCAATCCTGTCCGCGAGATCCTCGAGCAGGTCCAGGAGGGCGTCGTCCGCCCAGTGGATGTCCTCGACCACGGCGATCACCGGCCCGGTCTTGGCAAGCCCGGTGAAGAACGCTCGCCATGCGTCGTGCGTCTCCAGCCGAACCTGGCGCGGGGGGAGATCATCGAACGCGAACCGCGGATCCTCGAGCCCGAATGTGAACGCGAGCACCGCCGCGGAGCGCGCAGGATCGGGAGTTGCTGCGAGAACGTTCTCGGCGAGCTCCCCGATCTTCTCGAGTGCGGTGTCCGGCTGATCGGAGTCGAGCACTCCCGTGTGCGCCTTCAGGATCTCGGCGAGCGGCCAGTAGGTCACGCCCTCCCCATACGGGAGACACCGTCCCTTCATCAGTACCGGCCGCACCGTTTCTTGCTCGGCCCAGCCGAGGAACTCGCGAGTCAAACGGCTCTTGCCGATGCCGGGGTCGCCGTAGACGGTCACGAGTTGGGCTCGGCCGGAAGCCGCGAGCCGGCTGTAGATCGACTGCAACAGGTCGAGCTCGTGGTCCCGGCCGACCATCGGAGCGTGCAGGCCGGGGATGCCGCGCTCTCGTTGTCCCGGAGGTACGTCAGGCGCCTCGCTGACCAGCTCGACCGTTGGTATCGGCTGCGTCTTGCCCTTCACTGCCAGCGGGCCGAGCTCCCGGAACCGGAACTCCCGCGTCGACCGAGCCGTGCGCTCGGATACGAGAATCTGCCCCGGCTCGGCGGTCTGCTCGAGTCGCGCGGCAGCGTTCACGGCGTCTCCTGTCACCATCCCGACCTCCGGCCGCGCGTCCCTCGCCGCGAGGACCTCCCCGGTGTTGACGCCGATCCGCATCGCGAGCCGGAGGCCGTGGCGACGCTCGAGGTCCGCATTCAGCTCGTCGAGTCGCCGCCGCATCCGGAGGGCCGCTCGCAAGGCACGCGTCGCGTCGTCTTCGTGCGCAGCCGGAACACCGAATGCCGCCATCACGGCATCGCCGATGAATTTCTCGACGGTCCCGCCCTCTGCCTCGATCTCGTCCCGCATCGCATCGGCATACGACCCGAGCACGTCCTTCAGGTCTTCGGGATCGAGTTGCTCGCCGAGCGAGGTCGAGCCCGTGACGTCGGCAAAGAGCACAGTGACGAGCTTGCGTTCGGCCTCTCCCGGTCGGCCTGCGAGGGGGCGGCCACAGTATGAGCAGAAGCGCGCGTCGTCGAGGTTCTCGTTCCCGCAGTCCGGGCAGATGGCCATGGCAGGCGAGTGTACGAGCCGCGGCGGGCGCCGGATCAGAGCCGCGCGCCGACGAGCGCGGTGGCACACACGTCGCCCGGCTGCGGGCCGATCTTCGGAATCGCGGCGAAGAGGAGCTCGCGCAGGCGCGCGTTGTTCTCGTCGAAGACCTCGATCACGCGCTCGTGCGAGACGGGCGCCGCGCCGTCGACGCCCACGTCGTGATCGGTGACCATCGAGATGTTCGCGTAGCAGAGCTCGAGCTCACGCGCGAGATAGCCCTCGGGGTACGCGGTCATGTTGATCACGTCCCACCCCATCCGCTGGAACCATGCCGACTCGGCGCGCGTCGAGAACCGCGGTCCCTGGATCACGACGACGGTGCCGCCGTCGCGTACTGGGATTCCGAGCTCGCGGGCGGTGTCGACGAGGATCGCCCGCAGGTCCGGGCAGTACGGGTCCGCCGCCGACACGTGCGTCGTGACCGGGCCCTCGTAGAAGGTGTCCTTGCGTCCGCTCGTACGGTCGACGAACTGGTCGCAGACGACGAACTCCCCGAGCCCGAGGTCGGCCCTGAGCGCCCCCGACGCGCACGGGCCGATGATCCTGCGCACGCCGAGCTCCTTCATCGCCCACAGGTTCGCCCGGTAGTTGATCTGCGCGGGCGGGAGCCCGTGGTCGCGGCCGTGGCGCGGGATGAAGACGACGCGCTTCCCGCCGATCTCGCCGACGACCGGCATCGCGGACGGCGGCCCGAACGGCGTCTCGACGGAGACCTCGTCGACCTCGTCGAGGAGCTCGTAGAACCCCGACCCGCCGAAGACCCCGATCTCAGCTTCCACTCTCGCCCTCCGCGACGGCGCTCGCGTACGCGAGCTGGAGGTTCACGCGCGCCTGCTCGAGGTCACGGAGGAGCCCCTCGTCCACCCCGCCCTCGCGCAGCACCGGCTCGAGCGCGCGCAGCGACTCGATCGCAAGCCTCGCCTGCGGCAGGTCGCGCGCCTCGGCGGAGACGCGCCTGAAGCCGAGCGACACGGTGGCCATGAGCGCCTCGACCAGGACGTCTGCGACTCCGACCCGGTCGAGCGCAGCCCGGAGCTCCTCCTGGGTCGGGCCTGCGTGGGCGGCGCCTTCCTCGGCGGCAGCGTCGGCCTCCTCGGTGACTGCGTCCTCGCCGACTGCGTCTTCGGCATCCGCCTCCGCAGGGTCCGCCTCCGCAGGCTGTGCCTCCGCGTGCTCGTCTCCCTCGGGTGCGGTCTCGTCCTCAGCCACCGATGCGCTCCGTCGCCCGCACCTGCTCGGCGTAGATCCGTTCGAGCGTCGCACCTTCCTCGAAGCGCTCGATCTGGCGCTCGGCCGCGTTTCGCTCCGGGATCGCGAGGTAGGGCGCGGCACCGATCTCCTCCGCCGCCGGGAGCGCCCACTCGATCAGCTCCTCGATCCGCTGCCGCGCGGGGATCGGCTCGCCGCGCTCGAAGTCGATCAGCTCGCCGGGGAGCCCGTACCGGATCGCCCGCCAGAAGTTCTCCTCGATCAGCCGGTGGGGGAGCGGCTCCACCGGGCGGCCTTCGTCGTACGCCCGCGCGACCCGCACCACGAGCGACGCCGTCATCGCTGCGAGCGCCCGTGCCTCGTGCAGCTCCGGCTGGCCGTCACAGATGCGCACCTCTACGGTCGGGAAGGCGAGGTGCGGCCGGACGCTCCACCAGATCTGCGTGTGCTCCGTGATCGAGCCCGTGTCGTACAGGAACCGGACGAAGCGCTGGAACTCGTCCCAGGAGGCAAACGCGTCGGGCACGCCGCAGCGCGGGAAGAAGCGCGTGAAGATCTGGGTGCGCGCCGAGTGCAGGCCCGAGTCGACGCCTTCCACGAACGGCGAGCTCGCCGAGAGCGCCAGGAGCTCGGGCAAGAAGTTCCGCATTCCGTTCACGACCGCGATCGCGCGGTCCGGCCCCGCGATCGCGACGTGGACGTGAAACCCGAATGTGTTGTTCCGCCACACCACGTAGCGGAGGAGCTCGTCGTTTCGCCGGTAGTGGGGCGTGTCGATGATGCGCTGGTCCTTCCAGTCCGCCCAGGGATGCGTGCCGGTCGCGCCGAGCAGGATGCCCATGGGCTCGACGAGCGCGCGGAGCTCGGCACGCCGCTCCTCCATCTGCCCCGGAACGTCGGCGAAGGTCTCGCAGCGCCCCGTGCGGATCTCGACCTCGGATGCGATGAGCTCGCCGACGAGGTTCGGCTCGAGCGGTGTGCCCTTCGCCTCCGCCTGGACCTCCTCGAACCGGTTCGTCAGGTCGAGCGTCTCGGGATCGAGCAGCGCGAACTCCTCCTCCACGGCGACCGCGAAGTCCGTCGCGGCCGCGAAGCGCTCGCGTGCCGACTCGATCTGGTCCTCGGGTGAGAGACGTTGTTCCTCGCCCACGGCGCACTAACTTAGTTGAAGCGTTGGCTCAGGAGCCGAGCGTGAGGAGGCGCTCCGCGACACCCGCCCAGCTCCAGCGCTCGACCGCAGCACGGCGTGCCGCCGCGGACAGTTCCTCGCGCTCGCCCGCCGGCAGCTCGAGTAGATCCCGAAGCTTCTGGCGCAGGTCGGCGACGTCCCCGGTCGAGAACGAGGCGAGTCCGGCAAGTGCGGGCGGGTACTCCGCTTCGAGCCCCTCGGCGATCTCCGCCAGCCCCGAGTGCCGCGCGACGAGCGGCGGGCAGCCGGCGGCGGCAGCCTCGGCGGCGACCATCCCGAACGCCTCGGGGAAGATCGACGGGACGACGCACGCGTCCGCGAGCGGCAGCAGCTGGACGAGGTGGCGGTGCTCGAGCGGCCCGGTGAAGAGCGTGCGCTCCCGATCGGCCATGGCCTCCAGCTCCGCCCGGTAGTCGCCGAACCCCACGATCACGGCGCGCGCGTCGACGCCCGCGAGCGCCTCGAGCAGCACGTGGACGCCCTTGTTGTAGAGGAGCTTCCCGAAGTAGACGACGGTCGGCTGGTCACCGGCGAGAAACGAGGCGAGACGCTCGGCGTTTCCCCCGTCGGGGAGTCGTTCGTCGGCGTTGCCAGGGTTCGGAGGATCGAGGCGCGCCTCCTCGACGAGCGCAGCGAGCGCCTCCTCCCGCGGTCGCGGACGCCACTCGTCGACGTCGACCCCGGGCGGCACCTCGTGCACGCGCTCGACGTGACCGCACACCTCTTCGAGCACCTCCCGGATGTGCGCGGAGCCGACGACCGCCGCCTTCGCGCCCGCGAGGACCTCCGCCCCCCACCGCTCGAGGCGCGGGCGTCCCCGCATCGAGTACTCGAGCTCCGAGCCGTGCGCCTTGACGACGAACGGCGCCCCGGCCGCCTTTCCCACCGCCCCGCCGAGCAGGACGTGGTTGCAGAAGACGAGGTCGGCCGGCAGGAGCTCACGAATCACGGCCGCGTTCGCCTCGACCCAGCCCCCGACCTCGGCCTCCGTCAGGTCCTGGAGGAGCCTGACCTCGTACCCCTCGTAGCGGTCGAGCACGAAGACCGGTAGCAGCCGGCCCACGTCGGGGCGAACCACTGTCGCCCCGCCGACGTCATACCGCTCGGGACGCGGCTCCTGGCAGAGGACGGTGACGTCGTGCCCGGCGCGGCTCCACTCGCGCGCGAGCTGCCGCGTGTACACGTTCGAGCCCGTCCCTCCGAGCAGGTATCCGTGCCACAGCAAGATGCGCACGTGAGCATCCTGCCGTCCACCTCAGACGCAGGGTCGGATCTCCCCCATCTCGTGTCTCGATGCGAGATCCGACCCTCGAGCGTACCTCCCCCATCTCGTGCCGAGATGCGAGATCCGGCCCCTCGCCCACGCGACCAGCTCGCGGCGCCGCTGGTGGCGGCCGGAGGCAGCGCCTACGTCAGGTGGAAGTAGAGCGCGTAGAGCAGGTCGACCGCGGGGTTCGCCGTGTGGACGTTCACGTCCGACGGGACGTCGAGGAGGGCCTCGGAGTAGTTGAAGAGGATCTTCACGCCCGCGCTGACGAGGGAGTCGGCCGCGGCCTGCGCGCTCTCGGCGGGCACGGCGATGACGCCGACGATGATGTTTCGCTCACGGCAGATGTCCGCGACGTCCGAGATCGAGCTGACCACGATGTCGCCCACCCGATGTCCCACCTTCTCGGGGTCGTTCTCGAGGATCGCGGCGATCGTGATTCCATGCTCGGCGAAGATCGGCGAGCTCGCGATCGCGCTCCCGAGCCGCCCAGCCCCGACGAGGGCGATGTTGTGCTGGCCCTGGGTGCGGAGGATCTTGCGGATCTCGTCGAGGAGCGCCTCCGTCCGGTAGCCGACGCCGCGCTTGCCGAACTTGCCGAACGCGGACAAGTCGCGCCGGATCTGCGTCGCGTTGATGTTCGTGTACTCGGCGATTTCCTGCGAGGCGATGCGCTCCTTGCCCATCTTCTGGGCCTGCGTCAGCACCTGCAGATACCTGCTCAGGCGCGCCGCGACTCCGACGGTCAGACGCTCGGCCACGCTCCCCCTCTTCTCGTCGCTTGTGACAAATCGTCACGATTCTGCCTACGGTCGGTTCGCGCCGGTGGAAGGAACCGTCACGCGAGGCGCGAGCGCAGTGCGTCCGGATCCACGAAGTACGTGAAGGCCTGCACACCGTCGATCTCGACGACCGGGAGAAGCTCCCGGTAACGCGTCTCGAGAGCCGGGTCGCCCGCGATGTCGACGAGCTCGAGCTCGAAGCCCAGCTCCGCCTGCGCCTCCCGGACGACCTCGAGCGCCCGCTCGCACAGGTTGCAGTCGGGCGCGTGGAAGACCGTAATGCGCGAAACGGGAGTCACTGCCACGCGGCCGCTAGCGGCCGCGTAGCTCCTCTGTCAAGCCGCCGCCTGCAGGTGCATCTCCGCATCCGCTCGCAAGGCTCGGTAGACGACGTCGGAGAGGCGGCGCTTGAGCACACGCAGCGCCTCGCGCTGCGAGCCGCCCTGAGCCCTGCG
>DASSQE010000162.1:0-29517 GCA_035702645.1 Gaiellaceae bacterium
CCTGACCCTCGAGGGCGCGCTCACCGTCACCTTCGTCCGCTCGCTCGCCGCCCACGCCCGGATCGTCGCGGTCGATTCCTCCGCCGCCGAGGAGCTGCCCGGCGTCCAGGTCGTCACCGGCGCCGACATCGACGTCTCCACCGGGCCGCCGCCGATTCCCGTGCTCGAGCAGCGAATGAGACGTCCGGTCGTCGCGAAGGACGTCGTCCGCTTCGTCGGCGAGATCGTCGCGGTCGTGGTGAGCCCCGACCGGGCCACGGGTCTCGACGCTGCAGAGCTCGTCTCGGTCGAGTACGACCCGCTGCCGGTGGTCGTGAGCACGGTCGACGCCGCGAAGGACGAGGTGCTGCTCTACCCGGAGATCGGTACGAACGTCGCCGGGCGGGCCGGGCGCATGGACCCCGACCCCCGCCTCTTCGACGAATGCGATGTCGTCGTGAGGGACACGCACATGAGTCAGCGCATGGCCGCCTGTCCGCTGGAGGTGCGCTCGGCGGCCGCCGAGGTCGGCAGCGACGGCCGTATCACCGCGTGGCTCTCGACGCAGGTCCCGCACCGCGATCACTTCGGACTCTCCCGCACGCTCGGGCTGGAGCCCGCCCAGCTGCGGGTGATCGCGCCGGACGTCGGGGGTGGTTTCGGCGCCAAGAGCGCGTTCGGCGCCGAGGAGGCGATCGTCATCTGGCTCGCACGGCACCTCGGCAAGCCCGTGCGCTGGACGGAGACGCGGAGCGAGAGCATGGTCACGTTGCCTCACGGCCGCGGCCAGCGTCTCACCCTCGAGCTCGGCGGCACGCGCGACGGGAAGATCCTCGCGTACCGCATGCACATCCTCCAGGACGCGGGCGCGTATCCGGGGGTCTGCGCGTACCTCCCGAACCTGACGGCGCTGCTCGCGAGCGGTGTCTATGCGATCCCGCGGATCGAGGTCGAAGGCGTGTCGGTGGTGACCAACACCGCGCCGCTGACGACCGTACGCGGAGCGGGGCGTCCGGAGGCGGCCCAGGCCATCGAGCGGATGGTCGACCTGTTCGCGTCGGAGATCGGGTTGGACCCGGTTGAGGTGCGGCGGAAGAACTTCGTCGCCAAGGACGCGTTCCCGTACCAGAGTGCGTCCGGAGCGTCGTACGACTCGGGGGACTACGAAGGCGCGCTCGATCTCGCGCTGCACGCGGTCGGCTACGACGACGTGCGGGCGGAGCAAAGGAAGCGGCGTGAGGGCAGCGATCCGAGGCAGCTGGGGATCGGAATCAGCTCCTACACGGAGATCACGAACCCGCTCGGCGAGCAGGAGTACGGCGAGGTCGAGATCACGGCCGACGGCGACGCGATCGTGCACACTGGCTCGTGCTCGCACGGCCAGGGCCACGAGACGTCGTTCGCGATGATCGCGGCCGAGCGGCTCGGACTGCCGATCGAGAGAGTCACCGTCGTCAAGGGCGACACGGACGACGTGCCGAGGGGCACGGGGACGTTCGGGTCGAAGTCGACCCAGATCGGCGGCATGGCTGCGCGGGGCGCCGCCGACGAGGTGGTCGGGCGTGCGAAGGTGCTCGTCGGCGAGTACCTGGAGGCGAGCGCGGCCGACGTCGTTCTCGACACGGCGCTGGGGCGCTTCCATGTCGCCGGGACGCCGCAGCCCGGACTCTCGTGGGCCGAGCTCGCCGAGCGAGCCGAGGCCGACGATCGGCTCGTGGAGCTGAAGGCCCAGCACGACTTCCAGGCGCCACCGACGTTCCCGTTCGGAGCGCATATCGCGGTCGTCGAGGTCGACGTGGAGACCGGCCAGGTCGAGCTCCTGCGCCTCGTCGCCGTCGACGACGCAGGCACGCTCGTGAACCCGCTCCTCGCGGAGGGCCAGGTTCACGGCGGCGTGGCGACCGGCGTCGCGCAGGCCCTGTACGAGGACTTCGCCTACGACGAGTACGGCAACCCGCTCACAGGCACGCTCGTGACGTACGCGTTCCCGTCGGCGGCGGACCTCCCCCTGTGGGAGGTCGTCGAGATGGAGACGCCGACGCCGAACAACGAGCTCGGCGCGAAGGGGATCGGCGAATCGGGCACGATCGGCTCGACTCCCGCGGTTCACAACGCGGTGCTCGACGCCCTCGCTCCGTACGGGGTCCGCCACGTCGATCTCCCGTGCAACGGTGAGAACGTCTGGCGCGCGCTCGTGAAGGCTAGGGGGAGCTGACTGTGAGCCGGCGGAGCGCTCGCGGGCCGCCGCGTTCTTCCTCGGGGATGAGCCGGCGAGGCGATCTGGCTGGTCGCCGGCAGACAGGGGGACAGCCACGTGATCACGGTCTGAGCCCGCGCCACGACTCGGGTAGAATCGCCCCGAACCGGGGCGGTTAGCTCAGTTGGGAGAGCACCAGCTCGACAAGCTGGGGGTCACTGGTTCGAGCCCAGTACCGCCCATCCCCGCGATCCCGTGGACACAGGTGAGCGTTAGCGCCCGGCCGCTCAGCCGTCCGGCAGCTCAACCCCGAGGCCGACGAAGAGGGTCCAGACCGCGAGCATCGCGCTGAGCACGCCAAGAACGATGCCCGCTGCTACTAGATAGGCGCCTCCGAGAGCGTGCATGACCAACCCCAGACCCCCCACGAGGATCAGCCCTGCGCTGAGCTCACCGAGGACGAACCGAGCAAGGCGATCGCGCGAAACGCCGCGTTCGGATTGGGTAGCTCGGATGGTCGCGAGCGTCGAGAAGGTGATGTAGAGCAGCGCGAACGACGTCAGCTCGATGCCGAGCGCCTGTCGGCTTTGTCCTGGGATCAGCAGCGCCGCCGAGGCCGCGAGTGTCGTCGCAAACAGCCCGAGCAGGATCTCAGCTCGGCGGCGAAGGACAGAGTCACTGACCACCGCTTTCAGATGCAGGGAAACGACGACGATGATGAGTCCGAGCAGCGCCGCGCTCGCGCCGACCAGCGCCACGCCGAAGTCGTGCCAGGCCGCAGGGTCATATCCGGCATCCATCGCCGGAATATGCCGCATCGCTGACGAGTTTCTTCGGGCGAGTCACGAGCTGACGCCCCCGAAAGTGGTTCCGATGAACGAGAGGCACTCGCCAGCTCTGTGACGCGAGCGGCGTCGAGCTGCACGCACACCGCCGCTCTACCGGCATCGCCGAAGGCCGGCCGAGCTTGAAGACATCATTGCGCTGTGCCGTCAATGCCATATCGGCTGGTACGAGACCATCGTCGGTCTCTGAACCGCACAAGAATCGAACGTGGTTCGAGCGTCCGCTTCTGACGCTCTTCCCGCACCTTAATCTCGCGCGATAGTCAGGCGCGTCCCGTCCACGTTTCGTCCACGCGGACGCCTTCAGGCGGTGTCCGGGTGTCCACCCGTGTCACCCGCTGACCGGGCCGAACCCGCGCAACAGAGCGGGATACGTCCAAGTTGGCCGCTGCTGTCGATCCGTGTCCAGACTTGGGAGGACTGGTTCGAGCCCAGCACCGCCACTCACATACTTAGACCGACAAGCTACGCAGCTAGGCCGCGCCCGGAACTCCCAGAAGTTGGGAGAGTCCCGTGAGTTGGAGGAGCCTCAGAACGCGCTCCGATGCACCGATCAGCGCGAACGTTCCCCCGTTCGCACCGAGAGCTCGCTTGGCAGCCACGAGCATTCCGAGGCCCGCGCTGTCGACGAAGTCGAGTCCCGAGATGTCGACGACGAGTTGCTTCGGCCCGCTTGCGCACTCCTTCATCAGGAGCTTGCGCGCGGTCGGCGCTGCAACGAGATCGAGGTCTCCCGCCAGGACAACCGTCGACACCCCGTCGTCCCGTGCCAGGCTTACGATCTCGAACCGGCCGGGAGTGTTACCGTTAACGTTATTCATATCCGGAAATATATAGCCGGACACGAAAGATACGAAACAAGAGTCGTCTATGTCAAGCCTTCCGCCGCAGAGGTCGTGGACCTTTCTCACGAACCACACGCAGGTGCTGCTTTGCATCGCTCGTGATAGCGAGATCCGGCTCCGGGACTGCGCGGAGGACGTGGGGATCACCGAGCGTGCAGCGCAGCGGATCGTGCGCGATCTGATCGAAGCCGGATATGTGACCCGAGAACGCATCGGGCGTCGTAACCACTACTCCATCAACGGCGAGGCCGAGATGCGGCACCAGGCGCAGTACGGCCACGAGATCGGCGAGCTCCTCAGGCTCTTCGAGCCTCCGATTGCCAAGTCCCGATCGATCGAGTAGGAGCGGGCACGCGGACGAACCGCTTGCCCGCTCTTGCTGTTGCCCTCGGCGACGTCCGCGTCGCAAAGAGGCTTACCGCAAGGTCTCAGTCTTCGCGGACTCGTCTTCGTCCTCGACGGCGTCTCGGCGGCCCAGCCCGCGGGGTGGGTGATCCAGATCGCGTAGAGCGACATGAAGCCGACGAACCAGAGCGCGTGTCGCAGGACGATCCAGAGAACGGGGGCCCGCGTGACCCAGAGGATCGTCAGCCAGTAGTTCATGACACGACGCTGCTCTGCGTTCGTGTGGCCGATGATCCACTCCCCGGTGTGGAGGCTCTTGGCGCGACTCTTCGCCGTTGCGACGCCGGAAGGAGCCGAATCGGGCCAGACCGCTTCGGCCCCGTTCCACCGTCTCGCCGTCACGCCCGCGAGAGAAGAGTCATCTGACTCTCTCGATCATCGCGGCAGAGCTATTTGCCCAGGGCTCGATCTTCCGAAACGCGATCCCGAGTACGGCCTCTGCGCCGAGGGTGGCGTGTCGAGAGGAGTCGGACACGAGGCTTGTTCATCCGGGCCTCTTCGCCCTCGATCGGCGAAGCGACTCGTCGAGCTGCGCTCCGAGGACGAAGACATAGGCGACGACGAGCGTGTACGCCGTGAGCACGAGGAACGCGGTCAACGTGCCGAGACCGGTCTTGTAGTTCGCGATCGAGGTCGACCAGAAGCCGAAGAGGAGTGACGCCACGAGCCAGCCGGCGACGACCAGCGCAGATCCCGCGCTGGCCCAGCTCGTCTCGGGCGGCTCGACGGTCGCGTAGCGGAAGAGCACGGTCACGGCCACCCAGAGAAGTGCCACTGCCGCGATCCAGCGTACGACGTCAAGCGAGTAGTGCAGCGCTCCGTTTTCGACGATTCTGGGGGCGACGACGAACGAGACCAGCGCTCCGAGAAGACATGCGTCGACGACGAGTGCGAGCGCGAGTCGCCGCGCAAAGGTTTCGAGGAACGCCCGCGACTGCGTCTCCCGATCGTGGATCTCGTCGAGAGCGTGCTCGACCTCGCTCGTGGCGCGGAGCGTGTTCCAGACGAGCATCAGCGACGCGAGCACGAGCAGAAGCGCACCGTTCCGCTCGAAGATGCCGCGGACCGCGTCGTCCGCCGCGGCCGCTGCCGACGAGGCCAGATGCCGGTGCAGGATCGGTGAGATCGAATCCGTCCAGACGCTTTCGAGCCCGACTGTCGCAAGGACGCAGATCCCGAGGATCGCGAGTGGCACTAGCGAGGTCAGAACCCTGAACGCGAGCGCCGTGGCATGTGTCGCGACCCGATGGCGACGCAACGTGGAGATGACGTCGTGGCCAACCTCGAGCGTTCGTTCGCGTTCGATCGGGAGCGTCAGCTCTCTCATGCCAGGTGTGTCCTTTCAGTTTCCGTCGTCGCCGGGCTCCTTTGTGCCCGACGCTCGATCACGCAAAACCGGCCTCGCCGAGCCGTCGATGTTTGTCTCGCGGTCCACCGGGAGATTCGAGAGGCGTTCCCGAACGAGGAGGAGATCATGGGTTTGCAGTCGCTCGATGACGTTCTGCAGCATCAAGTCAAGGATCTGCTGAGTGCGGAGAGGCAGCTCGTTGCCGCACTGCCGAAGGTCGCCGGCGCGGCGCACTCGGCGGAGCTCAGGGAGGCGATGTCCGAGCACCTCGAGCAGACACGGATGCACGTTCGGCGACTCGAGGAAGTGACGGGCCTGCTGGGGATGGACAGCTCACCGACTATCTGCAGGGCAATGCAGGGACTCGTGGCCGAGGGCGAGGAACTCATCGCCAAAGAGGGTGACCCGGTCGCCAAGGACGCGGCGATCATCGGGGCGGCGCAGCGGATCGAGCACTACGAGATCGCTGCCTATGGGACAGCCCGGACGCTCGCAGGCGAGCTTGATCACGGTGACGCAGAGAACCTGCTCAACGAAACGCTGGACGAAGAGAGTGCGGCCGACGAGCTCTTGACGAAGATCGCGACCGGCGGGCTCTTCAAGAGCGGGGTCAATCAGGCTGCGGCGAAGTAGTCGCGCGCTCACGAGGAGCAGACCCGGCCGGTTCTCTGCGGTCCACGAACCGTCAAGGCCAGCGTCGGGAGGACCTCAGTTGAGGAAGACCTCGTCGAAGGTCGCCATCACGCGCTCCGAGGAGAAGCGCTCACCGAGGTCGGACGCGACGGGAGCTTCCCGGCGCGGCAGCGTCGTCAGGAGCCGGAGGACGTCGTCCTGGGTCCGGTACCCGAGGAGGAGATCGTCGTCGAGGATGTCGATGTGCGCCTTCATCTCCGAGTCGAGCCACGTGAGCACCGGCGCGCCCGCGAGTGCGAACTCGAGCGGGGCGAGGCCGAACGTCTCACCCTTCGTGTACGCGTGGAGCATGTAGTCGCACGTATCGATGAAGCGGCGGAGGTCGGCCCGATCGACCGTGAGCGGAAGGTAGATCACTCGGTCGCTCTCGACGAATCGCTCGACGTTGATGAGCACGAACCAGATGTCGTCGCGTCGCGCGAGCGCCTCGCGAATCGCCCCGAACACGAAGGGGACGTTGAACGTGCCGACGCCGCCGTGGCGGCCGAAAACGATTGCGTCCTCGGGGATCCCCAGCTCCGCCCGCATGTCGCCGGCCGCAGGCGGCATGTAGAGGATGTACGGGATCACCGGAGGCTTCCGGAGCTTCGGCACGCGCACCGTGCGACCCCGCGGGAGCTTGAGCTCGTGCCGAGCGGTGCCCGCGATCCAGTCGGAGATGACGGCGAATCGATGACCGTGCGGCGAGGACGCCTCGCGGAACGAGTGATTAAGCTCGGGGATCGTCTGCGTCACCTGGCCCGGCCAGCCGCGTTTCATCACGACGAGCGCATCGCAGGCGATCTCCTTCGGATCGTCGTACACGACGACCTCGAAATGCTCCTCGAACCGCTCCTTGACCGCCGGGATCACCTTTCCGGGATTCGACGGAATGAAGACGCGCGCCTCGTGACCGAGGAGCCGTTGCGCGCCGAGCGCGTACTCGAACATCGCCACCTCGGTGCCGCGCTCGGTCAACTGCTTGCTGTGGAAGCCGAGGAGCATCGGGCCGCATTTCAGCAGACGGAAGAGCCGACTCCGTGAAGCGCGTGGATAGGCTCCAGCGCATGTCGACGAAGTGGCGAGCCGTGGCCGGCATTGGCTTCGTCCTCGGCGTGGGTGAGGCGATCGACTCGTTCTTCATCGGATGGGGAGCAGTCGCATCGGTCACCTTCGCGATCCTCTTCTTCGTCGGTGTGTGGCTGACGACGAGGGAGCACGTCGCCGGCCCGGTGCTCATCGCGGTGATGTGTGCTCTCGAGATCGCCGTCTTTCCCGGTCTCGAGCGGACGTCGACGATCGACTGGGTCGTCCAGGTCTTCTACGTGGTGGTAAGCGCCGTCGGGATCGTCGCGGCCGTGGCCGCGATTCTCGAACGGCGCCGCAAGCGGCTCTCCGTGGCCTGAGTCGACGGGCGCGAAATCGACGTGCCGGGTCGCCCTGGCTCCGGCGGCGAGCGGGGGTTCCGCGTCTCATCTGATCAACGCCATCTCAGCGACCGAAGAAGGCTCGGTAGAGCTGGCGCGACTGCGATCGGGAGAGGCGGGGAGTTTCGAGAGCCTCGACGACTTCCTCCGCAATCCTCGCCTGCTCGATCGGAAGGGATGGCGTGTCGTGACTCCATTCGAGGCGAGCACGGACGTGCTCCTGGAGCCGCGACGAACGCGTGAGCTCGTCGGCGAGCCGGTGCAGCTCGCGCACCTGATCGAGAAGCGACTCGAACTCCGAGTCATCGAGCGACACGACTTTGTGTTCTACCCCACGAACGGTCGTCTCGACACACACCGAGTCCCCCGTCGAGAGCGTCTCCGCTGCCGTCGTCTGGCAGACGCTGATACGAGCGCGTTTCTCGCGCTTGCCAGCCGGTTATCCTCGCCTCGAAGGAGATGCTTCCCGATGGCTGAGAAGAAACCCGCGAAGACGACCACGAAGCGCGCGACGACGACCCAGAAGAAGTCCACGAGCTTCACGGGCGAGGAACGCGCCGCGATGAAAGCTCGCGCCCGTGAGTTGAAGGCAGAGGAGCGCGCGAGCAAGAACCGAGCGGAGGGGGAGCGCGACCTGCTCGCCGCGATCGACGCCATGAAGGAACCGGATCGCGCCATGGCCACGCGGCTCCACGCGATCGTCAGCGCGACCGCACCGACCCTCTGGCCGAAGACCTGGTACGGGATGCCCGCGTATGCAAAGGACGGCAAGGTCGTCTGCTTCTTCAAGAGCGCCGGGAAGTTCAACTCGAGGTACGCGACGTTCGGCTTCGAAGAAGCGGCGAACCTCGACGACGGCGAGATGTGGCCGACCTCCTTCGCGCTGAAGAAGCTGACCGCCTCCGACGAGAAGAAGATCGCCGCGCTCGTGAAGAAGGCGGTCGGCTGAAGGCCGACGACGTCGGCGCGGCCGGGCCTTCTCGATCTCGACGTATCGCTCGCGGTCAGCCGGGAAGGCGCTTCCGCGCCTTCGTCTCGTCCTCGAGGACCTCGACGAGCTCGCGGCGCGTCGCGCGAGCCGGAGGATCTGCGCCGCTTCCTCCTCGGAGACGACGAGCTCGTCGCCGGCCTGGGCGCTCGGACCGGGCGAGGTCGGATCACCCGACGACGAAAGGAGAGCGTGCCCGGGTCGGATCCTGAACCGGAAGCGCCGGGCCATGCGGCGAGGGTAGCTCCCGAGGGCTCCGACCAAGCGGGGCGGGCCGGGCTTGGCGCCCGACCCGCCCGCACACGCGTGTCGTACAGGTCTGGCCTACTTGACCTTGAAGCTGCCGAACATCTCGAACGCGTGCGCATCGCAGACGTAGCGGTACGTCTTGCCCTTCTGGAAGGTGACGACCCAGGTGGCCTTGCCGGTCCCGCCGATGCTCGTCTTCTTGCTCACGCCGGGGCCTGAGAGATGGAAGTCGTGTGAGCTCGAGAGGTCGCTGACGGCGATCGTGTACTTCCCGGCCTTGAGCGTCTTCACCTTCGCGCTCCCGCTCTTCAGCGAGATGGTGAAGCCCGGCCCGACCGTCGCGACGAGGCGCGGGGACGCAGGTGCCGCCGAGCTCGGCGCGACGACGACGACGCCGACCACGAGGGCGAAGGCGGCCAGGGCGAGTGTGCTGCGTTTCATGACGTCTCCTTCGGTGATGGGATGTGCTCGTCCTACGGCGCCGGCGGCGGGTTGGATCTCCTCTCCGGGAAGCTCGCGGCGTCAGCTTGTAAGCTCCGCCGCCGTGCCGATCGTGATTCTTGCGCGCGGGGCGTAGATGCTCCTCGCGACCGCCGCCCTGATCGCCTGGATCTGCGTGTGGATCCTCGTCGCGATCCGCGTCCTGCGCCGGCCCGATCTCGGGGTCGGCGGCAAGGTGCTGTGGATCGTCGTGATCCTCGTGCTGCCGATCGTGGGCCTGCTCGTCTACTTCCTCTGGGACGCCGCTCGCGCGAAGCCTGCGTAGGCGACGAGGTCGCGGGGCGGGTTTCTCAGCCGACGGAGTCCCGGAACGCGACCGCCTCACCGGCGATACCGGACGATTCCTCGATGGGGACGATCGGAGTCGCCGCGAAGCGCAGCCAGGGTGTCCAGGGCGCCGTCGTACGGGCGAGCGCCGCGGCGCTGTCGACCTCGACCATCGCGACGCCGCCGCTTCCGTCCGCGAAGCCGTAGAAGCCCTTGAACTCCGCGCCTTCCGGTGGCTGCCAGCCTGCGAAGACCTGGAGGGAGCGGCGGATGCTCTCCTCGTCGGTGTCGATGAACTCCCAGGTCACGTGGAAGAGCATCCGTGCCTCCTTTGCACCCGATGACGGATCGCGCGGATTCTGACGCGGTTGCGACCAGGATGCGCGACCGGGCGCGGCCGGAGCGCTACACCCGAGCGCGGGCCAGGAGGAGCCGCGCCACGTGTGCCAGATAGCTGGCGGGTGGCGCCGTCGCTCTCGGCCCGCCCGAGGTCAGCGTGAGCTCGGTCCGGTTGGTGCCGAGGAGGACGGTCTCGACGACGACGGGGATCGTCACGCCCTGGCTCGTCAGCGCGAGGTCGAAGCGGTACGCCACCTGGTGCTGCGCCACCCGCGGGAACGAGACCTTTCCGAACGAGACGACCTTCACGTTTGCTCCGGCTGCCTTGCCGAGTGACGATGCCGCGCACGCCACCGCGCCGGGTGTCAGTACCGACCGCTTCCAGTCCGACCTGACCATGTCGGCGGTCCGGAGCACCACGGCGAGGCTCTCGAGGCTGTCCGGGCCGTTCGTCCACGTGGAGCCCGCCGCACCCGTGATCACGAGATCCGAGACCTTCGGGTGGAACCCCGGGCACGAGAGCGGCGCGAGGTCGGCCTTCGTCACCTTCTTCGCTCCGCCTCGCCAGGCGTCTGCGGGCTGGAGATCCGACCTGCGAGCCACGACGGCGCGTGCCGCGGCCTGGTCGGCTGCGGTGTAGCGGATCTTCTCCGGGCCGCCGCCCGAGGCGAGGGCTGCGGACGAGGCCAGCGCGAGCGCGGAGGCGACGATGATCGCCCACCCGGTGCGCGTGCGTGCCGACGAGTCCATGTCCGTGCGTCTCCTTGCCTCGGGGTTCGAGCCCCGGCCGCAGCCGAGTTCCCTGGACATCGGCGCTCGTGTCGTCAGGCGCGATCCCCGATCAGGGGACAAGCTCGAAGGACGCCGACCTCGCCCACGCGGAAGGGGCCCGCCGCCGCTCGCTGCGGGCCCTTCCGCGTGTCGGCGGACGACTCGTCCGCTACGGATAGGGGACGGTCGGGTACGGCGAGGTCGTCGTCCCGGGCGGTGTGGAGGTCGTCCCGCCGCCGGACGGCGGCTTCAGGACGGCCCTGCCCTTCGCCGAGACCGTGAACCACTTCGCGCCGAAGGCGGAGTAGTCCTGACCCCTGGTCTGACCCGCCCGCTTGTCCTGCACGAACGTGTACAGCGGGTGGCGGTTGTAGCTCACCTGCATCCTCCCGTCGCGCCGCGTGGTCAGCCGGACGAGCGAGGCCTTCAGGCCCTTCCCGACGGTCGGCTTGGCCTGGGCGACGAGCGGGGGCCAGAATTGCGCGCACGGCCCCGCGCACGAGCTCTTGCCATTCCGGTCCTTCATGAAGAGGTAGAGGGTTCGGCCCTTCGAGTTCACGAGGATCGGTCCGAGCTTCGTCGAGCGGAGAGAGAGCGTCGCGCTGGACTGCGTCGCGTTACCGGCGAGTGCGCCGGCGGCGAGGAGCCCGATCGCACCGAGCGCGACCGCGAGCGTGACTCCGAGTGTTACGCGGAGCGCACTGCCCCGCCGCGACGAGGGTCGGCCGCCGTCTTCGAATGTTCTCATGGTGTGCATTGCCTCCTTTCCTCGGTCTCCTACGCGAGGTGCCCGCTCGGCGGTTTGCGGGCGCTATGGTGGGCGACGTGGGAGTGAAGCTCCACCGTTGCTCCGCTGAGTGGGTGAAATTCGGCGGGCACCCGTGCTGGCGCGTCGAAAAAGCGCTGCAGAACGTGGAGATCGAGTACGAGATCATCTCCGGGCCCGGGATGCCGTGGCAGCGAAAGCAACGCACCGAGCTGATTCGGGTAACCGGGCAGGACCGCTTCCCCGCCATCCAGTTCGAGGACGGCAGCGTCTACCGCGAGGAGTCGAAGGACATGGTTGCGACCATCGAGAGCGGCAAGCTCTTCGAGAAGGCCGGCGGGAGCGCGGTCGACGAGGCGGCAGGTGGTGAACCGGACGCGCCCGCGTCGGCGTAAACCGCTCTTGACGGCGGCGTCGGGCCGCCAGTAGCCTCACCCGAGCCCGCATGGACCAGCTGAAGCCCTACCGCTTCGTCCTCGCCCTCGCGGCCGTGCTCTGCGTCGCCCTGCCGACCGTCGCGCTCGGCGCGACACGTCAGCCGCAGTCGGCGGCTTCACCCACGGCGGCCGCCTCGAACACGGTGACCTTCACCGACTCGACCGGCGAGGACCCGCAGGGCCCGGACATCACCACGATCGTCGTCTCGAACGACGACGCCGGGACGATCACCTTCCGCATCAACGTGCCGAACCGCCCGCAGTTCGACAACAACACGATGTTGATGCTCATGTTCATCGACACCGACTCGAACCAGGCCACGGGCGATCCGCAGTCCTTCGGGGCGGACTACGCGATCCAGCTCCTCGGCGGTCAGGCTCTCCTCTTCAAGTGGGACGGGACGACCTTCTCACTGGCGGCGAACCAGTCGACGCTCTCGTACTCGTGGTCGGGCGGCGCGACGATCAGGATCAATGCCTCCGACCTCGGGAACACCCGGAAGATCAACTTCGACGCGATCGTCCTCTCCGGGCTCGTGATCGACCCGACGACGGGCGCAATCGACGACACCAACGCGCACGCGGACGGCGCCCCGACGGTCGGCCTCTACCCCTATGACGTGAAGATCGGAAAGCCGTCGCTCGTGGTGAAGAAGTTCACGCACAAGCCGACGAACGCGACCGCCGGCCAGAACTTCTCGCTGCTCCTTACCGCCGCCCGCTCCGACACCGGGGCGACGCTGCAGGGCGGTCAGGTCATCTGTGTCGGGCGCGCTGGGACGACGAAGCTCACCGCGATCGTGCACCGCGTCGTCGGCGGCGCCGCGGTGTGCACGTTCAAGATCCCGAAGACCGCCAAGGGCAAGACGTTCAGAGGATCGGACACGATCGTCTTCGAGGGTCTGAAGGCGTCGAGGAGCTTCTCCGGGAAGATCCACTAGTGCGCCTGCGGGCGTACTGACGAGCGTCCCGTGCGCCGTCTCGCCTTTCTCCTGCCAGCCGTCGTCGCAGTCGCGCTCTCGGGGCCGGCGTCCGGCGCGATCCGGCCGATCGTCGGCAAGTACATCCAGCTCCCGCGGCTCGGGAGCGAGTCCGGGCCGGTCCGGGTCACTCCTCCCGCGTCCGCTCGACGGACCCGGGTCATCGTCACGCTCGATCCGCCGCCGCTCGCCGCGGCCCTGCCTTCACGGGCGCTGCTCGGCGCCGGCCCGCGCCGGAAGATCGACTTCCGGAGCCCGATCGTGCATTCCGAGCTCACGGCGATCGAAGCTGCGCAGCGCACCGCGATCGCGAAGATCCATGCCGCGATCCCGAGCGCGAAGGTGTCGTGGCGCTTCCAGGTGCTCGTCGACGGGCTCACGGTCAACGTGCCGTATGCGGAGCTCCCGAAGGTGCTGAACCTGCCGTTCGTGAAGGACGTCTACCCGAGTCTCCGCTACACCCTCGACCTGAACCGGAGCAGGGCCGTGATCGGCGCGGCGCAGCTGACGGCGGCGACGGGCGACGAAGGGCAGGGCGTGAAGGTCGCGGTCGTCGACGACGGCATCGACCAGACCCACCCGTTCCTGGATCCGGCCGGGTACTCGTATCCGCCCGGCTTCCCGAAGGGGGTCACCGGGTCGACGACGCCGAAGGTCATCGTCGCCCGCGCCTTTCCGGGCCCGCAGGCGAACCCTGCCCCGCTCGACCGCGACACGTCCTTCCACGGGACCTTCGTCTCCGGCGTGATCGCCGGCGACGCGGGCACGGACGTGCCTGCGGGCGATCCGGGCCAGTGCGGCCTGGCGGAGGGAGGCTGTCATCCGGCCGTGAAGGGGCTGTCGGGTGTGGCGCCGCGCGCGTGGCTCGGCAATTACCGAGTCTTCAACACGCCGCTCCCGTTCGGGGGCTGCTGCGTCGCCAACAGCCCCGAGATCGTGGCGGCGTTCGAGGCGGCGGTGAAGGACGGGATGGACATCATCAACTTCTCCGGCGGCGGCCCCCAGATCGACCCGCGCCGCGACATCCTCATGCAGGCGATCACGAACGTCGTCCGCGCGGGCGTCCTGCCCGTGATCTCCGCGGGTAACGACCGCGACTCGTTCGGCCTCGGGACGGTGGGCTCGCCGAGCACGGCGCCGGAGGCGCTCAGCGTGGCCGCCGTCACGAACGGGCACGTCTTCGGGCAGTCGCTCGTGTCGAAGTCCCCGAACCTCGCTCCGATGCCCTTCGCTCCCGCGGGCGGCGGCGTCCCGACGTCCTGGGGGACGACCGACCAGAAGCTCGTCGACGTCGGCTCGATCAAGGTCGGAGGTCAGGCAGTCGACCGTCTTCTCTGCTCGGCCTCGCCCGCGCTGCCCTCGGGCTCGCTCAGCGGCGCGATCGCCCTCGTCGACCGCGGGGGCTGCGCGTTCTCGACGAAGGCGAGCAGGGTCGCCCAGGCCGGGGGAGTGGGCATGGTCGTCGCCGACGACACGCCGGGCGATCCGAGCGGGACACCCGTCTTCTTCGGCGTCGACGGCGGTGTCATCTCGGATCTCGACGGCGCTCGGCTGCGCCAGGCGATGGCGAAGACCGGCGGCACTGCGACGATTCGCTTCGACCGCGGGGTGAGCGAGGTGCCGACCACCTGGGCGGGCGTCCCGGCGAGCTACTCGGCGGGTGGGCTCACGCCGTTCGGGCACCTGCTGAAGCCGGATCTCTCCGCTCCGGGGTCGCAGATCATCTCGAGCACGCTCCCGGAGTTCGCGGGCGACCAGTACGCCGTGCTCGACGGGACGAGCTTCTCGGCACCGCACGTCTCGGGCTCCGCCGCGCTCCTGCTCGCACGCCACCCGACGTGGGGGCCGATGCAGCTGAAGTCGGCGTTGATGTCGACCGCGGGAGCGGCGCTCGGAAACACGGCGGGGACGGAGGAGGCGCCCGTGCTCGTCGAGGGCGCCGGCCTCGCCCGCGTCACGACGGCCGACAACCCACTCGTCTTCACCGACCCGCAGTCGCTGTCCTTCGGAGACCTCGACGTCGGCTCGGGCGGCGCGAGCAAGACGATCCCCATCACGATCTCCGACGCGGGGAACGGCGCCGGCGCGTGGCAGGTCGAGGTGCAGGCGCAGTCCGCGTCGAGCGGCGCCACCGTGGAGGCGGCGCCCGTCACGGTCGCGCCGGGCGGGACCGCTCTGCTCCAGGTCGTCGCGCGCGCGTCCGCGGGAGCTGCCGAGGGCGTCGACTACGGCTTCCTCGTCCTCCGCCGGGGCAGCGACGAGCGGCGGCTTCCGTACGCGTTCTCGGTCGGGCACTCGAAGCTGGCGTCCGCCCAGGTACTGCCGCTGAAGACGAATCAGGTCGGAGACACGCGCGTCGGTCAGGACCTCGTCGACGCCTACCGCTGGCCGACCTCGCCGTTCTCTGTGATGACGCTGTTCGGCGCCAACCAGACTCCTCCCGAGGACGGCAGGGAGCACGTGTACTCGCTCGACCTCACGAAGCGCGTCGCCAACGCCGGTGTCGTGGCCCTGCCGGTCCACGACATCGACGAGCCGATCGAGAAGCTCCTCACGGCTCGAATCCATCCGTTCTTCCTCTACGCGCTCGACGAGAACACCGTCCTCGGGTACGCGGGGACGCCGGTGAACGCCAACGGGAGCATGCCGGACTTCCTGTTCGGACTCGGCGTCGCCGGCGCGGACTTCCCGGAGGTCGGGCGTTACTACGTCGTCGTCGACTCCAGCCGTGATCCGTTCACGGGGAAGTCGACGGCGGGCAAGTACACGCTCCACTCGTGGGTCAACGACGTGAAGCCGCCGAAGGCGACGTTCATCACCACGCGGGTCTCCGCGGGCCATCCGACGATCGTGGTCAAGGTCACCGACACGCAGTCCGGGGTCGATCCCTTCTCGCTGCAGCTCATCCTGACGAGACGGCCGACGCTCTCTGCGACGGCGTTCGACCCGAAGACCGGGATCGCGGTCCTCCAGGTCCCCACCACGACCTTCCCGCTCCAGCCCGGCCCGAACTTCGTGAAGCTCGTCGCATCGGACTTCCAGGAGTCGAAGAACGTCGACACCGAGGGCCAGAACCCGTTCCCGAACACGACGGTGAAGGGCGCGCAGCTCACGGTCGTGAACGGGCCGGCCGTGACGTGGATCACACCGAACAAGGGCGCCTGCCTGCGGAAGCGGGCTGAGCTCCAGGTGGTCGCGAACGACAACTCGCCGGTCTCGTCGGTCGGGTTCTTCGACGGGACGCGCCAGATTGGCCGCGTCCGCAAGAACACCGCCGGCCTGTACACGCTGAACTGGAACACCGCGGGCAAGAGGCGCGGCGCGCACGTGCTCACCGCGATCGCGTCGGACACGCGCGGGCGCGAGGATCGCGCGTCTCGGCCGGTCCGCATCTGCGGCTAGCTAGAGGCTTGATGCGAAATTCGCACGGGCCGGTTGACGGCCACGACACGGCGCCGGATCGCCACCGACGCTCCTCGCACAGGCCTCCAGCCTGCACGAGTCCCGCCGTCGGCGCCCGGCTTGGTCGTGGCCGTCCCCGACGGCGCGCCAATTTCGCATCAAGCCTCTAGCGGAAGGGCCGCTTCTCCTCGTCGTCGTCCGTGTAGAAGAAGAGGCCACGGATCGCGCTCCAGATCTGGGCCTGGAGCGGTGGTCCCGGCGGCCCGGGCGGCTGGGCCCACGCATGGGCGAACTCCGAGCCGAGCAGCACGATCAGCGCCGCTCCGTACACGAAGAAGAGGAAGACCATGACGCCGCCGAGCGACCCGTAGATGACGTTGTAGTGGCTGAAGTCGAACGCCAGCGAGATGATCTTCGCCGAGCCCCAGATTCCGATCGCCGTCAGGATGGCGCCGGCGAGCAGATCACGTGACCGCAGGCCGGTCCGCGTCGGGACGAAGCGGAAGAGCAGGTACGCCATCGTGAAGATGAGCACGAGCTGGACGATGTCGCGGAGCAGGAGCCCGGACGGGTTCGCATTGATCCCGAGATGCTCGGCCCCCTTGTCGAGCACTCGCCCGAAGAACGCTGCGAAGGCCGACAGCGCGACGACGAGGAGGACGAGCACGCCCGCCGTCCCGACGAGCACGAAGTCGATGAGCTTCGCATGGGCCACGGGGCGGCGCCGCTCCACCTTCATCGTCGCCTCGAGCCCGAGCCGGATCGACGCCATCATCCCCGACGCCCCCCAGAGGAGGGCGATCAGCGAGATGAGGCCGATCGCGGACCACGGGTTGGCGATCTGCTCGACCGATTTTCGGATTCCCTCGGAGGAGAACGGGAGGAGCTTGATCAGCTCGTCGTCGACGTGCTTGCGCAGCGCGTCGTCCTGGAGCACGAGCCCGAACACCGACACGAGCAGGATGGTCAACGGGACGATCGAGAACAGGACGTGGTACGAGATCGCCGCCGCGTACTGCGGGCAGCGGTCCTTGAAGAGGTCCTCGACGGCCCTCGGCATCGCTCGCACGACGCCGCGAACGACCTCGATCGGCCACCGGGTCGGCGGCCTGTTCGCCTGCTCGGGCTCCGCGACCGGCGTCTCGCCCACGCTCTGAGTCTACGGAGCCGCCCAGCTCGACTCGCCGTGGACGGCCGCTTCGGGCGTTCTCCCACCGCCCGACTATCCTCACCCCGGATGAAGGTCATCCTTCCCGACGAGTCCGAGCTCGAGCTCCCCGAGGGTGCGACGGGGCTCGACGCAGCCCGCGCGATCGGGCCTAGGCTCGCCGAGCAGGCGGTGCTCCTGCGCGTCGACGGCTCGACGCGCGACCTCCGCCTTCCGCTCGCCGAGGGGGAGAAGATCCAGATCCTGACCACGCGCGACGCGGGCGACGCCGACGCGCTCTCCGTCCTGCGCCACTCGTCCGCCCACTTGCTCGCCGAGGCGGTCCTGCGGCTTCACCCGGGGGCCAAGATCGCGATCGGGCCGCCGATCGCCGACGGCTTCTACTACGACTTCGAGTTCCCGGAGCCGATCGCCGAGGCCGATCTCGAGGCGATCGAGGCCGAGATGCGGCGCGAGATCGAGGAGGGCCGCGAGTGGACGCGCGAGAGCGTCGACCGCGACGACGCCGTCCAGCGGTTCGTCGCAGAGTCGCAGCCGTACAAGGTGGAGCTGGCTGAAGCCGCCGAGGAGCCGATCTCGCTCTACACGCAGGGCGACTTCACGGACCTCTGCCGGGGCCCGCATCTGCAGAACGCCTCGCCGATCAAGGCGCTCAAGCTGACCGGCCTCGCGGGCGCCTACTGGCGCGGCGACGAGCGGAACACGCAGCTGACGCGGATCTACGGGACCGCGTTCTACTCGCAGGTCGACCTCGACGCCCACCTGGAGCGGCTCGAGCAGGCGCGGGCGCGCGATCACCGCCGCATCGGCCCGCAGCTCGACCTCTTCCACCTCTCGGAGCACTCGCCCGGGTCACCGTTCTGGCACCCGAAGGGCATGGTCGTCTGGAACGCGCTCGAGGACCTCCGCCGGCGCGAGAACCGCAGACGCGGCTACGTCGAGGTCAAGACGCCGCTCCTCTACGACATCGAGACGTACGTGACCTCGGGGCACTACGCGAACTACGAGGACAATATGTTCTTCGTCAAGCCGCACGAGGGCGAGGAGCCCCTCGCACTCAAGCCGATGAACTGCCCCGGACACATGCTCCTCTTCGGCTCGCAGCTCCGCTCCTACCGTGACCTCCCGATCCGCTACGCGGAGTCGTCCACGCTCCACCGCGACGAACGCGGCGGGACCCTGCACGGGCTCCTCCGCGTCAAGCACATCACCCAGGACGACGCCCACGTGTTCGTCACCGAGGACCAGATCCAGGACGAGATCCACGGGATGATCGACTACGTCCGCTACCTCTACGACCGCTTCGGGGTGACGCGGCGAGCCGAGCTCTCGACCCGGCCGGAGAAGCGGCTCGGGACGGACGAGCAGTGGGACCGCGCCGAGTCCGCGCTCGAAGAGGCGCTACGGCGCCACGGGATGGAGTACGTGATCTCCCCCGGTGAGGGCGTCTTCTACGGGCCGAAGATCGATCTGCACATGACCGACGTCCTCGGCCGCTCCTGGCAGATGGGGACGATCCAGCTCGACTACCAGATGCCGGTCCAGTTCGGGCTCACGTACATGGGGCCGGACAACCGCGAGCACAGCCCGGTGGTGATCCACCGCGCGCTCCTCGGCTCGCTCGAGCGCTTCATCGGGATCCTGATCGAGCACTACGGCGGCGAGTTCCCGTTCTGGATCGCGCCCGTCCAGGCGCGGATCCTGCCCGTGGGAGAGGTGCATCGGGCCGCCGCGCACACGCTCTGCGAGCGGCTCTTCGCGGAGGGATTCCGGGTCGAGGTCGACGAGCGCGACGAGACGCTGGGCAAGCGGATCCGCGAGGCGGAGCTCGAGAAGATCCCGTTCGTCGTCGTCTACGGCGACCGCGAGTCGGACGAGGCGCTCGCGGTCAGGGAGCGGGGCGGAGGGCAGTCGACGCGTTCGCTCGCGGAGCTCCTCGAAACGTTCCACGGCCTCACGGCGGAAGCCGACCCTGCGTAGGGGCGGGGACCTGTCCCGCCCCGGTGCGGCGGGCTCGAGGCCGGACAGGTCCGGCTCGTCCCGCGGCCTGGTAGCATCCAGCCCCTGCAAGCAGGAGCGCAAGAGCTTCCTCACCTCCCGGGCATGACTCGCGGGGGTTCAACCGAGCCGGTGGTGCACTCGCCGGGGTTGGACGAGGATTCGAGCCGCTGCTTGCAGCGGTTTTTGTCGTCTGCAAGGAGGGAAGCGAGAGCTTGGTGAACGGACTTTGAGACCGAGGCGTCGCCGGCCCGTCCTCGATCGGGTCGTCCCCCGCAAGCGGGAGGAGCGCATCAACGAGGAGATCCGGGCGCCGCGCGTCCGTCTCGTGGACGAGGACGGTGGGCAGGTCGGGATCACCCCGACGAAGGAAGCGCTCGAGTTCGCGGCCAACAAAGGCCTCGACCTCGTCGAGGTCGCCGCGGGCGCCGATCCGCCCGTCGCGCGCGTCATGGACTACTCGAAGTACCGCTACGAGCAGGAGCAGCGGGCGAAGCAAGCGCGGAAGCACCAGCTCCAGATCCAGATCAAGGAGATCAAGCTCAGACCGAAGATCGGGAACCACGACTACGAGACCAAGAAGGGGCACGTCGTCCGCTTCCTCAACCAGCGGGCGAAGGTGAAGGTCACGATCATGTTTCGGGGGCGCGAGACGCTCCACCCGGAGCGGGGTCGCGACCTCCTCATGCGGCTCGCCGAGGACGTGAAGGTGATCGGCCTGATCGAGCAGCAGCCGACCCTCGACGGTCGCAACATGGTCATGGTTCTCGCACCGACCAAGAACGCGGGAGTGAAGGCCGATGCCGAAGATGAAGACGTCGCGGGGGGCGAAGAAGCGGTTCCGGGTGACCGGGGCGGGGAAGATCCTGCGCCGCCGGCGTCACCGGATCACCCCTCCGGGGCACCAGATCAAGAGCCGTCCGGGGAAGCGGAAGCGCGCGCGGCAGCACGCGCTGGTAGCGCCTAGCGACCTGAAGAACGTCAAGAAGCTGCTGGGAAGGGGCTGAGATGCCGCGAGTCAAGCGGGCAGTTCACGCGCGCAAGAAGCGCGCCAAGGTCCTCGAGCAGGCGAAGGGCTACTACGGGCGCAAGAAGTCGAGCTACCGCTTCGCGAAGGAGCAGCTCGACCACTCGCTCGCGTACGCGTACCGCGACCGCAAGGCGCGCAAGCGAACGTTCCGCTCGCTCTGGATCGTGCGCATCAACGCCGCGGCGCGGGAGAACGGGCTCTCGTACAACCGCTTCATGGCCGGCCTCAAGAAGTCCGGGATCGAGCTCGACCGCAAGTCGCTCGCCGATCTCGCGGTGTCCGATCCGAAGGCGTTCGCGGCGGTCGCCGAGCGGGCGAAGGCCGCGCTCGAAACGTCCGCCTGATCACCTCCCCACACAACGAGAAACTCCGGCTCCTACGCAAGCTCCTCTCGGCGCGCAAGTACCGGATGGAGATGGGCCTGTTCGCGGTCGAGAACGAGGATCTGGTCGAGGCCGCGCTCGCGGCGGGTATCGAGCCGGTCGAGCTCCTGATCGCGGGCGAGAACGTCGAGCCGGAGCTCCTTGCGGAGGTCTCGACCCTCGGTCACGCGCCACGCGTGATCGGCTTCTTCCGCTCGGTCGACCTCCCGCGCGGCACCCGTGAGGTCGTCCTCGGGCTCTGGAAGGTCGGTGACCCCGGGAACGTGGGGACGTTGTTGCGGACGGCGGACGCGTTCGACGCCGCGGTTGCCCTCTCACCGGAGTGCGCCGACCCGCTCGGGCCACGCGCGCTCCGCGCTTCGGCGGGCGCGATCTTCCGCGTGCCGCTCGTCCGCTGGGACGACGCGCCCGGGCGGCGAGTGGCGCTCGTCGCGCACGGCGGCGTCCTACTCGCCGATGCCGCAGGCGCTCTCGAGCCGCCGCTGACGCTCTTCCTCGGCGCGGAGCGCGAGGGGCTGCCTCCCGATCTCCTCGCGAGCTGCGACGCGCTGGCGACGATCGCGCTGACCGGCGCCGCCGAGTCCTTGAACGTCGCCGCGGCGGGCGCGATCGCGCTCTACGAGCTCTCGCGTGGCTCGCCGGCGGGAGGCTCGGGGCCCGGCGCCGGTGCCGGCGGCTGAGGCTCCGCGGCCGGAACGGCCGCCGCGGGCTGTGAGAAGTCGACGCGCGGCGGCTCCCGCTGTGCCTGCTCGTCGATCTCGAAGAACTCCTTGATGCGAAACCCGAAAGGCCCGGCGAGCACCGTGCCCGGGAAGGTCTGGACCGCGTTGTTGTACGTCAGCACCGCGTCGTTGTAGCCCTGGCGAGCGACCGCGACCCGGTTCTCGGTCTCGTCGAGCTGTCCCTGGAGCTCCTGGAAGTTCTGGCTCGCCTTGAGGTCCGGATACGCCTCGGCCACCGCGAACAGACGGCCGAGCGCCTGGCCCAGGATCCCTTCGGCCTCGGCGGCGGCGGCCGGTGTCTGCGCCTGCTGCGCGCGGGTCCGCGCGGCGGTGACCTCCTCGAAGACACCACGCTCGTGCGCGGCGTAGCCCTTCACGGTCTCGACGAGGTTCGGGATCAGGTCCCAGCGCCGCTTGAGCTGCACCTCGACCTGCGCCCAGGCGTTGTCGGCGCCGTTTCGGTAGCGCACGAGCCGGTTGTAGAGACCGACGACGAGCAGGACGACGATCAGGACGATCGCCAGAAGCACGATGACGACCCAGGTCACGGCACCTCCGACTCTAGACGATCCGAGTCAGCGGATTCCGATCGTGCGCACACGAAGATCATGTCCTCCTCGCCCGCGAAAGGCCGCCGATCGAACCAGCCGTAGACGGCCTCGATGACGAAGCCGGCGCGGTCGAGGAGCGAGAGCCACTCCGGCTCGGAGAGCCAGTGCAGTCCGAACGTCGCCGACACCCCGCGCGAGCGGACCGAGAGGGAGAGCGTCCGCGAGCCCTCGTCCCAGACCGCGCGCTCCTCGATTCCCGGCTCACGCTCGAGCCAACGGTCGTGCGTCTCCGCGATGTCGTCTTCGCTGGGAGCAAAGACGTCGAAGACGAAGCGCCCCTCCGGCTCGAGCAGACTTCGCGCAGCGGCGAGCGCGCGGAACTTCTCTGCCTCGGTCTCCATGTGCAGCAGTGACCGGAACGGGCAGATCGCGAGCGGGACGCGCTCGTGCACAGGCGGCTCGCGCAGGTCGCCGACCCGGAGGTCGACGAGCTCCGCCACGCCCTCTGCCGTCGCGTACTCGGACGCCCGGCGGAGCATCTCGGGCGAGGTGTCGACGCCGATCACGCGCACGCCCGCCTTCGCGATCGGCACCGCGATTCGGCCCGTGCCGACGGCGAGCTCGACGATAGGCCCGCCGGCGGCGACCGCCGCGTCGACGTAGAAGGCCACGTCCTCCGTCACCGACCTGCTCCATGGGTCGTAGATGCGCGCGATCGAGTCGTACAGCGTCATGGACACTCGATTGTGACGCGCGCTACGCTGGCAGCGGTGGACGGACACGCGCAGCGCTTCCTCTTTACGAGGCCCCGGCTCGGGACCGGGGCTTCGGCGCGCGCCTGACGCCGCCGCTCCTCCGGTTTCTCGCCGGGGCCGAACGACGTCCCGCGTCCCAACTCGAAGGAGGAGCGTTGCCAGGAACACCCGAGACCGATCACGCTACAGTCGCCGCCGTGGATCCCGAGGCTCTCGGAACGGAGGCGCTCGCCGCGGTCGCAGCCGCGTCCTCCGAGAGCGAGATCGAGCGCGTCCGCATCGAGTATCTCGGCCGCAAGAGCGCGCTCAAGCTCGCGCTGCGAGAGGTGCGCGACCGCGAGACCGGGATGACGCTCAACGCCCTCCGCGAGCGGCTGGAGCAGGCGGTCGACGCACGCGAGGAGGAGCTCCGCCGCGTGGAGCTGGACCGCCGCCTCGTCGACGAGCGCGTGGACGTGACGGTTCCCGGCAGCCGGGTCCGGCGCGGCCATCTCCACCTCATCACGCAGATCCGGCGCGAGTTCGAGGACATCTTCCTCGGCCTCGGCTACTCGATCGTCGACGGGCGCGAGGTCGAGACGACGCACTACAACTTCGACGCGCTCAATATCCCGCTCGAGCATCCGACCCGGTCTCCGCTCCAGACCTTGTTCCTCGACGACGAGACCGTGCTGCGCACGGAAACGTCTCCGGCGCAGATCCGCACGATGGAGAAGCAGCGGCCGCCCGTGTACGTCATCTGTCCGGGCCGCGTGTACCGGCGCGATACACCGGACGCGACTCACACCCCGACGTTCCACCAGGTCGAGGGGCTCGCGGTCGACGAGGGGATCACGCTCGCCGATCTCCTCGGAACGCTCGACTACCTGATCAAGGCGCTCTTCGGCGAGAACCGGCGAGCGCGCTTCGTCACCAACCACTTCCCCTTCACGGAGCCGTCCGTCGAGGCGCTCGTTTCGTGTCACATGTGCGACGGCTCGGGCTGCCCGGTGTGTCGCCACTCCGGCTGGATCGAGGTCGGCGGCTCGGGGATGGTCGACCCCAAGCTGTTCGAGCTCGTCGGCTACGACCCGGAGCGGTACAGCGGGTTCGCGTTCGGCTGGGGCCCGGAGCGGATCGCGGTGCTCCGGCACGGGATTCCCGATTTGCGCGAGCTGTGGCGGAACGACCCCCGGCTGCTGAGACAGTTCTGATGCACGTACCGCTGTCCTGGCTCCGCGAGTACGTCACGGTGAACGCGACGGCGCGCGAGATCGCCGACCGGCTCTTCACGTCGGCGGCCGAGGTCGAGCGCGTGTTCGACGTCGGCGTGCCCGATGTGGACGGCAACATCGGACGCTTCCTCGTCGGGCGTGTGCTCGAGGTCGGGTCCCACCCAAACGCCGACAAGCTGCGGGTCTGTCAGGTCGACGTGGGGGAGGGAGACGCACGCCAGATCGTCTGCGGCGCCTGGAACTTCGAGGCCGGAGCGACCGTCGCGGTCGCGCTGCCCGGCGCCTTCCTGCCGATCTTCGACCAGCCGCTCGACGAGCGCGAGCTCCGCGGCCAGCCCTCGCGCGGGATGATCCTCGCCGAGGACGAGGTCGGCCTCGGGGACGAGCACTCCGGGATCATGGTGCTGGCGGACGGCCCCGAGCCGGGGACGCCGCTCGTCGACGTTCTCGCGATCCGTGATCACGTGCTCGACGTGACGCCGACGGTGAACCGCGTCGACCTGCTGTCGATGGTGGGTATCGCGCGCGAGGTCGCAATGCTGTTCGACGGCGAGCTGCATCCACCGGAGCCCGAGGATCCTGTGCTCGTCGACGAGGAGCCGGTCGACATAACCGTCGACGACCTCGAGCGTTGCCCCCGCTACATCGGGCGCCTGTTCCGCAACGTCGCGATCGGCCCGTCGCCCCAGTGGCTCCGCTCGCGGCTCTTCCTCGCGGACATGCGCTCGATCTCGAACGTCGTCGACGTGACGAACTACGTCATGCACGTGTGGGGGAGCCCGCTCCACGCATTCGACCACGAGAAGCTCGCGGGCGGGCGCATCGTCGTTCGCCGCGCCCGACCGGGAGAAGAGCTGCAGACGCTCGACGGCGTCCTGCGACGGCTCGACGCGGCCGATCTCCTCATCACCGACGGCGAGCATGCCGTTGCCCTGGCGGCGATCATGGGCGGCGCAGAGAGCGAGGTCACCGGCAACACGACCGAGGTGCTGCTCGAGGCTGCCAACTTCGAGCCCCTCGGCATCCTGCGCTCGTCGGAGCGGCTCGCCCTTCGCACAGCGGGCTCCAATCGGTGGGAGAAGGGCGTCGACCCGTACCTCGCCGAGCCCGCGGCGGTCCTCGCGAGCCGCATGCTCGTCGATCTGGCCGGAGCCCGGATGACGGGCGCGGTCGACGTGCACGCGGGGCTCCCGGAGCGACAGGTCGTCCGGCTTCGGCCCGAGCGGGCCTCGCGCCTGATCGGGCTCGACATCGCTCCCGACGACCAACGCGCGACCCTCCGTGGGCTCGGGTTCGAGGTCTCGGACGAGTGGGACGTCACGGTTCCGACCTGGCGGGCCCGCGACGTCACCCGCGAGATCGATCTCGTCGAGGAGATCGCCCGCCCGCGGCTCGACCGCGTTCCGTACACGATGCCGTTGCGCCGTCACGTGCAGGGTCGGCTGACCAGGGAGCAGCGCCTGCGACGGGTGGTCGAGGACGTGCTCGTCGGCGCCGGCCTGTCCGAGGCGTACACGTGGAGCCTCGTCGCCCGGGATCCGGATCCGGAGGCGATTCGGCTGCCGAGCCCGATGACTTCCGACCAGGCGATCCTCCGGACGACGATCGTGCCCGGCCTCGTCGAGGCCGCACGGACCGGAGTCGACGCCGGGTCAAGCCACGTCGCGCTCTTCGAGATCGCGCGGGTGTACCTGCCGTCGGGCGAGCAGCTCCCCGACGAGCGCTGGCACGTAGCCGGGGTCGTGCAGGGTGGCTACGTCGATGTCAAGGGCATCGTCGAGACGCTGTACGCGGCGCTCCGCCTCGAGCTCCGCGTGGCGCGGGGCACGCAGCCGCTCCTCCACCCGGGGAAGGCTGCCGTGACCGAGGCGGGCTGGCTGGGCGAGCTCCATCCCACGCTCTTGGACGGGAGCTGGGGAGCGTTCGAGCTCGACCTCGCGACGCTCTTCGCCGACGTGCCGGAGCGGATCGTCTACGAGGACGTCCTGACGTACCCGGCGGTGCTCCAGGACCTCGCGGTCGTCGTGGACGAGGAGGTCGAGGTCGGCGCACTCGTCGACGCCGCCCGCGAGGCAGCCGGGCAGCTGTTGCGTGACGTCCGCGTGTTCGACGTCTACCGCGGGGAGCAGGCCGGTAAGGGACGCAAGTCCGTCGCTCTGCACCTCTCGTTCCAGTCGCCGGAACGGACGTTGACCGACGAGGAGGCGGCAGAGCTCCGCGCCCGTGTCGTCGCTCTGTTCGGCGAGCGGTTCGCCGCCGAGGTCCGCGGCGAGAGCGTCTGACGCCACGGCCCACGTGTTCGGACCGTCGTCGATCGTGCACCACAGGTCGCGACGCCCGGAGCCGTCCACGACGTGTCATCGTCTCGGCATGCGCATCGCCCGCTGCTCCGTGCTCGCGGCCGCAGCCTGTGCGCTCGCGGCCGTTCCGACCGGGTCGTCGTCGACCGCCGCCGCAGCAACGCACGGGAAGTGGCTGACCTGGAACGTAGGAGCGAAGACCGCCTCGCTCCTCCTGATCGCCGGCTACGACCGCGCGAACAACGGGTTCAACTTCGACGGGTCCGGGAGGGGGAAGCTCCTCGTACGGATACCGCTCGGCTGGTCGCTGCGGGTCACGTGCCGGAACGCGAGCTCGACGCGGCACTCCTGCGCGATCGTGCACGGTCCGCAGACGGTCACACCCGCGTTTCGTGGAGCGGCGTCGCCGGCGCCGAGGATCGGGCTGCGCAAGGGCGAGACCGCACGGTTCGTGTTCCGCGCATCCCGGGCAGGCACCTACCGCATCGCCTGCCTCGTCCCCGGACACGAGGAGGCGCGCATGTGGGACGTCCTCGACATCGGGGGCGCACGGCTCCCGTCGCTCTCGATCCGAACGGGCTTCTAGGTCCGCCTACGACTCGACGCGACGGATGTCGAGTGCGATGAAGTTCGGGAGCAACGGCGCGAGGTACCCGGCCCGCTCGTCACCGCGACGATCGACGAGGTAGAGCGCGGCGCCGTGGACGATGTCGTTCGTCGTCGCGCGCACCTCGATCCCGTACGCGCGCCAGACCGAAGCGAGTTGTCGCCGCGTACCGGTCAGCCAGTGCCATCCTGGCTCGAGGCGCCAGCGACGGGCCGCCGCCCGGACGCTCGCGGGCGTGTCTCCCTGCGGATCGACGCTGACCACGAGCACCGCCGGGCGCACGCTCGGCGGCAAGGCACGCTGCGCGTCGCCGATGGCCCTCCCGACGAGTGGGCAGAGCGACCGACATCTCGAGTCGAGGAAGGTGACGAGCGTCACTCGTCCTCGTTGCTCGGCGAGAGAGTCGGAGCCTCCGAGAACGTCGCGGAGCCGGAAGCGCGGTGCGGGCCGTTCGCCCGCGGCCCACGACGCCTGGCCGTGGAGCTCGGGAAGCGGCAGCGCCGTGCTCCGTGCCGGGGCCGAAGAAAAGACGACATGGGCGACGACGCCCGCGGCGATGCCGAGCGCGAGGGCGACGCCGAGCGCGACCAGCGCTCGCGACGGCACGCGCCTCTCTCCTCCGGCGCCTCCCGTCAGGTCCTCGATCCGGGGCCGTTGCCTCCCGACCCGAGCTTGAACGCCCGGACGGTGAGCACGGCTGCCCACCAGAAGAGGACGACGAGCACGATCCCGATCGGCAGGGCCCAGGACAGCACGGCGCCGGTCGTGAAGTCGGTCGTCGAAGCGAGAGTCGTCATCGTGGTTTCACCTCCAATGCTCCAGGAATCAGTGCTCTCCCGCAAGCTGGCGCATCCATCCGCGGCGTCGCGCCCGCGGATCCAGCCATCCGTAGACGCAAACGAGCGCGATCACCATCCACGGCACCGATGCCGGCACCCACATGATCCCCGCTGCCAGCTGCTGGTCGGCGAGCGCCGACAGTCCGAACGGTCGACTCGAGAGGTCCGCGTAGTGCGCGTAGAGCGGTGACGGTGCCATGGCGATCACGACCGCCACGCCCCAGCCGACGAGCATTGCGCCCACGGCATACGCCGCGCGGTGCGGCAGCGCCAGCGGCGTGCGGAAGGGCCCGTCGCCGAGAAGGTGCGCCCAAAGGACGAGAGCAGTGACGAAGAAGGTGGCGTGCTCGACGTCGTGCAGGACCGGATGGTCGAGCGCGCCGTCGTAGAGCGCCGGCACGTGCCAGAGGACGAAGGTCGCGTTCATCAGGAGGAAGGCGACCGCCGGGAGCACGAGCCAACCCCCGACCCGTCGAAGCGGCGCAGCCCAAGCGCCGCGGACAACCGCTCCGGCCACCGTGCGGCGTACGGAGAGCGGGAACGGCCGCCAGAGACGGTGCCACGGCCGGCCGAGCACGATCAGCGGTGCGGCGATCTCGAGCAGGAGTAGATGTTGTGCCATGTGCGCGGAGAAGAGGCTGTCCGACAGCCGGTCGACAGGCGGGGAGACCGCGAGCACGACGACGCAGAGCCCGGCCGCGAAGAGCGGCGTGCGCCAGCGTCGCTCCGCACGCTCGCGGCCGCCGGCGGGGCCGCCGCGCCCGCCGAGCCAGTACAGCGCCGCGGCGGCGACAACGGCGAGGACGGGTGGCTCGAGGACCGTCCCCATCCGCGCTCAGAGGAGGTAGAGGAATGCGAAGGTGAGGGCGCCGAGGCCGGCGACGAAGGTCAGATAGAAGCCGATGCCGTCGAAGTCGGACTTCGACGCGCCGCTCCGGTACGCCGTTGCGAGCACGATCTCGAGCCAGATCATCGTGCCCAGGAGCGTGACGGCGAAGAGGCCCGTCCAGCCGACGAACACGCTCGCGAAGCCGCCGTCCTCCGGCCCGAAGCCGAGCTGCGTGTACTCGATCGCCTGCAGCACCACGCCGGCGATGCCGGCGACGAGGGCGAGCACGCCGAGGAGGCGAGCTCTCCCGATCTTGCCTTCTCCGAGCTCGATGCGCGCCCAGGCGACGAGCGCGGCGCTCACGACCACGGCGGCGAGTATCGCGACCCCCCAGCCGGTCGGCGCGCGAATGTGCGCAGGCCGCCAGAGGCCCGAGGTGTTGAGCGAGGCGAGGTAGACGTAGGCGAAGACGAAGGGGAGGAAGAGGAAGATGGTCGACGAGACGAGGAGGCGAGCGCCGGCCCAGAGGTTCCTCTCCTGTAGCTCCGGTGGCTCGGCCTCGATCGGGAGATGCGGCTGGGCGGCTTCCGACATCGTTCTACCTCCCCGTGGGCGTGACCGCGGGCGTGAGCGCCGGCGTGGGCATCTGCGGTGCGGGCTCGCCGTACGGGTACGGGTCGGAGTCGATGACCGGGATGCGCTC
>DASSQE010000163.1:0-8856 GCA_035702645.1 Gaiellaceae bacterium
AGAAGAAGGCACGCATCGTCTGCCGGACGAAGTCGGTCGAAGTGACGCGCGTGATGCCCAGGCGGTGCGCGGCCTCCGTCGCGATCGTCGACTTCCCGGTGCCCGTTGCCCCGCCGATCAGCAGCAGCAGCGGCTCGTCGAGTCGCTCGAGCGCCTCCAATCTGCGAAGCCGCTGGACCGTCCGCTCGGCCTCGTCTGCCCCGATCACCTCGGCGGCGAGCTCGCCGAGCCGATCCATGTCGAGGGAGATCGCGCCCCGCTCCGCGAGGTCTCGGTCGGCGCGGCGCGCGATGAGGTACGAGCGTTCCGTATCGAGCCCCGTGACCGTCAGCGCACGTGCCATCAGCCCTTTCGAGAACGGAACTTCGTCCCCCAGCGGCAGGGGAAGGGTGTGCCTGCGCTCCCTCACGGTCGTATTCGTGCCATTTCCAGCAGCATCTCGTCAAGGTCCCGCTCGCCCGATGCAGGGAGCGGGTCGTTCGCGGCGAGGACCACATCCGCTCCCCGAGCGAGCGCGTGCTCGGCCACGGCGTCGATCGCGGCGGCCTTCAGCTCGACGAGGAAGACGTCGGCGTCGACCTCCGGCAGCTCCGCTGCGAGCCGCGAACGGTCGGCGAGATTCCCCGATACATGCATGACCTCGGCTCCCTCCCGGTCGCGCAGATGCGTCGCCAGCGTCGGGTGGATCGCCTCGGGGGCCGTGCAGAAATAGGCGACCCTGCGGCCGCGGATCTCCTCCAGAGGACGGGGCCGGAGCACCGTTCCGACCACCTGCACGCCTGCTCCGACCATCGACCGGATCGCTGCGACCACGTCACGCCAGCTCGACTCGGGTTCGGCCATCGTGACGACCACGAGATCCGCCAGCCGGAGGCGATACTCGTTCAGGTACCCGGTCGCGATTACAGGGTCCTGATGCCCGCCCACGACCACGACCATCCGATCCGTTGCGACGGGCGGGATGGCGGCGCCACTCCCGTCGAAGAGCACGAGCTCCGGGGCAAGGGCTCTGGCCGCCTCGGCGCCGTCATCGAGGTTCTCCGTGATGACCCCTCCGGCGAGGCCACCCCCGCAGCGGCGGCAGCCGACGGTCTCCACACCGACCGCCGCAGCCGTCTCGAGGTGGTCGGATGCCGCGTGTCGCCCCTCGCGCGACAACGCGACGAGCGACTCGACCGTGGGTCGCACGGAGACGACCTCGGGCTCCGGCGGCCCCCCACGGCCCATCGCGACGACGACCACCCGCCTCTCGGCGGACGCGAGCCGAGCCAACCGGCCGGTGATCGCGGTCTTCCCGACTCGTTTCCCCGTGCCGACGACGGCGATAGAGGGGAGCTCGAAGGGCCTCCGAGCGGGCGGATCGAAGCGGAAGTCTGCGCCGAGGTAGGGAATGCCGTGAACGAGCACACGGCTCGCGAGGGAGAAGCGCTCGACCGGGCCGAGGACCGGCTCGTCGGAGAGGTCGATCACCATGTCTACGGCATACCCCGCGATCGCCTCCTCGATGCTTCCGACGAGCGGGACGCCGTACTCCACGTCGCCTCGGAGCTTTTCGGTGCCGCCGACGAGGACGGCCGCGACCACGTCGTGCGGGAGCTCTGCGATGGCGTCTCGGACGACGGGCGGATAGTGCTCGCCGTCGACGATGGCGAGGGCTCTCACGCCCGGCTGGTGACCTCGTCCTCGATGGCGCCCGTGAACTTCGCGTACTCGAGGGTGTCGAGCGAGAACCGGACGAGCTTGACCTGGCCGTGGAACGGATGGCGGCGCCAGACGTCGACCTGACGGTCGACCACCTCGATCACGTTGTAACAGGGCCTCGTCTTGCCGCGGAGACGCAGAGAGGAAACGGTTCCGGCGTTGACGACGAACAGATCCTCGAGGCGCCACACGTACGGGACGTGCTTGTGCCCCGAGAGAACGAGGCGGACGCCGGCGCGCTGCAGGCATTCGATCGCGTCGCCGGCGTCGTACACGACGTTCCGCTCCCGGCCCGTTCCCGGAACCGGCAGCAGATGGTGGTGGAGCACGAAGAGCTTGAGCCGGGCGTCGTCTTGCTCGAATTGCTCCTCGATCCAGCGGTAGCGCCCGCGGCCGATCTGGCCGTGGTCGAGATCCGGCTCGCTCGAGTCGACGGCGACGATCGCGACGCCTCCCTTCCGGAGGACCGAGTTCCGCTCGCCGAAGAGCTCCTCGAAGTGGACATAGCCGACGTTGCGCGAGTCGTGGTTTCCGGGAACGACAACGAGTGAGTCGCAGTCGATGCGATCGAGATACTCGCGCGCTGCGAGGTACTCGTGCCGGAAGCCGAACGTCGTCAGGTCGCCGGAGCAGATCACCACATCGGGCTTGAGCTCGTTGATCTCGCCAATCGCGCGCTCGAGCAGGCTCGCCTCGAAGTACGCCTCGCCGCAATGGAGATCGGAGATCTGGGCGATGCGGAATGGCTCGCCGTCCGAGGACATGACGACAGTCTAGGAGGTGCTCGCTCCCATCACTCGCGACTCTGCGTCGTCCAAAGAGGCATGTCGGAGCCGTCCGAGGCAGTTGCTACCGTGACGCAGGTGCGGGTCGAAAGTCCCGTTTTCCAGGCATATTGTGGCTCAGCCCCCCCGCGGTTCGCGAATCGCATCGAGCTGGAGTGCGCGAAGATCCTCGACTACTACGGGATCCGTTGGGACTACGAGCCGCACTCATTCGTGCTCGAGCGCGACGAGGAAGGGCGAGTCGTCAGTGCGTTCACGCCCGACTTCTACCTCCCCGAGCAGGATCTCTTCATCGAGGTCACGGTGATGAAGCAGTCGCTCGTCACACGCAAGAACCGGAAGCTCCGCGAGCTGCGACGGCTCTATCCGAACGTCAAGGTTAAGCTCTTCTACCGGCGTGACATCGAGCGCCTCGCGCAGCGCTACCGCCTGCGCCTCGCCTCGTAGCTCGTGCTCTCGGCGGCACTGGAATCCGAGCACGGCGAGGTCGGCGCCGTCTACCTCACCCGTGACGAGATCGCTGCGCGCGTCGCCGAGCTCGGCGCCGGAATAGCGGCCGACTACCGCGATCTCGATCCGCTTCTGATCGCCCCGCTCAAGTCGAGCGTCGTGTTCCTCGCCGATCTGACCCGCCGGATCGGGATCCGACACACGCTCGACGTGATCGAGCTCGCCCCCTACACCGGGGCGAGCGACGGATGCGTTCGACTCCTGAAGGACGTCGACGTGCCCCTCGCCGACAGGCACGTGCTGGTGGTCGAGGACGTCGTGGACACGGGCCTCACGCTCCACTTCCTCTGGAAGACGCTCGCGCTCCGTGGGCCGGCCACATTGAACGCGGTCACGCTCCTCGATCGACCGTACAGACGCCTCGCCGAGGAGATCCCGCTGCGCTACGTCGGCTTCACCGTGCCGGACGAGCTCTTCGCGGGATACGGGCTCGGTCTCGACGAGCGCTGGCGCGCGCTCCCCGACCTCCACGTCGTGAATGCCCGCGAGCTCCCGCGTGCCGCCACGGCCGCTGCCTGACGAGAGGCCGAACCGGGGTCAGAGGTAGTTCAACGGGTCCACGGCGATCCCGTTCACCCGCACCTCGAAGTGAACGTGTGGTCCCGTCGAGTGGCCGGTCGAGCCCGAGAGCGAGATCGCCTGGCCCTGCGAGACGTGCTGACCGACCGAGACGAGGAGCGAGGAGTTGTGCGCATATGCGGTCGCGAGTCCGTTCCCGTGATCGAGGACGACGAGGTTGCCGTACCCCGTCATCCACGACGCGTAGATGACCGTGCCGGAGGCCGCCGCGTGCACGGGGGTGCCCGAGGGAACCGCGATGTCGATCCCTTCGTGCATCCGGCCCCAGCGCGTGCCGAACCCGCTCGTGATCGGGCCGTTGACCGGCCAGACGAGCCCCGACGACGAGACGGAGCCGGTCGCACCGGAGCCGTTCTGCGCGGCCCGGATCGCAGCGCCCAGCGCGGCGCTCTGGGCTTCGAGCGCGTTCACCTCCGCGAGGTAGCCGGCGCGGGTCTCGCGGACGTCCGAGAGGGCGCTCGACTTCAGCTGCTCGGCCGAGGCGAGCGAGTCACGGCTCGCGGCGAGCTTGTCCCGCACACGACGTGCTTCCTCTGTCTTGGCCGCGATCGCCTCGACCGTCGCGGCCGTGAGACGCCTCGTCTCGAGCGTCGCGCGTCGCTCGGCCGCCGCTCTCCGCTTCGCCGCACGCACGTCACGCGCGATGTGCTCGTCCTGAGCGCCGATTCGCCTCAAAAAGTCGTAGTTGTCGAGGAGGTCGGAGAAGCTCGCGGCGGAGACGAGGAACGAGACCAGGTCGGGCGAGCCCTCGATGTAGATCTGTCGCACCCGCGCTTCCAGGACAGCGACGGCGCGGGCGTACTGCGCGCGAAGCCTGTCGAGCCGGAGGGTCTGAGCGTGCAGACGGGTGTTCAGGCGTGCGAGCACCGCGCGCTGGGAAGCGAGCCGGCCCTCGAGGTCGTCCAGCGTCGCCTGAGCAGTGTCGACAGCAGCCTGCGCGGAGCGAAGCTCGGCGCCGACCTCCGAGAGCTGCGTCGTGAGGACGCCCTCGCTGCGACGGGAGGCGTCGATCCGGCTCTGGAGATCGGCGATGTGCGCGTCGACGGCCACCTTCTGGCTTCCGATCGAGTCGCCTGCTGCGGGAGCGGCGAGGACCAGAGCGAGCGCCAGTGCGGCGGCGACGAGGGGTCCCCGGCCCGGAGTCATCCCTTCGAGGTTCGCTCCGCGGTCGGACGTCCCTTCCCTGGATGCTCCATCGGGCGCTCCTCGAGCGCCAGCAGAGCCCGCGCCGCCTCTCGCCGCAGTGGGCCGACGAGGGCGCGATAGTCCTCGTCGGACACCGTCCCCGTGCGGTGGTCGAACTCGAGCTCCTTCAGCGCCGCGAGCGCACGATCCCGCTCCTCGAGGAGCTCCAGCCGTCGACGCTCCGCCTCGTCGACCTCGTCCAGCGTGTCGGAGTCGGGCTCGGGCTCCCGGAGGAACGGGAGAGCGACGAGGAGCACACAGACGACCGCGAGCGCCGCGGCGAGGACGAGCGCCAGCGTCAACGCGTGGCCGGGACGGCGACTTCGCTCGCGCGGGCGATGAGCCGGCGCTGCTCGCGACCGTCCGGCCAGAGCGTGATCAGCGACCCGAGGAGGAAGACGAGCCCCGCGATCCAGATGAGGTTCACGAGCGGCTTAACGAACACGCGGAAGTAGACGGTCCCGTTCGGGTCGATCTGGTCGGCGATGACGAAGAGGTCCTCGCCCGTCAGCGGGTCGCTTCTGATACCGACCTCGTTCGAGACCTGCTGCTCGACCGTGTACGCGTTCTTCCCGGCGCGGAGCGTCCCGATGTCGTGGCCGCGGTGGGTGACGTCGAGGTTGGCCCTGATCTCGGTCGCATTCGAGACCTGGTGCTGCGAGAGAGAGCGATACCGCAGGTGGTAGCTCCCGATCGACATCGACTGCCCGGGACGGAGCTTCGCCTCTGCAACCGAGCCGAACGCGCTCGAGCCGGCGACACCGAGCGCGAGCAGAACGATCGCCGCGTGCACCACGTAACCGCCGTAGCGCCGCCGGTTCCGCGCGATCAGCGAGGTGAACGCGCCGAGCCAGGATCCCGACCCGAGCGCCTTTCGCGCACGCGTGCCGCGCGCGAACTCGAGAGCGATCGTCGCCAGGACGAACGCCGAGAACGTGTAGGCGACGAGCCCGGGGATCGAGCTCCCCGCACCCAGGAAGAGGAGGACGATGCCCGTCCCGAGCGCGATCGCCGTCGGCCAGCGGAAGGTCGTCGCGAGACTCGCGAGCGATGCGCGCCGCCACGCGATGAGCGGGCCGATTCCCATCAGCAGAAGGAGCGGGAGCCCGAAGATCCGGAGGAAGAAGTCGAAGTACGGCCGGCCGAGGACCACCGATTCGCCGCGGACCGCGTCCGAGAGGAGCGGATAGACCACGCCCCAGAGAATCGTCAGGCAGAGCGCCAGCAGCAGCAGGTTGTTGTAGAGGAACGCTGCCTCACGGGAGATCGGCGATTCGAGGCGCGTCGGCGAGCGGAGCAACGGCAGCCGCAAGAAGAGGAGCGTGAGCGAGGCGGCGACGACGACTGCGATGAACCCGAGGAACCAAGGCCCGATCGAGCTCTCCGTGAAGGAGTGGATCGAGTTCACGACGCCCGACCTCGTCAGGAAGGTCCCGAAGAGCGAGAGCGAGAACGCGAGGATGACGAGGACCATGTTCCAGACCTTCAGCATCCCGCGCTTCTCCTGGATCATCACCGAGTGGAGGAACGCGGTCGCCGCCAGCCACGGCATCAGCGCTGCGTTCTCGACCGGGTCCCAGGCGTAGTAGCCGCCCCAGCCGACCTCCACGTATGCCCAGTGGGCTCCGAGGAGCTGGCCGATGCCGAGCGCCGTCCAGGCGAAGAGCGTCCAGCGGCGCGTCGCGATCAGCCACCGTTCGTCCGTCCGGCCGGACGCGAGCGCGGCCATCGCGAAGGCGAAGGGGACGGTGAGCCCGACGTACCCGAGGTAGAGGAGCGGCGGATGCGCGAGCATGTACGGGTTCTGGAGGCTCGGGTTCATGCCCGCGCCGTCGAGAGGCGCCGCCTGGGTGACGAACGGGCTGGCGACGGCGACGACGAGGAACGCGAAGAACGTCGCGACGGCGGCGAAGACGGGGACGACCCAGACGATCAGGTCCCTTGCCCAGGCGCGGTTGAGGCGCACGGCGACCGCGCCGAAGCCGGTCAGCACGAGCAGCCAGAGCAGGAGGGAGCCCGCCTGGCCGCCCCAGAAGGCCGAGATCTTGTACGGCGTTGGAAGCTCTCTGCTCGTGGTCTGCGCGACGTACGCGAAGGAGAAGTCGTGGCGCAGCAGTGCCGAGAGCAGCACGATCGCAGCGGCCAGTGTCGAGAAGAACGCGGCGACGAGGGCGTTCTGCGCCGAGGCGGCGAGGCGCCGTCTACCCAGATGCGCAGCCGCGATGCCGGCGACGAGCGCGTAGACGGTGAGGCCCAGCGTGACGACGAGAGCAGCGCGACCCAGCTCGGGCATGGTGTGCCGCTACGCCGAGCCGCTCGACTTCGGCGCGTACTTCGACGGGCACTTCGTGATCAGCGAGCCCGGCACTGCGACGAACGTGCCGCGGCGGAGCTGCCCGTCGACGACGATGTGGCGTCCCACCTTGAAGAGATCCGGGACGCTGCCCGTGTAGCGCACCGGAACCTTGGTCGTCGACTTGCCGCCGATGTCACGGAGGCGGAAGTGGAGGCCTCCGGCGTGCGCATCGCCGGTCACCGGCCCGATGACCATCCCGGCGAGCTGGACACGGCCGGTGTGACCCGTCAGCTGGCTCGGCGAGAGCGACGGATTCCCGCCGCCGGCGATCGAGGTATAGACGAGGAAGATCGCGAGTGCGCCAGCGACCGCGAGCGCGATCACGAGCCGCGCCGGGCTTGCTTTCCTGGCCACGCGAGAAGTCTAGCCCCGCCGAACACGGCGGAAACGCGCAAGGCGCGCGCTCATCGACTGGCGTTCGACTACCGCTCGCTGGCTGCGGGCGCGCGCCGGTCGGGCATGCGGTAGCCGTGGTCGACGCAGAGCGCCCCGGGGGACTCCTCCGTGAGCGCGTCGCAGTAGCCCTTGCCGTACGCGGCGCGGATGAACGCGGCGACGACCTCGAGATTCCAGTCCGCGACGTCCACCGCCTCGCGCCAGAGATCGGTCAGGCGGAGATCGATGTCGAGCTCGAGAAGATCGATGCGAGTGGGCTGCACGGGCACGTTTTCGAGCGTACGGACGGGGTCGGACGGAGTCGGAGGGAGTGGCACCGCGGGCGTCTACGCTGCCCCTATGGCCCGGATCCGCGTCGGACCCGCCCGCATGCCGTCCCGTGAGTCGCCCGAGAAAGCGCTCGAGCTGATCCGTGAGCGCGAGTACACCGCATGCGAGATCGACTTCGAGAGCGGGTTCTGGATGGACTACCCGTTCGCAGAGCGACTCGGAGAGCTGGCACGCGAGCTCGATGTCGCGCTTTCCGTCCACGCTCCCCTCTTCGGGTTCATGGGCCACCTCGAGACCTCGGGTCGGAAGTTCTCGTCGGCGGTCGGCGCTCTCGACCGAAGCGCCGGCATCGCGGCGGCGTGCGGAGCGGAGCTCGTCGTGTTTCACCCCGGGTTCCTCCTCGGTCGGTCCCGCGAGGACGCGATCGACGCGGTGGTCGAGCAGCTCGGCACGCTTCGCTCGCGGCTCGAGGGGAAGGATCGAGCCGTGCCGTTCGGCATCGAGGTCATGGGCCGGGTGAGGGATCTCGGCTCCGTGCACGATGTCGTGGAGATCTCAGGGCGCACCGGCTGGGTGCGGCCCGTCCTCGACTTCGCGCACATGCACGCTACGAGCGACGGAGCGTTCCTCGCCGCAGAGCCGTTCACCGAGGCGCTCGAGAGCGCCGACGGGGTGCTTCCCCCGGGCGCTCCGTTCCACATTCACTTCTCGGACATCGCGTTCGCCAACCGCAACGAGACGAAGCACCTGCCGTACGGCGAGGGGACGTTGCGTGCGGACCCGCTACGCGAGGCCCTCGACCGCTTCGAGAGGCCGGCGACGGTCATCTCCGAGTCGCCGGACGAGGAGTCGTCGCAGGCGATCCGCTCGGTATTGGTGAGCGGCGCCTGATCGCGCCGTGCGGCTCGCGGCTACTGGGCCCGCGCGAAGCCCGACTCGCGCGACCCCGGCTGGACGAGCTCGGGGACGAGCTCGATGAGACGCGCGTCGTAGACCGCGGCCTCGTCGGCCCGTCCTCGCGTGCGCAAGAAGTCCGCGAGGAGCTCGAGCGGCTCGAGCTCGAGGTGCGTGAAC
>DASSQE010000164.1:0-7284 GCA_035702645.1 Gaiellaceae bacterium
CTTGAGGGCGGTTTTTCTAGCGCGCGCAGGATCGCCTCTCCGCGCAGGAGGTGCGGAGTGAGCCCGTCGGCGGTCAGCGCGTCGCGAGGAAGTTCGCGAGCAGCGCTCGCCCGTCCGGCGTGAGGACGCTCTCCGGATGGAACTGGACGCCCTCGATGGGGTGCGTCCGATGTCGAACGGCCATCACCTCGCCGTCCCGGGCGCGTGCGGTGACCTCGAGCTCGTCGGGCACACGGGTCGCCGCGAGCGAGTGGTAGCGACCGACCGCGAGCTCTCGCGGGAGGCCCGAGAAGATCCCGCGTCCGTCGTGCTCGATCACGCTCGCCTTCCCGTGCAGGAGCGCGCGCGCCGGGCCGACGTCTCCGCCGAACGCCTCGACGACTGCCTGGTGGCCGAGGCAGACGCCGAGCGTCGGTGTGCTCGGTCCGAGTGCGCGGATGAGCTCGACCGAGCTCCCGGCTCCCGCAGGGCGCCCGGGGCCGGGTGAGACGACCAGCCGGTCGGGTGAGAGGGCCTTGGCTCGAGCGACGTCGACCTCGTCGTTCCGCCGGACGTCGACGTCGACGTCGGCGCCGAGCTCCTCCAGCAGGTGGACGAGGTTGTAGGTGAACGAGTCGTAGTTGTCGACCATGAGCACGCGCACGCCGGCGAGTGTGCCAGGAGTCTCCCGCTAGGCTGATCGCGTGTCTCGCTCGGTGATCGTGGCTGCGGTCCGCACTCCATTCGGCCGCCTCGGAGGCGGCCTCGCACGTCTCCCGGCGACGGAGCTCGGGGCGATCGCCATCCGCGCCGCTCTCGACCGCGCAGGCCTCGAGCCGGACGAGCCCGAGTACGCCGTCATGGGCCAGGTGCTGCAGGCTGGAGCCGGCCAGGCGCCCGCGCGCCAGGCCGCGGTCGGCGCCGGGATGCCGAAGGAGACTCCCGCCGACACGATCAACAAGGTGTGCGCCTCGTCGATCCGGGCGATCGAGATCGCCGACCTCATGATCCGCTCCGGCGGGCACGAGCTCGTCGTGACGGGCGGCATGGAGTCGATGTCGAACGCGCCCTACCTCCTTCCCAAGGCCCGGTTCGGCTACCGGCTGGGGAACGGGGAGCTCGTCGACCACATGGTCTTCGACGGCCTCACCTCGACCTTCGACGGACTGCACATGGTCCAGCAAGCCTCCTTGGTCTCCCGCGAGCTGGGAATAACGCGCGAGGAGCAGGACGAGTGGGCGTTTCGCTCGCAGCACCGGGCCGCCGCGGCACAGGATGAGGGTCGGTTCGCCGACGAGATCGTGCCGGTGGGCGAGGTGACCGCGGACGAGGGCATCCGCAGGGACACGACGCTCGAGAAGCTCGCAGCTCTGCAGCCGGTCTTCGACCCGGAAGGCACGACGACGGCGGGGAACGCGCCCGGTGTGAACGACGGAGCGTCGTGCGTGGTCGTGTGCTCGGAGGAGTTCGCGAAGCGCCGCGGCCTCGAGCCGTTGGCGACGATCCTCTCGCAGGCGTACGTCGCCGACGACTACGCGTATCTCGCCCGCACTCCGGCACGAGCGGGAGAGCGCGCGCTGGCGGCGGCGGGGAACACCATCGACGACGTGAAGCGCGTCGAGATCAACGAGGCGTTCGCTTCAGTCGCCAAGAACTCGACGCGGATGCTCGGCGCCGACGAGGAGATCGTGAACGTCAACGGCGGCGCGGTCGCGCTCGGGCATCCGATCGGCGCCTCGGGCGGCCGGATCGTCGCGACGATGGTCCACGAGCTCCGCCGGCAGGGAGGTGGGCTCGGCCTCGCCGCCATCTGCTCGGGCGGAGGCCAGGGCGACGCCCTGCTGATCGAGGTCTGACCCGCTCTCTGCTCATCGGCCTGGTCGCAGCCCTCGTCCTCGCAGGCGGGGCCGGCGCCGCCTGCCCGAAACCCGACGTGAGCACGCTTCCGCAGCGGCTCGCGGCTGCGGACGCGGCCGTCGTCGGGCGGGTGATCGCGGTGCGTCGTGGAGAGCTCCGCGGACTGCCGCAGCGCGTGCTCACGATCGACGTCGACCAGAACGTCAAGGGCGGCCCACCGAAACACGTCGTCGTGTGGACTCCGTCCGGGACGGACTGCGACGTGACACCGAAGCAGAACGAAGACATCGGCCTCTTCCTGACGAAGACGCCGGACGGGCGCTGGGTCGCGACCGGTGCCAGCCTCGCCAATCCTGGGCGGCTGGTCGTCATCGCCAGCGAGCCGAAGGGCTCGGGGATCAAGGTCGTCGTCGGGCTCGTCTTCCTCGGGATCGTGCTGCTCTGGGCTCTGAGCCGGCGTCGCAGGGGCGTGCGCCCGGAGCTTCCCGGGAGCCCGCGGCCCTAGACTCACCCCCGTGGCAGCGGACGGGGACGCGAGATTCGGGCATGTGCTGGTCGTCGGCGCAGGCCAGATGGGCGGCGGTATCGCGCAGGTCGTGGCGGCGTCGGGCCGGCACGTATCGCTCCACGACTCGCTGCCGGGAGCCGTCGACCGCGCGCTCTCGACGGTCGAGCGGAGCCTGACGAAGCTCGCCGAGAAGGGGGGCGCTGCGCCGGATGAGGTGCTCGAGCGGATCGTCCCGGCCGACGACCTCGTGGCCGCCGATCTGATGATCGAGGCCGTCGTCGAGGACGCGACCGTGAAGGAGGATCTCTTCCGTCGCGCCGACGCACTGCTCCCCTCGGAGGCGATCCTCGCCTCGAACACCTCCTCGATCCCGATCACGTCGCTCGCGGCGGCGACCTCGCGCCCCGCGCAGGTCGTCGGGATGCACTTCTTCAACCCCGTGCCCGTGCTCGGCCTCGTCGAGGTGATCCGTGCGGAGCAGACCTCCGACGAGACGGCGGAGGCGATCGTCGCGCTCGCGCGCGACCTCGGCAAGACGCCCGCCGAGGCGCGGGACTTCCCGGGCTTCGTCTCCAATCGCATCCTCATGCCGTTCGTGAACGAGGCGGCGTATGCGGTGATGGAGGGTGTAGCCGAGCCGGAGGCGATCGACACGATCGCGAAGCTCGGGTTCGCGCACCCGCTGGGGCCGCTCGCGCTCGCCGACCTGATCGGCCTGGACACGTGCGTCGCGATCATGGACGTCCTCCACGACGGGCTCGGGAACCCGAAGTACGCGCCGTGCCCGCTCCTCCGCCGCTACGTGGCCGCCGGTCGGCTCGGTCGCAAGACGGGCCGCGGGTTCTACGACTACGGCTGATCGTGGACGAGCGGCTGGCCGCGGAGCTCGACGCGCACGAGGGAGAGGACGACGCGTTCGTCGACGCCGCGTTTCGGCTGATCCTGCGGCGTCCGCCCGACGACGAGGCGCGGGAGCGGTCGCTCGCGAAGCTCGCAGCCGGGACGCTCTCCCGGGCGACGCTGATCCACGAGCTGGCCTCGAGCGACGAGCACGTCCGGGTCCGGGAGCTCGACGACGCGGTGGCACTCGGGCTCGGCGCGCGCGCAGCGGGTGAGCGCATCCGCTGGCTGCAGGCGCCTCCCGGGACGGACGAGCGCGTGGTCGAGATCCCCTGGGTGCTCTCCCGCCTCCGACCTGCCGGGCGCGTGCTCGAAGTCGGCTACGCGTTCGCCGAGACCGCGTACCTCGGCGGGCTCCTCCGGTCGGGCGTCGAGCTCGTCGGAGTCGACCTGGCGACCCGAGAGGTCGACGGCATGGAGGTGGTCGAGGCCGACGTGCGCGCGCTCCCGTTCGGCGACGGCTCTTTCGACCAGGCCCTGCTCGTCTCGACACTCGAGCACGTAGGCGCGGACAACACGCTCTACGGCCTCGACGTCGAAGATGCCGGCGGCGCTGAGGGAGACCCGCGCCAGGCGGCACTTCGCGAGCTCGGACGCGTCCTCCGCGGCGACGGGAGCTTGCTCGTCACGGTCCCGCTCGGGGAGCCGGGTGAGCACGGCTGGTTCCGTCAGGACGACGAGCGCGGCTGGACCGGGCTCTTCGCGCGCGCGGGCTTCTTCCTCGAGGAGTCGGAGGCGTACGAGCTCACTCCTGAGGGCTGGCGCGCGGCACCTGCGTTCCAGCCCGAAGGCGTCCACTACGGGGAGCGCGGCCCCGCGGCGTCCGCCGTGCTCTGCGCCGAGCTGCGGCCGGGGCGCATGCGCCACCTGCTGACGCCGAGCGGTCTCCGGACGGCTGGGCGGCGCCGCGCCGCCCGCACGTACCGGCGCGTGCGCGGCGACGACGGCTGACATAGTCCTGCCGATGGACTTCGAGCTCACCGCGGAGCAGCGCGAGATCCAGCGGCTCACCCGCGAGCTGGCCGAGGCCGAGATCGTTCCGAACGCGGGGGCATGGGACCGCGAGCATCGCTTCCCGGCCGACCTCTTCCCCAAGCTCGGGGAGCTCGGGTTGATGGGCGTGTGCGTGCCGGAGAAGCTCGGCGGTGCGGGCTTCGACTTCCTCTCCTACGTGCTCGTCCTGGAGGAGCTCTCGCGCGCGGACGCGGGAGTGGGGGTGACCGTCGCGGTCCACACGAGCGCGGTCACGCTGCCGATCCTCACCTTCGGCACGCAGGAGCAGAAAGAACGATTCGTGCCTCCCCTCGCGAGCGGAGTGCGGATCGGGGCGTTCGCGCTCACCGAGTCGGGCTCGGGCTCGGACGCCGGCTCGCTCCGCACCACCGCCGTCCCGGACGGCGATGACGCGTGGGTCATCACCGGCTCGAAGCAATGGATCACGAACGGCGCCTGCGGCGGCACGATCGTCCTCTTCGCGCGCACCGACCCTGCAACCGCAGGGGCGCGCGGGATCTCGTGCTTCGTCCTCGACGGCGACCAGATCCGCGTCACGCGCGAGGAGGAGAAGCTCGGGCTCAACTCGTCGACGACGTCCGACATCGCGATCGAGGGCGCGCGGGTGGGCCGCGACCGGCTGCTCCACGACGAGGGCCGCGGTTTCCGCGTCGCCATGGCGACGCTCGACGGCGGCCGGATCGGGATCGCCGCCCAGGCACTCGGCATCGCCCAGGGAGCGTTCGACGTCGCCCGTTCCTACGCGCTCGGCCGCGAGCAGTTCGGCCGCCGGATCGCGGACTTCCAGGCGATTCAGTGGAAGCTCGCGGACATGGCCACCGAGATCGACGCGGCCCGCCTGCTCACGTACCGCGCTGCGTGGCTGAAGCAGCAGGGGTTCCCGCATACGGCCGAGGGGGCGAAGGCGAAGCTCTTCGCCTCGGAGATGGCGCGCCGCCAGACCGCGGAGGCGATCCAGATCCTCGGCGGGGTGGGGTACACGAAGGAGTACCCGGTGGAGCGCTTCTACCGCGATGCCAAGGTGACGGAGATCTACGAGGGGACGAGCGAGATCCAGCGCCTCGTCATCGCCCGCTCGATCCTGGGACGACAAGTGCGCGAGGAGCCCTCAGCTCAGATCTCCTGACGCTCGCCCCTCACGCGTCGGCCTCCACTGGTAGAGGGCGTCGGGGGCGCCCTGCTCGTTGTCGCTCCCGTCTGTCAGCTCGACGAGCGTGCAGCCGCGCCGCTCGTAGAAGGCCCGTGCGCGCTCGTTCTCCTGGAACACCCAGAGCCGGAACCCGTCGGGCCGCCGCGCTTTCGCGTGGTCGAGCAGCATGCTCCCGATCCCCTGCCCGATGACGTCCGGCTCGACGTACAGATTCGAGAGCTCGCCGTCGTCGAGGCTCGCGAACCCGAGGATGTCGTCGTCGACCTCGAACACCCATAGCTCGTGCTCGCGGATCAGGTGCCCGACGTGCCGGAGGTACTCCTCGGGCGTGTGGACGACGGGGAGGAAGCTCAGCGTGCCGAACGAGCGGCGGAAGAGCGTCGCGATCGCCGGAGCGTCCTCTGGTCGTGCGCGCCTGATCACGGCCGTATTGTCTACGCATGAGGAAGCGGGACGAGCCGGTCCGGCTGACGAAGATCTACACGCGCGGCGGCGACCAGGGTGAGACGTCGCTCGGAGACGGCTCGCGCGTGTCGAAGCTCGATCCGCGAATCGCGGCCTACGGGACGGTGGACGAGACGAACGCGGCCGTCGGAGCGGTGCTCGCCGGAGAGTGCCCGGCCGAGATCCGGGAGGTGCTCGGACGGGTCCAGAACGAGCTCTTCGACCTCGGTGCCGACCTCTCCGTGCCTCTCGAGCGAGAGGGGAGGCTGCGCCTCACGCAGGAGCAGGTCGACGCGCTCGAGCGCGACTGCGACCACTTCAACGCCGGCCTGCCCGATCTCAAGAGCTTCGTCCTCCCCGGCGGGAGCGACGCAGCCGCAAGCCTTCACGTCGCGCGCACCGTCTGCCGGCGCGCGGAACGCGAGGCGCTGGCGGCGGCGCAATCCGTGTCGGTGAGCCCGTTGACGCTCCGGTACCTGAACCGGCTCTCCGACCTCTTCTTCGTCCTGGCGCGCGCGGCGAACGCGCTCGACGGCCGTGAGGAGCCGCTCTGGAAGCCGGGCGGCGGTGGAACCGACAGTGCTTAGGCGACCTGCGGCCAGCTGACGGCGAGCCAGTCAGTGAGCTCGGTCGCGGGGCCGGGCCCGGCGACGTAGAAGCCCTGGGCGTAGTCGCAGCCCCACTGCCCGAGGCTGGTCCACGCCTCCCTCGTCTCCACTCCTTCGGCGACCACCTTCAGGCCGAGGGCGTGGCCGATGTCGATCATGCCGCGCACGAGAGCCGCATCGGTCGGGCTCCGGCCGACGCCGTGCACGAAGGCCGCGTCGATCTTCAGCTCGTCGAGGGGGAGGACGCGGAGCGCTGCGAACGACGCCGCGCGGCCGCCGTCGTCCAACGACAGGCGCACCCCGAGCAGCGCCAGGTTCGCGAGCAGGTCCGCGTCGAGCTGCGCGCCCGCGCCCGGCCCGGCGGGGACGACCTCGAGCGTCAGGCGCTCGGCCGCGACCCCCGACGCCTTGAGGAGACCGCCGAGACCCTCTGCGAAGAGCGGGTCGTCCAGGAGCCGGTAGGGAACGTTCACCGAGACGGCCAGCTCGTGACCCTCCTCCGCCCACCCCTGAGCGCAGCGGAGAGCGTCTGCCACCACGAGGAATGTGAGCTCCCGGACGACCGGTGTTCGCTCGACGTGGGGGACGAACTCGGCGGGGGGGATGAGCGACCGGTCCGGGAGCAGACGTCGGACGAGGGCCTCGGCGGCGTGCGGCCGGCCGGACTTGAGGTCGATGATCGGCTGGTACACGACGACCAGCTCGTTGCGCTCGAGTGCGGTCTCGACGTCGCGAACGACGCCGGCGTCGATCCCTCGCCGCCAGAGCAGCATGTCGTCCGCGGTGTCCCGCTTGGTCGCGTACATCTGACCGTCGGCCCTGCC